>CAYMML010000152.1:0-4554 GCA_964391515.1 uncultured Thermodesulfovibrio sp. | reverse complement strand
ACCCTATGCATCATCTTCTACATGCCTTGCGCACTCTCATAGACATGCCCCTTTTATTCTATTCGGGATAGAGGTCAATATAAAGTTTACTTCCAATGTGATACAATAAGACAATGGAATACACCATCATGATAGGGGGGGAGGCAGGCCAGGGAATACAGACCATTGGGTCTGTCCTTTCCAGGGTCTTTTCCACCTCCGGTCTTCATGTCTTCACTCACCAGGACTATATGTCAAGGATCAGGGGGGGACACAATTACTACCAGATAAGGGTATCTGAGACACCCGTGCATTCATCAAGGAGTTTAGTTAATATCCTTGTTGCACTTGACGATGAAACGGTAGAGTTACACCGCAGTTCACTAACAGAGAGTTCAATAGTTGTATACGATAAAACACAGATCGGCAAATCACCTGATGGCTCTTCCTTTTTGAACATCCCATTTATTGAACTTGCAGAGAAACATGGTGGTGATAAGATAATGGCAAACACTGTAGCCATCGGGGCTGTTCTCGGAATGTTAAAGTCAGATATGGATGTCTACAATAAGATAATCACCCGTGTCTTTTCAAAAAAAGGCTCAGAAACGGTGGAGGCTAATATCAGGGCAGCACAGGCAGGATACCTATATGCAAGGGAAAACTGTCCAGCCTGCAGTTTCTCATTTAAAAAAGACAGAGATACTAAGCCCCTCTATCTAATAAACGGCAATCAGGCCATTGGCTATGGCGCTCTCATAAGTGGCTGTAAATTCTATTCAGCATACCCCATGACCCCTTCAACCGGAATAATGATATACCTGGCATCAAAGGCAAAGGAACACGGGATAATAGTTGAACAGGCGGAAGACGAGATATCTGCAATAAATATGGCTCTTGGTGCCTCTTTTGCAGGCGTGAGGGCTATGACGGGAACCTCCGGAGGTGGGTATGCGCTTATGGTAGAAGGTGTATCACTTGCCGGGATGACCGAGACACCTATCGTGATTGCAGAGGTTCAGAGACCTGGACCTGCAACAGGGCTTCCCACCAGAACAGAACAGGGAGACCTCCTTTTTGTTTTGCATTCAGGACATGGGGAGTTCCCCAGGGTTCTCTTTGCCCCTGGAAGTCCTGAACAGGCAATCCACCTCACTAACAAGGCATTTTATCTTGCTGAAAAATACCAGATACCCGCCTTTATACTCTCTGACCAGTACCTTGCCGATTCAGAATGGACTTACTTAGATATCGACAAAGTGGCAATAAAAAATGAAGATTTCAGGTTAAGGTCAGTTAGAGATGAGCCATACAGGAGATACTCGTTTACAGAAACCGGAGTATCTCCCCTCGCTGTGCCTGGTAAAATAGACGGCACTGTGGTTGCTGACAGTGATGAGCATGACGAGGAAGGCCACATCATAGAGGATGCCGAAACAAGAAACAGGATGGTTGAAAAGAGGCTATTAAGAAAACTTCCTCACATTATAGATGAGATATCTCCTCCCGAACTCTTTGGAAACAACAATCCTGAGATACTTCTCGTTGGGTGGGGCTCCACTTACGGATTATTAAAAGACCTGTCAAATGAACTTTCTGAAAAGTTCAGTATAGGTGCTTGCCACTTCAGCGAGATATCTCCTCTCCCCACAGAGAAACTTGGTGATTTTCTGGGCTCTTTCAACAGGGCACGCAAGACATTCATAATAGAAAACAATGCCACAGGTCAGTTTGAGCGTTTTTTGAAGGCAGAACTCGGCATCTCCTTTTCAGATCGAATCAGAAAATACGATGGAAGGCCCTTTTTGCTCGACCAGTTGGTCGAGGAGATAACAGACATGATAAACAGAGGAGAATAATGCTAAAAGAGAGTGACTTTTCAGGTCAAACCCCGGCCTGGTGCCCCGGCTGTGGCAATTTCCCCATACTTGAAACACTAAAGTCTGCCCTGGTGGAACTGAGACTTTCGCCAACACAGATACTCCTTGTTTCTGGAATAGGACAGTCAGGTAAACTCCCTCACTATATGAGGGGAAACACCTTCAACGGTCTTCATGGCAGGACCCTCCCTGTAGCAACTGCTGCAAAACTTGCCAACCATGAACTTACCGTTATAGCCATAGCAGGTGACGGTGATTGTTATGGTGAGGGAGGAAACCATTTTATCCACGCCATTAGGAGAAACCCTAACATAACGCTCCTTGTGCATAATAACCAGATCTACGGCCTCACCAAGGGCCAGGCATCACCTACATCTGAACCCGGCACGATCTCTAAAACCCAGCCTTTCGGTAGCCTCTCAGAGCCCATGAACCCACTCTCCCTTGCCATCGCCCTGAATGCAGGTTTCGTTGCAAGGGGTTTTGCAGGTGATACTGATTTTCTGAAGACGCTTATAAAGGAGGCAATACTTCACAGGGGGTTTTCTATTGTGGATATACTACAGCCCTGTGTGAGTTTCAACAAAGTAAATACGTACAATTGGTACAGAGAGCGCATATACAAACTGGGTGAAGAACACGACCCAACTGACAGGATTAATGCCTTCAGGGTCTCCCTTGAGTGGGGGACAAGGATTCCAACCGGAATTTTTTACAAGGGTGAAAGACCCACGCTGGAGGAACAGATACCCGTAATCTCAAAGACCCCCCTTGTTGATCAAGTAATTGATTTCAGAAAGAGGTCTGGAGAATTAGAGAGTTTTCGTTACTGATTTCTAAATCTGCAAAACCAAAAACCCGCTACACCAGGCAAGGCATTACTGAGAAAACAATTCGGCTTTTACCGATATCGGTAGTGCCATGAAATCACCACCTGTGTCACTATTATTGAAGATAGAATGTCTCTTTATAGTTTAATATACACCGATCTCAGTGGTTTTGCCATAGGGATTCTTCATTAAACATTAAATCAAATCAGATACCTGTAAAAGTCTGCCTGCAAATGTCGGCACTACTAATGTGATATATGGCAAAAGAAAGTCCTGCAAACTTACCTTTATCTCCCGTCCAAAGATTTGCTTTAAAATTAAAGAAAATGGTAAGATTTCAAATTATACTTTAGATCTGAGAGGTGTTCATGTTACAAAAAAACGTACCTGTAGGTCTTACCTTTGATGATGTTTTGCTCCTACCGTCAAAGTCTGATGTGACCCCAAAAGATGCCGACGTTTCTACCCACATTACCCGGAACATTAAACTTAACATCCCCCTGATAAGTGCGGCAATGGATACGGTTACGGAATCATCTCTTGCCATTGCAATGGCAAGGGAAGGTGGTATGGGCATTATCCACAGGGCTATGCCTCCCGATAGGCAGGCTCTTGAGATCGACAAGGTAAAGAAGTCCGAAAGCGGCATGATCATAGACCCAATTACGATCTCTCCAGATGCCCCGATTAGCGATGCCCTCAAGATTATGGAGAGGTACCGGATTTCAGGGGTTCCGGTCACCGTTAAGGGTAAACTCGTCGGTATTCTCACAAACCGTGATCTCCGATTCGAAACCGACAACACCAGAAAGGTAAAAGATGTAATGACCTCCAAAAACCTGATCACTGCAAAGGAGAACATCTCTCTGGAGGAGGCAAAGGAGATACTACACCGGTACAAGATTGAAAAACTGCCAATCGTTGACCGCAACAACAACCTCAAAGGATTAATAACGATAAAGGACATTGAGAAGAGGAAAAAGTACCCAAATGCCTGTAAAGACGAGATGGGAAGGCTCAGGGTTGGTGCCGCAATTGGTGTGGGTGACTCCGCCATTGAGAGAGCAGAACTTCTTGTCAATGCCGGTGTGGATCTTATCGTGATTGATACCGCACATGGACACAGCGAGGCGGTGATAAAGACATTGAAAATGGTAAAAAAACGGTTTAAGATAGACGTGGTTGCCGGTAATGTGGCTACAAGGGAAGGGGCAACCGATCTGATCGAGGCAGGTGCTGATGCCATCAAGGTTGGTATAGGCCCTGGATCAATATGCACCACCCGTGTCGTAGCAGGTGCAGGTGTACCGCAGATAACTGCGATAAACGAGTGTTTCTCTGTTACCAAAAAACACAAAATTCCCCTCATCGCAGATGGAGGGATAAAGTTCTCAGGTGACATCACCAAGGCACTTGCAGCAGGCGCTCATGTGGTCATGATAGGAAGCCTGTTTGCCGGAACTGATGAATCCCCAGGAGAGATAATCCTATTTCAGGGAAGGAGTTATAAGGTTTACCGTGGTATGGGTTCGCTTGGCGCAATGGCACAGGGTGCCCGCGACCGATACGGACAGGAAGGCGTTGAAACTTCCAAACTCGTCCCTGAAGGAGTAGAAGGTAGGGTCCCCTATAAGGGTCCACTTTCTCATAGTGTTCACCAACTGGTGGGAGGTCTCAAATCCGGAATGGGTTACTGTGGATGCAGAACCCTTGAGGAGTTAAGGAAAAAGGCAAGATTTATCCAGATAACCAATGCAGGGCTAAGAGAAAGCCATGTACATGATGTAATAATTACGAAGGAGTCACCCAACTACCGAACGGAGTGGTGAGTTTTTTAGTTAAGCGTATTACTATTTGTAACGTTA
>CAYMML010000151.1:0-4557 GCA_964391515.1 uncultured Thermodesulfovibrio sp. | reverse complement strand
GGTGTGCTTATCGGTATCCTCACCTCTCCGGACTCAGCCACCAGGGGTTGTGGTTCGGGGTTGTACAGCCTTGAGAGGTCCTCCCCCTTCTGGGAAAGCCAGACACCGAGTATTATTACGAGAAACACCACCGCAGGAATGCTCTTCAGAAGCCGCTCGTTTTTTACCGACTTTATGTACTTCCGCCTCTCCGCCTTTGTGGGAAACTCCATCGGAGCCTCAACAGGTGCGGCCACATACGCCCGCATCACCACAAAGAGTGGCAGAAAGAGCACCACAAGTGAGAGGTAAAGTGCAAAGGTCTCCCTGAAAATAAACCCCACAAAGTTCCATGTGGTGGTGGAAAGTATCATGTGATCCGGAACCATCACCAGCACAAAGGTCTGGTGCACCATATCGTGTATGAGTTTCATAATGCCTGCCTGAACGGTGGGAACGAGGGTTATATCACCAACACCACCCACACCACCTGTGAGCAGTTTGAGGAGGGAAAAGAAGAGCAGAAGTTGTGGGGCATCAAACATACCCGTAAAGGAACCAAATACCCTTCCACCCCTGCCTCGGGTCGTTATCATCACAAGGGCAAGAAGTGATACCATAAGCACCCCAAGAAACACAAACACCCTCTCGTACCCCTCCGAAAGGCGAACCTGATCACCAAGGTAGATGAGCCCACCGCTTACATCCGGGAAGAAGTAAAGGGCAGAAAGCATAAACACAAAGAAATGGCCAATACCCCCTCTGCTAAACGCACCCTTCAGTGGCCCAAGCAGATCCGTCCCAGAGTAGTGAACGAACAGAAAGAGAGAAATGAGGTAGAGCACACCGAAGGAGTAACCGGTGGACTTCTCGAGTACAAGTGAAAACGAAGACGATGTCATCCCCTTTATAAGGATGACCGAACACACCGCCGAAAGGAGAAATCCCGCAAGAACAGATAAGACAAGGCCCCTCCTTCCCTCCTTTTTGAAAAAACTCCAGGAAAACAGAAAGACAGCCCAGAGTTTTAGTGCCTCCTTCAGACCGCCAAAGATTATCTCAGGGGGTACGGGTTTCATCGCTTATTACCCTGCCATCCTCCATATGGACCACACGCTCCGCCCACTCTGAGACATAGGGGTCGTGAGTAACGAGCACAATGGTGAAGTGTTCGTCCTCATGGAGGGTCTTCAGGAGTTCAAGGACATTCTTCGTGTTTGCCCTGTCGAGGTTGCCGGTGGGCTCATCTGCAAGCAGTATGGAGGGGTTGTTAATAAGAGACCTGGCAATACAGACCCTCTGCTGTTCACCACCGCTCAACTGGGAGGGCCTGTGATTGAGCCTGTGCCCGAGCCCGACCCGCCGGAGCGCCTCTTCAGCCTCCTCCCTGTCGGGAATGCTATGGAAAAACTGTGCAAGCATCACATTCTCTGTGGCGTCCAGATAGGGGATGAGATGAGACTGCTGGAAGACGAACCCTATGTTCTCACGCCTGAACACGGATAACTCATCTTCCGAAAGGGTATTTATATCAGTTCCGTTTACAAGCACCCTGCCATCCGTTGGATGATCAAGCCCCCCAAGAATATTTAAAAGCGTGCTCTTGCCCGAGCCCGATGGCCCCACTATGCTCACCCACTGCCCCTTCTCAATCTGGAGATCCACCCCCCTCAACGCAACAGCCGTCTGGTACTCCTTTTTAAGGTCTTCAACCCTGATGATATCCATGATTATTCTCCTCGCAAGATTTCTGATGGAACCGCCCTTACCGCATCTCTTACAGGGAGGTAAGTGGCAAGGAGTGAAAGTGCCACACCTGCCACAACCGGCAGGGCAAGATACAGCACCTTCACAGGCACATAGGAGTGAAAGGCGGAGAGGGATACAACCTCGGCAATCAACACCCCCGCAGGGAGGCCGGCCAGAGAACCCACCAGGCCTTCAAAAACCGCCTCGAAGAGGAAAAAACCCCTCACGTCCTCTCGCCTTGCACCTATCGCCTTCATGAGCCCTATCTCCTCCATCCGTTCTATCACATTGGCACCCATTGTGCTCCCAAGTGCCACGGCAGACGAAAACAGCACAACCAGCGTAACCAGCACCATCAGGAGTTCTATCTTCCCCAGAAGACGCTCCTCTGCAACCGCAATCTGTCTTATAGTCTTTACACGTAGTCCTGGAAAGGTACTGCTTATGAGTTGGGAGACTTTTTCAATACCGGATGTATTCACACTGAGCAGTATGGCACTGTAGCCATCAATGCCAAGGAGTTTCCGCGCATCATTTAAACCGAGCAATAATGCAGAATCCTCATCTGAGCCCTTCTCAAATACACCGGTAATCTTTATTCGCCCCTCAGGGTTTTTTAGTGTAAGTTCACTACCCACCTCAAGTCCCATGAGGTCTGAAAGCCTGATGCCTGAAACCGCCTCGTAGGGTTTCTCAGGCAGTCTCCCCTTTATCCTGAACCCCTGGGGGTTTTTGAGATCAAGCCCGATTATATCCACCACCCTGCCTTCTGTCAGCACCGTTCCATATACATGGCCGGTTGCCTCTCTCACATCACCGGAGATTCTCTGTATCTTTTCAAAGACCGCCTCCGGTATTGCCTTTTGCTCTGAAGGGGTAAGAATCATATTTGCACCATAGGCACTGAGTTGCCTTCCCATCTTGTCCCTCACGCCCGTTGAGACCACTACGAGTGCCGTTACCACCCCCACAGTGAGCATCACCGAGAAGGAGCCGATTATAAACCTTCCCTTTCGCTGCATGATTGCCTTTTTGAGAAAGTAGAAAAACCACCTGTTCATCTTCTACTCACCTTTCAGGACTATTGCCGGCCTTATGCCAAGAGCCTTCCTGATGGGGAGATATGCACCCATCACCACTATCAGGATTGAAGAAAGCATACTCACCGGAAGAAGGATAGCCCTCTGCTCAAGCCCGGTTCCAAAGACCTTATAGCCTATAAACTTCGTAAGCAAAAAGGACGAGAGGTAACCCACCAGCCCTCCCGCAAAACCAAGCAGGAGTGCCTCGGAGAGGAAGATCATTATGGTCTTTATCCGGTCTGCACCTATTGCCTTCATGAGTGCAACCTCGTGAGTCCTCCTTAAAAGGCTCATAACCATCGTGGTTGAAACCCCAAGGGCAGCACCCAGAAGGGCCATCACCGTGAGAAGATAGATGAGTATCTTTAGTCTGTTCAGAACCTTTCCCTCCGTCTCAGCCACCGGCCAGATTGGTCTTGCCACCGAGCCCCTCATCACCTCTTCCACCTGCTTTGCTATGGAGGTGACATAACCCGTGCAGTACCACTTTTCGTACTCAGCACGGGTCATCTTTTCGGGGTCTTTATAGGCAAACTCATCCATGGGGGTGGTAAGGGCACTCACATAAACCCTCGATACCTTCCCCTCAAGACCCGAGACCGACTGAAGGCTGTCAAGATCCATCACCACCATCTCATCCTCTTTACCACCGGAGTTTACAATTCCCACCACCCTGAACTCCTTACCAAGCAAAGAAATTCCTTCACCCACCCCCTTCTTAAGTTTTGCCGCAAGCCCGGCACCGAGTGCTACCTCACCGGTATCTGCAGGCCATCTACCCCTGATCTGCCACCAGGGCATCACCCTGCTTATCCCGGTGACAAACGGCTCCTTTTCACCAGGAATCCTTACCGGTTTTTCATACCAGGTTCCCGCTATTGTGATACCGGTTGATCCGTCTTTTTTGTACAGAAAAGGAACCATCCCCAGCACATTGTGCCTCCAGAATATGGTCTTTATCTTTACAATATCCTCCTCAAACAGAAACCTCTCCTGCTCACTTAGCCCGGCAAGCCCGCCAAGCCTCGGCTCTACCAGTATGTTGGCACCAAATGCCCGGAGTTCTTTTGAGACCTTAGAGGATATGTCCATGGAGAGTGCAAGGAGTGAAGTGGCGATGGCTGTCCCGACTGCCACGGATAAGACAATCAGCGCCATCGCCTTCTTCTGGTTAAGAAAGGACTGTTTTATTATGCTGAAGATCATCTAAGAAGCGGTGCTACGCCTCCTCGCAGAGAGTCTTTACCTTGTCAAGGACGGTGTCCGCCTCTTTCACATTAAGTTTCTCCACCACAATCTTGTCGGCAATGGCACCAAGGAGCCTGCCCGGGAGTTCGTATTCGATCTCCACGGTGAGTGTGGTGCTGTTCTGGTCACCGTCGAAGATGTAGGTCTCGGTGATTGGAAAGTTGCCCTCCATACGCATGGTAAACTTCCTGTTTTTCTCGTAATCAAGAACCTTCCCCTTGCCCTTAAAGTCGGTGCCGAGCATCCTGTAAGTCCAGTCAAAGGTTGTCCCGGGCTTTATCTCCTGATCACTCAGGTTCTCCACCGCTATCAAACTCGTCACATACCTGGTCCAGTTCTCAGGGGATGAAACAAAGTTAAAGACCTTCTCAAGTGGCGCGCCAATCTCAATTGACCGTTTGATCGTCGCCATAACTCCTCCTTTCCTTAATTAAGACCTTGTAAAAGTTTAAAACCCCACCAGCAACTATCTAATTATAGCATATATGAAACCCTATCA
>CAYMML010000150.1:0-4576 GCA_964391515.1 uncultured Thermodesulfovibrio sp. | reverse complement strand
AAGTTTAAAACCCCACCAGCAACTATCTAATTATAGCATATATGAAACCCTATCAATCCATGCATTTTATTAGGCACTCATTACTGTGAATATAGGCAGCACCTGTAAAAACTATCTGGCTTTGCTTTACAAACTACCAGTCAGAGGCGGGGTTAATCGCCTTATCTCAACCTGAGGTTCTTCCCCTCCAGAGTGAGTAAATTAGTGGATATATTATCAGTTCAAGTAAAACTGAGGTAAATACACCACCCACCATTGGGGCTGCGATCCGTTTCATCACATCGGCACCTGGCCCCTCACCAAAGAGGAGTGGAAGTAGCCCTGCCACGATCACTGAGGCAGTCATTATCTTTGGGCGTAGACGCCTGACCGCACCTTCCATTATGGCCTCCCTGAGTGAAGTTTCTGTTAGTTCACCACTACTTTTTCTTTTATTATAGGCGATGTCAAGATATAGAAGCATTATCACACCGGTCTCAGCATCAATCCCGGCAAGGGCGATAAGCCCCACCCAGACAGCGGTGCTTAGTTTATAGCCAAGGATATAGAGAAGCCAAAAGGAACCTATCAGTGAGAAGGGAACGGAAAGGAGCACAATCAACACCTTCTGCCAGGAACGGGTATTCAGATACAAAAGAAAACCGATTATCAACAGGGTAAGTGGTATGAGCAGATAAAGCCTCTCCAGGGTCTCTTTCATGTACTGAAACTCACCTGAGAGTTCAAGCCTGTATCCGGGGGGCAGATTTAATGAGGCGATCCCTCTCTTTATCTTTTCCAGTATGTTCCCAACGTCATGGCCGGCAGGGTCGATGGAGACATAGGAGACCGGGAAGCCGTCCTCCGTTTTGATAATAGACGGTCCGTCCGATACCACTACGTCAGCCACCTCCCCCAGAGGAACCTGAAGCACCATACCCCTCCCCTCTTCAAAAAGCCTGTTCAGAGGAGCAGTGGCGGAGAGGCCGCTTCTGCCACTAAACATCCTTACAGAGGGAGATACAAGTATCCGGGCTATGGAGTCAATGGAGTCCCTCCTCTCCCGGGGGTACCTGACCGTGAGGGGATATCTCTCCCTGCCCTTTATGATCGTAGATATCGAACTACCACCAATGGCAGTCTCGATGACATCGTTTATGTCTCCTATATTAAGTCCGTACCTCCCAGCCTTCACCCTGTCAGGAATAATGTCAAGATAGGTACCTGTACTTATCCTGTCGGCATAGACCGTACCGATACCCTCTTCGCCGGAAAGGAGTTTCTCCACACTCATACCTATACGCTCCACTTTTTTCACATCAGGACCGATAACCTTAATCCCAAGGGGTGTCCTTATGCCTGTTGATAGCATATCCAGCCTTGCCCTTATAGGCATGGTGAAGGAGTTCACAAGGCCAGGAAGGGCAAGTTTTTTCCTGAGAGCATTGATGATGTCATTCACAGTGGTTCCTTCTCTCCACTCTGACCTTGGTTTGAGATTTATGACCGTCTCGAACATCTCCAGGGGAGCAGGGTCAGTGGCTGTATCCGCCCTCCCGGCCTTTCCAAAGACGGTGGAGACCTCAGGTATCTCCTTTATCAGCCGGTCCTGTAATTGGAGTATCTTCCATGCCTCAGATATGGAAATCCCCGGTAGCGTCACAGGCATATAGAAGAGGGTCCCCTCAAATAGAGGCGGCATGAACTCCCTTCCTATCTTCATGACCGGATAAAGGGTTAGAATCATCAGGAGAGCCGCTACAGCAAGTACCCCTCTCCTGTGCTTAAGGGAAAAGACAACCGCCCTCCCGTAAAGTCCCTGCATAAACCTGAAAAAGGGGTTGTCTTCTTCCCTCCTTGCACCCTTTTTTATAAAGAAGGTTATCAGAACCGGTACGAGGGTTATGGAAAGAACAGATGCAAAGAGCATTGCAAAGGTCTTTGTATAGGCAAGGGGAGAAAAGAGCCTCCCCGCCCTCCCGCCAAGGCCAAAGATGGGAATGAACCCGGCCGTCACAACAAGGAGTGAGAAAAAGAGTGAAGGCCCTACCTCCAGGACGGCATTCAGGATTATCTTCAACCTCTCTTTCCCTGAGAGGTTACCCCTTGTCTCCCCGAGCCTCTTGTGGACATTTTCGACCATTATTATAGCAGCATCCACCATTGCCCCTATAGCGATGGCGATCCCGCCGAGGCTCATTATGTTGGAACTGATGCCAAGGTAATACATGCATATGAAAGAGACAAGGATCGCAACGGGAAGGGTCAGAATTATTACAAGGGCACTGGGAAGATGAAACAGAAAAACCAGACATACCGCAAGGACCGCCAGAGAGAGTTTTAATATCTCGCCCCCCAGTGTCCTGACGGCACCCCTTATGAGTTCAGACCTGTCATAGGTCGTGACTATATCAACACCTTCGGGAAGGCTCTTCCTGATCTCCTCTATCCTCGTCTTCACCCTCTCCACCACATCAAGGACACTCTCGCCGAATCGGACCACTACGATCCCGCCCACAACCTCTCCCCTGCCGTCAAGGTCTAAAATCCCCCTCCTGAAGGCTGGAACCAGTTCTACCCTCCCGAGGTCACTGACACGAACGGGTGTACCCTCCATATCAACCCCTACAGGGATGGATTCAATCTCCTTCAGGTCCTTGATGTAACCCCGCCCCCTTATCATATACTCCCGGCCCGAAGACTCAATTACACGACCGGCAACATCATTGTTGCTCCGTCTGACCGCATCTATCAGATCACCAAGGGTTACATTATATGCAAGGAGGTTGTCGGGGTTCACGGTGATCTGGTACTCCTTCTGAAACCCACCGACTCCTGCCACCTCCGAAACCCCCTGAACCCCCTCCAGTTCGTACTTCAGGTACCAGTCCTGAAGGGTACGCAGGTCTGATAGATCCATCCTTCCTGATCTGTCCAAAAGGGCATAACTGAATCCCCATCCCACACCTGTTGCATCAGGTCCAAGTGCCGGTCTGACCCCGGGTGGAAGTTCCTCCTTCATACCTTCAAGACATTCAAGGACCCTGCTCCGTGCCCAGTATATATCGGTCCCGTCCTCAAAGATTACATACACAAAGGAACTCCCCAGATAGGAGTACCCCCTCACCACCTTCACACGTGGGGCGGATAGAAGGCTCCTCGTCACGGGATACGTGATCTGGTCTTCAATGATATCAGGGCTCCTGCCAGGCCACTCCGTATAGACAATCACCTGAGTATCACCGATGTCGGGGATGGCATCAAGAGGGATATTCTTCAGCGCCCAGCCCCCCCACAGCACAAGAAGCAGTATCAGGAAGAAAAGGGAGGCTCTGTTTCGGAGGGAAAACCTGATTAGTCCTTCAAGCACTACCGGGGATTCTCCTCTGTAACAGCACAGCAGCCGGGGATAGCCCTCTCAAGCCTTGATTCGGCATCAATCAGGAAGTTACCCGAGACCACCACCTCTTCCCCTTCTGAGAGGCCTTCTGTTACCTGAAGCATTCCATCAAAGGCAACACCTGTCTTCACCTCTCTCTGCCTGAAATAACCGTCTCCGAGAGAGATAAAGACAACCTTTCTTGTCCCTGTATCCATAACGGCCGTTTCTGGAAGATAAAAACCCTCACCCAGGGGTTCTGTCTGTTCTAAATGAACAAACATTCCCGGCCTCAGATAGCCATCGGGATTCTTCAGGATGTATCTGGCCTTGACCGTCCTTGTTTGGTCAGATACAAAGGGGTATATATAATCAAGAACTGCCTCGGTATGGCGGGAGGGTTCTCCGTTCAGTGTTATTCTTGCCCTCTGTCCCTTTCTCAGGTGCTTTATATCCCCTTGATAGAAATCTGCTATCACCCAGACCTGATCGAGGTTTGCAATGTCAAAAATATTCTCTCCTGGGAGAACCCTTTTCCCCTCAAAAACGGATTTTCTTATCAGGTATCCCGTGGCCGGGCTTTTAATGGGGAGGGTTCTGAAGAGTTTCCCCTCCTTTTCAATAGCCCTGATTTCTTCATCGGTGAGATCCCAGATCTTCAGCCTTGAACGAAAGACCTTCAGGAGTTCATTGGCATCCCATGTGATCATCCTCCCGATCGTACCGTACCTGTCGGAGAGAAGGAACTCGGCACTCTTTTTATAGATGTGGGGTTTGAGTTTAATCCACTGCACAAGGTAGGCAAACTCCTGCTGCATCACATAGAGTTCAGGGCTGTATATCTCTGCAAGTATATCCCCTTTTTTAACAGGCATACCCGTATCAGTGGCATGGAGTTTTTCCACCCAGCCTTCAAGTTTTATATTTACTGTGCTTATCCTTGCCTCGTCATACTCAACCCTTCCTACTGTCCTTATTACCCTGGAAGCCTCCCTTTTCTTTACCTTTAATGTCCTGATTCCTATCTCCTGATGGAGAGCAGGCTTCAGGAAAACAACCTTCCCGTCATTTTTATCTTTTCCCCTGTCTGAAGCATGAAGAATGGCCGGGAAAATGATTACACAAACTATTGCAATTAGAAATATTTTTTTCATGTTTTTTGCTACACACCCCCCTATTATTAAAACTATTCTACCACAAGATGCTCAAGTCTCATCT
>CAYMML010000149.1:0-4617 GCA_964391515.1 uncultured Thermodesulfovibrio sp. | reverse complement strand
CAGGCATCTGCACATCCATGAACACAAGGTCATACCTGCCTGCCTTGAACTTTTCAACCGCCTCCTTACCGTTTTCCGCTATATCCACTGTATGCGGTGTCTTCTTCAGATAGGATTGTATTAAAAGCCTGTTGTCAGGCGAGTCCTCCACAAGGAGTATCCTCAGTGGCCTGACCTCTTCGCTTATTTTCTCTTCTTCCTTTCTCCTGATCTTCTCTGCCTTTGCCCTCCCAAGGGATGATGAAATGGCATCGTAAAGTTCCTTCTTCCTTACCGGTTTTACGAGATACCTGGATATACCTATCTCTTTTGCCCTTGTTGCATAGTTTGCCCGGTTATCTGATGTAAGCATTAGGATGACAGTTCCGGCAAGGCCGGGGTCACCCTTAACGGTCTCTGCCACCTGAAACCCGTCCATCCCGGGCATCCTGCAGTCAAGAAGCACCAGGTCGTAAGGATTTCCAGAATTCTTTGCCTTCCTGAGTTCATCTATTGCCGATTGACCATCCTCTGCCTCCCGAACCACTGCATCCCAGTGGTAAAGCACCTCTTTCAGGATAAGTCGGTTTGTTGCGTTGTCATCCAC
The DNA here is from genome assembly GCA_964391515.1 of uncultured Thermodesulfovibrio sp. GTDB lineage: Bacteria > Nitrospirota > Thermodesulfovibrionia > Thermodesulfovibrionales > JdFR-85 > WFTX01. Next base: position 4,031 of record CAYMML010000149.1, on the reverse strand, counting down.
AATGAGAATCTTCTTCCCCTTCACCTCTTCTGGGACTGTTTCCTGTACCATGGCAGGCGTGGTAGCCATTGGCAGCCTCAGTGTAAAATGGAATGTCGTGCCCTCTCCCACCTTACTCTCCACCCAGATACTCCCTCCCATCATCTCTATCAGATTTTTTGATATGGCAAGCCCTAACCCTGTGCCTCCAAACCGCCTCGTGGTGGAAGTGTCTGCCTGCGAGAACTTTTCAAACACTGTCTGGAGTTTCTCCTCCGGTATCCCGATACCTGTATCCCTTACAGAACACTTGAGGGTGACTATCCGGTCTTCCTCGGATTCCTTCCTTATGCTTACCACCACCTCACCCTGCTCTGTAAACTTTATGGCATTCCCAACGAGGTTCATTATTATCTGTCTTATCCTCAGCGAGTCTCCCACAAGTGAGTCAGGCACATCCCTGCCTATGTGTATGGCCAGTTCAAGGCCCTTTTCGTGTGCTCTCACTCCCATTACATCTCCTATACCCTCAACAACCTCCCTGAGGGAGAACTCAGTGGATTCAAGGGTAAGTCTTCCTGCCTCAATCTTTGAGATGTCAAGGATGTCGTTGATTATCCCCAGAAGGCTCTCACCTGCTGACCTGAATACCTGGACATACTGCCTCTGCTCTGGCGTCAGGTCTGTCTCCCAGAGGAGTTCTGCCATGCCGATTATCGCATTCATGGGGGTTCTTATCTCGTGGCTCATCATGGCAAGGAACTCACTCTTTGCCCTGTTTGCAGCCTCCGCCTCCTCCTTTGCCATCGAGAGTTCTGTCATGGTCTTTTCAAGTTCTGCCGTCCTTTCCCTGACCTTGCTTTCAAGGTCTTCCACATGCGTCCTTAATTGTTCCACCATCTCGTTGAAGGAATCAGAGAGCATCCCTATCTCATCACTTCGCTTTATATCGCTTTTTACCGAAAGGTCACCCTCTCTCACCTTCTTTGTAAGTTTTGCAAGAATTCTAATTGGATCTGTAAACCTCCTCACAAAGAGATATCCTGAAAGAAGGGCGGCAATCATTATGAGGGAGGCTACCTTAATGATCCTGCTGTGAAGTTGCCTGGAACTCTTATACAGTTCGTCAACATATACGGAAGATGCTATATACCAGTCAAACCCTTTGAAATACCGAACCCACGATTTCTTCCTGTATGTATAATTGCCGGGGTCATCAGGCCGGTCCCATTCATACTCAAGCACCCTCTCGGGTGTTCTGGATGCCTCGATGAGTTCTCTTCCTATTGATCTGCCGGTTACGGGATCTTTCAATGACGCAAAGTTCTTTCCCTCGATGTTAGGGTTTGGATGTATTATCATGTTCATCCTGGAATCGAATATATACATATACCCGGTTCTTGCTATCTTGATATCACGCAGTTCTTTCCTGAGGTCTTCTATCATCCTCTCTTTTCTTCTGCTAATCTCATTCTCTATATCGTCAATATAAACTCCTGTGCCTATTACCCATTTCCATTCAGGAATGTGTTTAAAATAGGATACCTTTTCAATTGGCCTTTCCTCTCCCAGCCGTCTCCAGAAGTAGGAGTAATAACCTTCACCTTCTTTTCTCGCTATATCCACCATGGGAGGCACTATAAGATTCCCATAAATGTCCTTGAGATTTGAGGCATCGAATTTATGCAGTCTTGGATCAGGGTGAGATATGAGGACGGAATTGTAATCAGACACCCATATATAATCGTTATTGCCATATCTGAAGGAACGCAATTCCTCCAGGACTTTTTCCTTTGCCTCATCTTCGGTTATCAACCCCTGCTTTACCTGATCCTGGACGGTTTTGATATAGGAAAGTGCCATTAAAACGATGTTCTTTAACTCCCTCTTTCTGCTTTCAATAACCGCATTCCTTTCAGACTGGAGGTCAAGATACATCTTTTCAACCATGTAATAGACATTGTCAAGAATGGTGTTTGCAGAGTCCTCCTCTATGGTATGAACCGTTCGTGTTACAAGGGGAACGGAAATGAGATAAAAGGCAATGGAAAAGATGCCAACAAGTAAAACAATTGTGGAGAACACCTTGAGGAACAACCTGGATCTGAAAATCATCCCATAACCCCCCATCCATATATTTTCTGCTTTCTGCTTTTCTAACACATATTAAAATAATTAAAAAATTGTTTTGTCAAGTAAAAAAAATACTTGATTGCCATTCTGGGGTAAACAAAACTCATTTTAAAGTTATGATTTTAGACCTTCTTATAATTATAAATAAATATTGACAACTTATAAAAACTTCTTATAAAATCTCGCCATGAAGAGGGTTACCATTGTTTTAATTTTATTGTTATTACTGACAACAGCCATTCCTCAATCTATAACCCTATTACCAACTGATGAAGGCACAATAATTGTAAACTTAGATGTTTGCTCTGCCAGTATGGGGTATGCAAAGGCATCTATGGATATCCCTTTTATTCCACCAGCATCCGTAAGTATATCTCCGCCCTGTAAACTTTGTTTTAAAGTGCAACATTCCTCAGTTCTCACCAAAAATTATCTGCCAAATGAGATAGAGCATCCTCCCAGGGTGTAGTTCTGCCAAAAAATCCGAGGTGTAGCATATACCGATATTACTGTATCGGTCGAAGAATATCTTACCGTCATTACGGAAGATACTTTCTTCTTATTTCTTCCCCGTAAACCTCTCCACCTCGGATATCCTTTCCGGGGTGGAGCCTTTTGAAATAAAAAAAGGAGGTATGTTTATATGATTGAAAAGGCATTGACACGAAGGGATTTAATTATCAATACAGGTAAACTTGCTGCCGGTGCAACAGTCCTTGCAACTGCAGGAAAGGTCTTGAAGCCTTCTTCTGCTGAGGCATATAAGGTAACCGGTGCTACCCCGAAATATGCTAAACTCGACCCGGAAACGGTTGGACAGGTCACCTATGAGAACTATTTCAAGAGATGGTGTGCATCATCTGTCATTGCCGGTATGGTGAGTGAACTAAAGAAAAAGGCTGGTGGTGCATGGAATGACTTTCCCATCGATGCCTACAGATGGATGCATGGCGGTATGGCCGGCTGGGGTGCACTCTGCGGTACCATGCCAGGTGCAGGAGTTATTATCGGTCTCGTAACTGGTGATACAGACACCGCCGAGGCTATGATAAACGACCTTGCCTTTTACTATGCCTATACCGAACTTCCTTCTTTTACACCCAGGAAGGTCTTAAAGGCTGAATTACACCACAAAACGATAGCTGGAACACCCGTCTGTCATATATCCGTGGGAAGATGGATGAGGGCGGAAGGTGTGGGATTCCTTACAGACGCTCGTGCTGAAAGATGTGCCCGCCTTGCGGCAAACATCGCCATGGAAGCAACCAGGATGCTAAATGCCTGGGCTGATGGAAAATACAAGCCAAAACATGCCCCTCTTTATAATGTGGTTGCAAACGGCATTACTTCACAGAACAACTGCCGTGACTGCCATGGCAATTACACACCGACCCCTAACGAGACATACAATACTCTGGAGAAATAGCAGAAAAAAGGGGCTCCACAACCGGAGCCCCTTTGACTCTCATAAAAAGAGACTATTTAAATTGTGCCCTCGAGCCACTTTTTTAATAACATGGGGATTGTAACAAAACCAAGTACATGGTTTTGGGCATCCACTATTGGTAGTTCTCTTATCCTGTTTTCAACCATCTTCTTTATAAGGTCATTTACATTCTCGTCTTCGGTGCAGGTGATTATATGGGTAAGCATCAGATCAGAGGATGTCTCAGCAGTAATGTAACCAATGAGTTTACTAAGCCTTGCATCAGGTGAAATGTGATGGAGAAATATTGCCCTGAAGACCCTTTTACGATTGATAAGCCCCAGGAGTCTTTCATCTTCATCCACAACACAGATATGATGAAGTGACGGGTTTTTCATAAACTCTTCTACAAGTTCCTTTATATCAGCCTCGCTTTTTACTGTAATAGCAATTTCATAAGGTCGAAGTTCACTGACTTTTACGCCCTTCATAT
>CAYMML010000148.1:0-4707 GCA_964391515.1 uncultured Thermodesulfovibrio sp. | reverse complement strand
AATAAAAATCGCATTAAATCCGGTTTCGATGGAGTTTTGCCTGCCTCAACTGGCATTATTAATGTTATAAATAGTCGCAATGGCTATTTTGCGATTCCCGGTTCTGTGCTTATTATCTCTGTAAGTTTCCCGTCTGTAAAACGGAGAATGGTCTTGAATATCCCGGCAGTCCTCTTATACTCCCACTGGACACGGTCCTTTCCGTCAGCAGTGGGGTCAAGCACCTTAACGGTGTTTGGTGGCCCCCAGGCATACCTCACCTGCTGGTATGTCATCCCTGTTACCACTTCAGAGTTCTTTATGTGCTCCTGAATCTCGGGTGGGAAATTTTTTATCTCCTCATAGGAGTAACGCATCGTCTTTGCACAGGAAGACAGAGTAAAAACAAGACAAAGCCCTAAAAGCATCAGAAATACCCTTTTCATATATCCTCCTTTTCAATGGTGCTGATAACCTCTTTTATAATCCAGGGTGCATACCCCCGCCTTGAAAGATAACCATAAATACGCCTCTTCCTTTTATCTACGGGTAGCCTCATAAGTGATACACTCTTTTTCTTAATAAACTCCTCTGCCCTCTGAACCTCATCAGGGTCATCCAGGTTAAGAGCCTCTATAATCTCCTCAGGTATACCCCTTTTGTATAGCAGGTTTACCACACCTCTTGTGCCGAGGTGTTTTTCACGCCTTCCGTATTCAACCAGACGCTCGGCCAGTTTCCGGTCATTAATATACCCATAATTCCTGAGCCGGTTGATTGTTTTGTCTATCTCCTCTGCACCAAACCCCCTTTTGGACAACCTGAATCTGAGTTCCTGCTCACTTCTGTCTCTTATCTTCAGCAGGTTAGTGGCAACCTTAAGGGGCTCACTGGTGGAACCTCTCAATGGGTATGTCTCCTGCCGTGTTTTCTTTTTCCGAGTCTTCATAAGCGAGATCACTTGTTGACTGTATCCCCTTTACCTTCAGGGCGAAATCGTCGGGGTTGGTTGCCCTTCTGAGTGCCTCCTCGTAGGTAATGAGTTCCTTTTTGTACAGGTCATAAAGCGACTGGTCAAAGGTCTGCATACCGTATATTGTCTTACCCTTGGCAAGCACATCTGGGATCATCTTGGTCTTATCCGGATCAAGGATGCAGTCTCTTATGGTCTCTGTTGAAACCAGCACCTCCACCGCCGGTACCCTACCGTTACCGTCGGCCCTTGGTACCAGCCTCATGGATATAATCCCCTTTATTACAGAGGCAAGCTGGATCCGCACCTGCTTATGCTGATAGGGTGGGAAAACGGCGATAATACGGTTTATGGTCTCGGTTGCATCTGTTGTGTGGAGGGTGCTGAGAACGAGGTGGCCGGTCTCTGCAGCGGTGATGGCGGTCTGTATGGTCTCAAAGTCTCGCATCTCACCAACAAGTATAACGTCCGGGTCCTGGCGGAGTGCAGCCCTAAGCGCCTTACTGAAACTCTCCGTATCAGAGCCGATCTCACGCTGGTTCACTATGCTCTTTTTGTCTCTGTGGAGATACTCTATTGGATCTTCTATGGTGATGATATTGTATGTGCGGTTGTTGTTTATATGGTCTATCATTGATGCAAGGGTGGTGGATTTTCCGCTACCAGTTGTTCCTGTAACGAGTATAAGCCCCCTTGGTTCAAGGGCGATCTTCTTTAAGACCTCCGGAAGGTTTAGTTCGTCAATCCTTGGTACCCGCATGGGGATCACCCTGAAGACGAGCCCAACGGTACCTCGCTGTATAAACACATTACACCTGAACCTGCCAAGCCCCGGTACGCTATAGGCAAGGTCGATGTCCTGTTTCCGTTTGAATGTCTCACGCTGACTCGGGCTCATCACCTTGAAGGCGATCTTGATTGCCTCATCCTGAGTGATCCTCTTTTCCTTATCAAGGGGGACAAGTTCACCATGAACCCTGATAATAGGGGGTGAGCCCACCTTTATGTGAAGGTCTGATGCGTTTTTTTCGTAGGCTGCCTTTAGTAAATCATTGATTTCCATCTTTCCTCCGAATGTTGAAGGCCTCAAAGACCTTTTCTTCTATCTCGTCTGCCACCTCAGGATTGTCACGGAGAAACTCCTTTACATTCTCTCTTCCCTGTCCGATCCGCTTGTTGTTGTAACTATACCATGCCCCTGATTTATCTATAATACCTGCCTTTACCCCAAGGTCAATGAGTTCGCCCACCCTCGAGATGCCTTCGTTGAAGTATATATCAAACTCAGCCTGCTTAAAGGGTGGGGCTACCTTGTTTTTTACCACCTTCACCCTCATCCTGCCGCCTATCATCTCCTGACCGGTCTTGATGTTATCGATCTTCCGGATATCGAGCCGCATAGAGGAGTAAAACTTGAGGGCATTGCCGCCGGTTGTGGTCTCGGGGTTTCCAAACATAACGCCTATCTTCATCCTGATCTGGTTAATAAATATTACAGTGGTCTGAGACTTGGATATGGCAGCGGTGAGTTTTCTAAGTGCCTGGCTCATCAGCCTTGCCTGGAGTCCGGGGAGGCTGTCTCCCATCTCCCCTTCTATCTCAGCCCTTGGCACGAGGGCAGCAACAGAGTCCACAACGATTATGTCCACGGCACCGCTTCTGACAAGTGCCTCGGTAACCTCAAGAGCCTGTTCACCCGTATCGGGCTGTGAGACGAGGAGATCTTCAATATTAACACCTATCTTCTGGGCGTAACTTACATCGAGCGCATGCTCAGCATCCACAAATGCTGCAACTCCACCCATTTTCTGTGCCTGTGCGATTGCACTCAGGGCAAGGGTGGTCTTACCTGAAGACTCAGGCCCGTATATCTCAATAACCCTACCCCTTGGGAAACCGCCAATGCCGGTTGCAATGTCGAGGGTGATTGAACCGGTGGGAATTGCCTGAACCCCCTCTACAGCACCATCTGAGCCAAGACGCATTATAGCGCCCTTTCCAAAGGACTTTTCGATCTGTGAAAGCGCCATCTCAAGCGCCCTTGCCTTTTCTTTATCCATCCGACCCTCCTTCTCTGAAATTTAGATCGTAAACCGAACGGTAAACTGCACCTTCAGGTCTTAACAGGCTTTCCATAATATGGATGCCCGATACATCTATTTTACCAAACTCCTCCGATTTATGGCCTCTTATTTCCCTCAAGACCGGGTCAAGCCCGGACTGTCCCTTTACCCGCCCTATAGTTATATGGGGTCTAAAGGGTCTGGTCTCTTTTTTAAACCCTATGTTAGAAAGTGAATCTTCAGTCTTATTATACACTTCAAGAAGATTGTTAGATGGCTCAATTCCTATCCACAGCACCCGCGGTCTCCGGTAATCGGGGAAAACGCCTGTTCCTTTTAAAGTGATGGAAAAAGGCTTTGTCTCTGTAAGGTCTTTCGATAGAGACTCCCTGATCAACTCGACCCTCTCCCTTTCTACCTCACCAAGAAATTTTATCGTAAGGTGTATTCCCTCGGGTCTCACCCACCTGACAGGGGCATCATAAGACTTGAGTAGATTCATAAACTCTGAAATCTCTCCCTTTACCTCATCCGACAGGTTTATAGAAATGAACACCCTCACCTCAACTCCTCAAGCAGATCAAGAAGCATCCTTAATGCCTCAAGTGTGGCAAGTCTTTTCTTCTCCCCTCGTTCCCCTTTCAGGTGTAACTCCCTGAAGGTGGTTCTGCCTCTGAAGGACAATCCTACATAAACAAGGCCATCAGGCTTACCCTCAAGAATCGATGGCCCAAGGTTTCCCGTGGTTGATAACCCTATGTCCGCACCTGTCTTCTCTCGCACACCTTCAGCCATCTGGAGAGCGGTCTGTTTGCTTACCACACCAAACTCTCTGATTATCCTCGCAGGGATTTCAAGAAAAATTCTTTTTGCCTTTACTGAATAAACCACCAGATCAGCAATGAGGAAATCGCTCGTTCCGGGTATATCGGTAAGCAGGTCAGATATCATACCGCCGGTACAGGACTCAGCAATGGCAAGTTTTAGCCCAAGTGACCTGAGGCGATTGTGAACATCCTGGAGGCATTTATCAAGTTCTTTCATGATAATTATCCCCATAAGAAAACTATTAGATGTAGCAGAATACTTGTGTAAATACCTGCAAGGATATCATCAAACATGACGCCAAAACCACCACTCAACCTCTGTTCAAAATATCTTATAGGAGGGGGCTTTAGTATGTCAAAGAATCTGAAGATAAAGAACCCCAGTGAGAGGTTGAGAAGGGTGGGGGGAAGAAATAGTATTGAGACCAAGTACCCAGAAACCTCATCGATAACTATGTGGGAACTGTCCTTTTCATTGAGTGTGGTTTCAGCCTCGGTGGAGGCCTTTATGCCGACAAGGAATGTTATTACTATGAAAAATATCAGAAGTTCTGCAGAAGGTTTTATTAAAAGACACAGGAGAAAGGCAAAAAGGCTTCCGGCTGTTCCAGGTGCAACCGGTGAATATCCAACTGGCCCTACAGTGGCAATATTTATCAAGATTCGTTTCATAATACAGGTAATCGGGACAAATAACAATAAATAGATGCAAGAATGATAAAAATAACGGGGCAGTTTTTACAATGCCACTTTTTGAAAAGCATCCAACTAAGTTGAGGTTTTATCAATGATGAACGGTCTTAACATTACTTGAAGTGGGGCAAAAGTGAAAACTGGCTGGGGCGGGAGGACTCGAACCTCCAAA
>CAYMML010000147.1:0-4778 GCA_964391515.1 uncultured Thermodesulfovibrio sp. | reverse complement strand
CAATACACCAATACACCAATATACAAATATACCAATATACCAATTAACTAATATACTAACCCATACTTAACGGAGACGATATGTTTTTTACTGCTAATGAAAAGGATATCCTTGAAGGGAAGATAACAGATGTTTACTTTGAGCGCACCCTGAGGATTCTTAGGGAAAAGGGGATAAACCCCCTTGTACGTGCTGAGTTTATTGTGAAGTCCTTTCCTGATGGCTGGCCCTGGGGTGTATTTGCAGGACTTGAGGAGGTGCTTTATCTCTTGAAGGCTCTCCCTATCAGGGTGCGAGCCATGAGGGAGGGGACGGTTTTCAGAACCTATGAGCCGGTTATGGAGATCGAGGGGAGGTATCAGGATTTCTGTATCTACGAGACCGCCATACTTGGTCTGATCTGCCAATCATCCGGTATCGCCACAAAGGCTGCAAGGTTCAAGAACCTTGCCGGTGAGAGGCTTGTTGTAAGTTTTGGTGCCCGGAGAATGCACCCTGTGCTTGCCCCCATGATTGAGAGGAATGCCTACATTGGTGGGTGTGATGGTGTGGCGGTTGTAAAAAGCGGTGAGGTAATAGGAGAGGATCCCATGGGAACCATGCCGCATGCCTTTATAATCTGTGCAGGCTCAACTGTGGAGGCACTAAAGGCGTACGATGAGGTGCTTGAGCCGAAATTCAAAAGGGTGGCGCTTATTGATACATTTCTGGATGAAAAGTTCGAGGCACTGAATGTTGCAGAGGCACTGGGGGAAAAACTCTTTGCAATAAGGCTTGATACACCATCATCAAGGAGGGGAGACTTCTACCGGATACTTGAGGAAGTAAGGTGGGAACTCGATATGAGGGGTTACGGGCATGTAAAACTCTTTGTAAGCGGGGGAATAAAGGAGGAGGATATCCCGGTTTTGAACCCCCTTGTGGATGCCTATGGTATCGGCACATCCATAAGCAATGCACCCACCCTTGACTATTCCATGGATATCGTTGATGTTGATGACAGGGCGGTTGCAAAGAGGGGTAAGTGGTCTGGCAGAAAGAGGGTGTATAGATGTACCTCCTGTGGAGAGAGAATGGTGGTGCCATATAACAATCCGGTTGAAAAATGCAGTTGTGGTGAGAGCGTTGAGGAACTCCTTATGCCTGTTCTGTCAGAAGGGGAGTTGCTGATCGAGAAGGAGCCGCCATCTTTGATACGAGAGAGGGTTCTTAGAGAAACCAGGGGGCTACCTCTCGGCTGATGCCATCCCTCTTTATAGTTATAGCCATCTTTATCTGGAGTTCCCTGGGTGTCTTTGTCAGGTATGCCGATGCCCCGGTTTATGAGATAATTTTTTACTCTGCCTTCTTTTCACTCTTTTTCCAGGGTGTTATTGTCTTGAGCACCCCTCTGAGAAGAAGGTTTCCTCCCCTCAGGCAGTTTCCCTGGATCGGGCTCATCGCTGTTCTTCTTCTGCTTAATACGCTTACCTTTCTGTTTGCATACCAGAAGACCACCATTTCCAATGCGGTATTTACCCATTACATCGCACCTGTGGTGGTGGCGGTGCTTGCATATCTGTTTCTGAAGGAGAAAATCACAGTGCGGCTGGTTCTTTCTATATTGATTTCTACCGTGGGGCTCTGGGTGATGCTTGGGGGTGTAACAATAGTAGATTGCTTCAGGAGCCTCTTTCATGAGGGGTTCAGGTTTTCCGGTGATCTGCTGGGGATACTTTCGGGACTGTTGTCGGGCATCTTCTATGCGGTTTTGGTGATCTCCATCCGGGTATTTGCAAGGAAAATGAACCCCTATGTGATGGCATTTATACAGAATATTTTTATGGTCTTGATTCTCGTTGCATTTGTAAAGTTTCCTGAGCCCCGAAACATCCCGCTTTATCTCCTTATGGGGGCACTCCACAGTACCATTGCACCCTTTCTTTACTATAAGGGGTTAAGCCTGGTTCAGGCTAACAGGGCTGCCATACTGGGGTATCTCGAGCCGGTGGGTGCCATAGTTTTCAGTGTTATCTTTCTGAACGAGATCCCCCCTTTAAGGTCATATATCGGGGGAGGGTTGATAATCCTTGCCGGGTATATAACGGTAAGAGAAAAGGGGAGTGCCGGTTGATGAGGGTCTTTTTGTTAGGCTGGATACTAACTGTATCGGTTGTTCTTACTTCAGGAGGCAACCCTCTCTTTGCAGAAGGGTTCAGCCTCAAGGATGCGGTAACACTCGGCATAAAGAATAACCCCCAACTGAGGGTGGCAGGGTATCTGCCGCTGATTTCAAAGGAGGATGTCACTGCGGAAAAGGGGAAGTTTGTCCCCCGTCTGAAGGCCGATGTGACACGAACCTTCGACCGGATGCGCTCTCCTTCAATCGTGCTTAGCAATATTCAGCATACATTCAATATCTCAGCGGGCATTTCGGGGAAACTGGTGTGGGGGACGGAGTACACTCTCAGTTGGGAGTATGAGAAGTTCAGCGGTGATTCCCCCTTCCTTCTCATAAGCCCCTATCATCTCACAGAACTGAAACTTAGTGTATCACAGCCACTTCTCAAAGGAGGCGGTTCAGGGGTTCAGCAAAGCCGTATCAGGGCGGCAGAGGCCGAGCAGAGGGCTGCTTACCGACGATACTCCTCCGTTGTCATGGATACGGTAATGGATATTATCGATCAGTACTACGAGGTCTGCTACAGAAAAGCCGTCCTCAAAGGGGCTGAGTTTGCACTTGACCTTAGTACCAGTATGCTGGAAGAGGTAAAACTCAAAATAAAGGAGGGATTGCTTCCCCGGGTGGATATCTATGAGGCAGAGGCAGATCTTTCAAAGAGGGAGGCAGAACTTGAGACGGCACAGGCGGAGTACAGTAAGGCGTTAGAACGGTTATGGTTTTTGCTCGGTGGCAACACTGAAGGTGAACCATCTGACTGCCAGCCGGTGGTTGAAAGGGTTTCTCTTGTCCCTGAAAATTACATTAAGATTGCCCATGAAAGACATCCTGAGGTGTTGAGGCTAAAGGAGGAGTTAAAGAGTAAAGAGGTGATGGTTGGCTTTTACAAAAACGCCCTCTTGCCAGAACTTGATATAACCACCTCTGTTGGTGTGGGTGGTGTTGCAGAGCGACGTGGTGAGGCGCTTGATCTTCTCAGAGAGGGAGGTGACAGAAACTGGGCAATTGGTGTGTCTTTGAGTCTTCCCCTTGAAAGAGGGGTTGAAAAGGCAAGGTACAGAAAGGCGGTGCTTGAAAAGGAGAAGGTGGAAACTTCTCTTGAAGATACCCTGAAAAAGATAGAACTTCAGGTAAAGGAAGGTATACTCGATTATAACCTTGCACGAAAGAGGATTGAGACTGCGGGCAAACTTAGGGAGGCTACAGAGAAGAGGTATGAGGCAGGAAGGGAGATGTTTGCTCAGGGGTTGGTGGGTATAAACGATCTGCTTCGTTACCAGAAGGATTATATTGATGCCACAGTTGGTGAAAAAAAGGCTGTGCTGGATTCCGCAAGGGCATACTACCGGCTTCAGCGGGTATCGGGGTTGATCCTGGATGCCTTTGGTATTAAACTGATAGACTAAATTTCAAAAGGATGATTTCGTAAATCAGGATTTTACTATTTGGCAGTACTAATGACGGTTAAGGCAGGCGGCCCTCCATCGAAGCCGGATTTAATGCGATTTCATTTAATCATAAAAACAATTCAGCCTGTGGTGGATACAATAACACAGACAGTCATGTCACGGTAATGGAGGTATCGCGAAAATCCGGGTTTCTCCCGGGTTATGTCTGTGCTGCTCCGTCAGGGTTGTTGGCTTTTCCAAGATAGATATTAGTAATATACCTTATTGCCTTTTTTTGCAAAGGGCTTGAGTATGTTAACGCTGATATTTGTGAAACCCTTCTCTGCAGGTATGAAAGAGGTTTAAAAGTCGCTCATGAAATGGAACTCTCTTAAAAGACCAGGCATTGCCGGTACCGTGACAGACCGGGAGATAGGGCTGATCACCCCTGAAGTGCTCCATGCCGTTGATCTCATTGAGGTTCGGGTGGATCTCCTAAGCGACCGTTCAGATGAAAATTTGGTTAAACTGCTTGAAGAATTATCACAAAAAGGAAAACCACTCATTGTAACGGTAAGGTCAGTTGAGGAGGGAAGCCCTGTTAACCTTGATGATGCAGAAAGACTGAAACTGTACGAAGCCGCCTCTTTCCATGCAACAGTTCTTGATACCGAGATACATGCAGATATCTTTCATGAGGTCTATGTCATCGCCCGGGACAAAAATCGGTTACTCATTGGCTCATACCACAATTTCGATATTACCCCGCCTGAGGATGATCTGATAAGGATTGTCGAAAGGGGTTACTCATACGGTGCCAACATCGTAAAGGTGGCAACGAGGATAAACCGCCCGGAAGATATGCGCACACTGGCGGGACTATGCGTAAGATTTTCTCTAAATGGTATCGTTGTTGTGGGCATGGGAGAGGGAGCCCTCCCTTCAAGGGTGTTTTTCCCCATGATAGGCTCACTCTTTTCGTTCGGCTCGATTGGGGAGCCAAAGGCTCCAGGCCAGATCCCTGTAACTGAGTTAAGACGGTTAATGAACCGTTTTTTGACCATCTGATTTATCTCTCTGTGTTTTAATACACCCATCCTTTAAGTTCCCCAACCCCAAATCAAACCTGTTCTATGCAAAAACAATTTTGCATTGCACAGATGTGGTAGGTGCTTGTTTGACATAAGTAATAAAAATATATTATCAATCTATAAAATTTATAAATAAGG
>CAYMML010000146.1:0-4808 GCA_964391515.1 uncultured Thermodesulfovibrio sp. | reverse complement strand
ATTTAGAATTTGATCCGTGTAGATCAATCTTTTTCCGTCTTTTCTGTGTGCTATTATTTTTGAATTTAGAATTTGCTTTGCGTAGATTGGTTTTTTTCTGCGTTTTTCTGTGTGCTAATAATGTTTTGAATTTGTTAGAATTTAGTTTTTAATAAACAGGAGGGCATTATGAAAGATATCTCACTCCATAAGGACTTACCACTGATTCAGGATGCAGACCTTGAAGGGAAGATTGTACTCATAAGGTTTGACCACAATGTGGTAAAAAAAGGCGTGATCAGAGATCCATTCAGGATAGACAGAACCATCGGCACTCTCTTCAACATCGTAGAGCGGGGTGGAAGACCTGTAATGATGACCCATGTGGGAAGGCCAAGAGATAAGAAGACAGGAAGGATTGAATGCCGTGATACTGAATCGGTTAAACCTATCGTAAGGTATCTGGAGCAGAAACTCCACACCAATATTCACCTTCATGAGATACCGTCAGAAGGCACAGAGGGCTTACCCGGGATTGATACCTCGATAAACATCCACATCCGAAAACTCAGAAACAGAAAGATAGGCGGAATATACCTGCCAAACACAAGGTGGTTTCGGGGTGAGGAGGAAGAAGGAGAGGAACGAGAACGGTTTGCACTCCAACTTGCAGGGCTTGCCGATGTGTTCGTAAACGATGCCTTCGGCTCCTGGCAGCCCCACGCATCAACTTACGACATCACAAAACACCTCCCCTCATATGCAGGCTTTTTGATGCAGGAGGAGATCAGGAACCTTGAGCGTGTCCTTTCCCCTGAAAGACCCTTCCTTGCAGTGGTTGCAGGTGCCAAGTACGACACAAAGATAGGCCCCCTCTCTGCAATATACGAAAAGGTTGACCGCCTTATTCTGGGCGGTGTGATCTACAACACCTTTCTCTGTGCAAAGTACGGCGTCAGGATAAAGGGGGTTACTGAGGAGGAGATAAAACTTGCCGAAGCCCTCGTAAAAAAAGATACTAAGCAGAAAAAGATAGTGGAACTGCCCTTTGTAGTGGAGTCAGACACCCTTGACGGCAAGGTGGAGGGCAGGTACAGGACGATAAACATCAGGGACTTCCGGGAAGGAGACTCCTACGGTTATGTGCTTGACATCGCACCTGAGTCCTTCGAGACAGATGAGGTAAAGCAGGTGATATCAGAGGCAAAGACAATCTTCACAAACGCCGTAATGGGCTACACCCCCCACTTCACCGATGGCTCAAGAACCCTCGATCACGCAATAGATAAAAACCGCAATGCAATGAAGATGTACGGCGGGGGGGACACCCTGCAGGAGTTCAAAGACCTCTGCCCCGGCCTTTATCTATCGGTTATGAACGATGCAAACTACTACTTCTTCACAGGCGGTGGCACGGTGCTCAAGGCGATAGAGGAGGGCACCCCCTACGGGCTCAAACCGGTTCAGGCACTTCTTGAGGCGGGGAAAAGGCAGAGAGGAAAGACCGGAAAGGTATAGTTACAGATGTCTCTCCACCTCACCCTCCACCTGAATGAACTCAGGGTTGTACGCCTGTGGCTTTCTTCCAAAACATATCCCCTGTTGTTCAAATAGAGCCACTATGTTAAGATCCACGCTCCTCTGTTTTATCGCATCGCAGGTTGGCATGTAATAGATCTTGTTATTCCTCACCTTTACCACCGTCACTCCCTGGATGCCGTTAAGGAGGAGTTTCACGGCGGCCGCACCTGCCTCCTTACCGAAGTTCACATCATAAACCGAACTATGCCCTGACCTCACAAGGTGGCTTGGCACCACCTCTCTTATCTCAGGAAGTTCATACACGCCGGGGACAAACAACCCCTTCTTCTTCATAAACTCCCTCATCTCCTCATCCTTGTTCATCCTGAGTTCAAGTTCTCTCCTTACATACTTACCGGCACCTGTTAACTTCTTGTGCCCGAAGGCATCCACCCCGGCGGTCTCGTCGTAGATGTGCTCACCCCTTATGTCTTTTATACCCTCTGAGACAACGATGGTGTAGGTTCCGGAGCGGACATCGCTCCTTTCCACCCTCTCCATGTACCGCTTTTTCATGTGCTCATAGACTATGTCGTAATCCACAGGTATTTCAGGTATGAGTATGCAGTCTGCCTCGGCACCGATCCCGCCTCTCAGGGCGGTATGCCCCACATACCTTCCAAAGACCTCCACTATCATGATCCTGTTGTGGCTTAGTCCTGTGGTCTTCAACTCCTCGGTAAACTGCGCAATCCTGTTAAGGGATGAATCACCTCCCACGCTGTACGGCTGGAGGTCAAGATCCATTGTCTTGGGCACATGCACACACCTGATCCCCTTTTCAGTAAGGTCAACTATCACCGACCCGGTATCGTCACCTCCGCTTATCACCAGCCCGTCTATGGAGTATTTCTCAAGCCCTCTTTTTATCCGTTCGTACTTGTCTGGATCGGCTATCTTTGCAATCTTCACCCTTGAGTGGCCAGCCTCAGACCCCGCAAGGTTTGCATCTATCAGATCCACCCTTGCAGGCGTTAAAAATGTGGGTTTTTCAATGTCAACAAGATTATAAAGCCCCGCATACCCATTTGGAATCACCATCGTCTCCACCCCGTAGGAAAAGGCGGTCTGCGTCACCGACTTGACCACCGCATTGAGCCCCCCACAGTCCCCTCCACAGGTGATTATCCCTATCCTCTTGATCTCTCCCATCAGCCCTCCTGTTAAACATCTGGTATTTACTGACTATTATATCCCCTTTTATCAAGATAATCAATACAGGGAGTTTTTCTAATCCATGAAAACCCTGTTCAATTCCCCTGCCCCTCACGACGGGAGTGACTATTATACGGCAATATTTCCGTTAATCTGAGCAAATCCCATGTTGCTGTGTCTGTCTGTGTTCACTTTTCTTTTGCAACGTTCAAATCTTTTTTATATAATACATGTCATGAGCACACGCAAGAAACCGGTAAACAGAGGCAAACTCCGGATCGGTGACAACTGGAATGCCATCACGATTATAGCCCTTTCACAGAGCAACCCATTAAAGGCGATAGCAGAGTTTGTAGAAAACTCAATTGATGCCCGTGCCAGTAACATCACCATCACGAGAGGCAGAGTAAGGGGAGAGCATTATTTAAAGATCGTTGATGACGGTGAAGGGATACCGAAGGACAGCGATGGCATCCCTGACTTCAAATATGTGGCCACTCACATCTGTGATTCCATCAAAAGGAAGATGAAAAAAGAGGGGGTAAGTGGCATACAGGGAGAATTTGGTATTGGGCTTCTGAGTTTCTGGACCGTTGGAGAAGAACTCAGAATGGTCTCCTCATCTACAGACGGAAAAACCTACGAGATGATCATGAAAAAGGGTTCACCAGGTTATACCATAAACCGGAAGAGGACACTCATCCCTGTAGATGGAACTGAACTTACAGTTATTCCTCTGCTTCCCGGGGTGAGGTCACTCAATGGTGAGAAGATACAGCGATACCTTGCCTCTGAACTTAGAGACCGTATCAGGAAGACAGGTGTAACGATTAAGATAGTGGACAGGGTGGCACGAAAACAGTTGATCGTGGAGCCAAGAGAGTTCAACGGAAGGCTCCTTCACCAACTGCCCCAACCTCAAACAGACCTTGGAGAGATATATGTGGAACTATACCTTAACGAAACGAGTGCCGAAAACAGGGTCGGCCTGTACCGTAAGGGTACAAGGGTGCTTCAGTCTGTTTCGGAGTTAGACCGATTTGCATGTGAGCCCTGGACATCTGGCTACCTTGAGGGGATTATTGATGTACCCTTTCTCAATCTGACACCGGGCACGAGGAGCGGAATAATTCAGGACTCCAGTTTCGAGTCATTCTCTGAAGCCATGAAACCCCTTGAAGAAAGACTCATAGAGATTATACAGGAGCAAAAAAGGGCGGAGGAGGAGCGGGCAAGCAAAAAGATTCTTAAGACCGTCCAGAAGGCACTCAGGGAGGCAATCCTTTCACTCCCAAGGGAGGAGTATGACTGGTTTGATATACACACAGGCTCAGGAAAGGATAAAAAGGCGTCATCCCTGACTGAGGAGCATCTAAATTCTGTAAAAACCTCAGAGGGTGGTGGCAGAGGCAAAACGGAGCAGAAGGAGTTTTTTGAGTTTGCAGGCCCGTTATACAGCGTACGCATTTCGCCGGCGTCCTCAGTTGTACCGGTAAACAGCAAAAAGACATTCAGGGCAATTGCACGTGACAAAAGCAGAAGACCGGTGGAAGAAGGTGTAAGGTTTTCATGGCGGATAAAGGACGGCCCTGGCAGTATAGAAAACCCGGATGCGGAGATAATAACCTACTCAGCCCCCTCTGAGCCAGCACTCGTCACCCTCGAGGTAACTGCAACGCAGGACACAGTCTCCGTCACCGGGGAGGCGCTTATCACAGTTACCGATACGCTTTTACCGAAACATGAAGGCGGTAAGACACCAGGGAAGGGACTACCGGGTTACACCTTCAGACGTGCCCCAGGGGAACTCTGGAGATCGAGGTACGATGAAAGGCAGAATGTGATCATTATAAACAACGCCCATCGTGATTTTGTCTTTGCATCAAAGAACAGGATGAGAAAACTCCGTTACATCTGCCGCCTCTTCGCCAAGGAACTCGTCTATAAAAACTTCCCCGGCCTTTCTGCTGACGAACTCCTTGAGCGGATGATAGAACTTGAACTTTACACGGAAGAGCACCTCAAGGGTTGATCAAGTTAAAAATCCTCTAACGAAATCTGCATCACTTTAAGACTTACTTCCTAAAGGAAGG
>CAYMML010000145.1:0-4943 GCA_964391515.1 uncultured Thermodesulfovibrio sp. | reverse complement strand
TGAAGATACCAGAGAAGAGATAATAAGATTCTGGACAGCCGAGCGGGCACTTCCTTTAATGCCCTCCACCAGGTAAACAATACTGCCCGACCTTTTCTTTTAGTTTTAAGCAATGCATGGTTTTTGTTATAACCTGTGATTTTTCGATATATTAAAAGCATATTTGCTTAATATTTAGTATTTCTGAGTTAATTGCATTATACCGTAAATATTTTCCCTTATTGTTGCATCCCTGGCATTTTCAGGACTTGAAAAGAGACCCGAATAATTTTTATATAAAAATTGTCTCCCTTTAGCATATTTCTAACTCGCCACGACTTCCCTTAAAAAACAAACAACAACGGAGGTGAAACCAATGAGGATTGCTCAGGTATCACCTTTATACGAGGCTGTCCCGCCAAAACTCTACGGTGGAACGGAGAGGGTTGTTCACTATTTAACAGAAGAACTGGTAAGGTTGGGACAGGATGTGACGCTTTTTGCAAGCGCCGATTCAGAAACATCCGCACGACTTATAGGTATATCTCCTTCAGCATTGAGGTTGAGCAGCAATGTGATTGACCCAATCGCACATCATGTGCTCATGCTCGAGAAGGTTTCAAAACACGCAAGAGAGTTCGACATAATACACTTTCATATCGATTATCTGCACTTCCCCCTTGTGCGGGCAAAGAATATCAAGTCCATAACCACGCTTCACGGAAGGCTTGATATTGGTGACATTTTGCCCCTCTATTCAGAGTTCAGAGAAATGCCGGTGGTGTCAATCTCTGATGCACAGAGGACCCCCCTCCCCTTTCTCAACTGGTTGGGAACGGTTTATCATGGCTTACCGGCAGATCTCTACAGCCCCAACTACAGGGGAGGCGACTACCTCGCCTTTCTCGGCAGGATGTCTCCTGAAAAGAGACCTGACCTTGCAATAGAGATTGCCAGGAAGGCAGGCATTCCACTCAAAATGGCTGCCAAGGTGGATGATGCAAACAAAGACTACTTTGAAACGGTTATAAAGCCCATGCTCAATTCCCCGTCAGTGGAATTCATAGGCGAGATTGGCGAACGAGAAAAGAATGAGTTTCTCGGAAATGCCCTTGCCCTTCTTTTTCCCATTGACTGGCCTGAGCCCTTCGGGCTTGTCATGATAGAGGCAATGGCCTGCGCAACACCCGTCATAGCCAGGCGGTGTGGCTCTGTGCCTGAAGTAATGAAAGAGGGAGTCTCTGGATACACCTTTTACGAGATGGAAGATGCCATTAAGGCGGTGGAGAAAGTTCATAATATCGAGAGATCCGGGGTCAGAAAGTACTTTGAAGAGAGGTTCACCTCTGAAAGGATGGCAACCGAATATATTAAACTCTACCAGATGCAGTTAGAGAGCCTGCAGAAGGTGGCATAAGCCATGGATATTAAGACCTTCGGCCTGAAAGAAGGAGACCTCTTTTTAATACTCAACCCCTTCGGGGACATATCCCCGACTGCGGTTTCCCCTCACCAGGGGCTCTACCGGGATGACACACGCTTTTTAAGCAGGTGGGAACTCAGAGTAAACGGCCAGGTTCCCCACCTGCTTAGTTCCACCGTAAAATCAGACAACCTGCTTTTTACGGCCGATCTTACCAATCCCCTGATTTCTGACGAGGGCCGCACTTTAAGAAAAGACAATGTGCATATTTTCCGCTCTGCCTTCCTCCTGGATAATACCTTCTTTGGAAAGATCCGTCTCATGAATTATGACCGGCATGAAATATCATTTTCACTTGAACTTACTTTCGATGCAGACTTTTACGATATATTTGAACTTCGTGGCGCAAAGAGACAAAAACGTGGTAAAACCCTCCCGCCATCAATTGAAAACAGGGCAATCACTTTCCAGTACAACGGACTTGACGGAATAAAACGGTTTACCCGAATATCTTTTGAAGACATACCAGACAGGATAACCAAAAACAAGGCGATCTTTAAAATAACCCTACCTCCCAAATCACCATATGAGATTATTTTTCAGATATCGGCAGAACTTCACAGGACAAAAGGGACGGTAAACATTGATGATGCCTATAAAAGGGCACACCAGATCAGACAGGAAGAAGAGTCAGGTATTGTAAAGATAACCACCTCAAATGAACACTTCAACGAACTCCTTCACCGTTCACGATCAGACATCTGTACGATGCTCACCAGAACAGAACATGGGAACTATTACTATGCAGGCATACCCTGGTACTGTACAACGTTTGGTCGTGATGGTCTGATAACTGCACTTCAATGCCTGTGGATTGCGCCTCAGAACGCACTTGGTGTTTTGAGTTTCCTTGCCGCAAATCAGGCCAAAGATCTTGATCCGGAAAACGATGCAGAGCCTGGAAAGATACCTCATGAGATGCGTTTTGGTGAGATGGCAAGAACAGAGGAGGTGCCGTTCAGGAGATATTACGGAACGGTTGATGCCACACCGCTTTTCGTTGTGCTTGCAGGAGAGTATCTTAAACGGACAGGTAACATCCAGGCGGTAGAGGCACTCTGGGACAACTTAAGATCGGCCTTTCAGTGGTTGACAGACTTCGGAGATGCTGACGGTGATTGTTTCATCGAATATTCAAGGAAGCGCTCTGATGGGCTTATAAACCAGGGATGGAAGGACTCCTTTGATTCCATCTTTCATGCAGACGGTAGTCTGGCAAGCGGCCCAATAGCACTCATTGAAGTTCAGGGATACGCCTATCTTGGATTCATTCATTTAGCCCATATGGCAAAACTACTGGGTGATCAGGAGGTCGCCAACAGTGCCAATCGTCGGGCACGGGAGTTGAAAAAACGGTTTCATCGCGCCTTTTGGTCAAAGAAGTTGAACTTCTATGGAGTAGCCCTTGATGGCCAAAAAAGACTCTGTGAGGTAAAGACCTCTAACCCGGGGCAGGCGCTTTTTAGCGGACTTATCTCTCCAAGATACTCAAAAATAGTTGCAAGAAAACTCCTTGATAGCACTTTCTTTTCCGGTTGGGGGATAAGAACGGTTGCAAAGGATGAGGTTCTCTACAACCCCATGAGTTATCACAACGGCTCGGTCTGGCCGCATGATAATTCCCTTATCGGGTGGGGACTTCAGAGGTATGATCTAAAGGAGGAAATCCTGAAAATACTCTCAGGTCTTTTCGATGCAAGCCTCTTTGTAGATTTAAAGAGACTTCCCGAACTATTCTGTGGGTTCGACCGTAGGGAAGATGAGGGACCAACCCTTTATCCCGTTGCATGCCAGCCACAGGCATGGGCGTCGGGTTCGGTCTTTTTGCTCCTTCAGGCAGCCCTGGGGCTTGAGTTTGAGCACCAGTCTCATTCTATCATCTTTAAATCTCCTAAACTTCCTGAATATATCGACTGGATACTCGTAGAAGGCATAGGCTTGAAAGAAGGAAAGGCAAACCTGCTCCTTGAAAGATACAAAGACGATGTGGTGGTAAAGGTTCTCGCAAAAGAGGGGGATATAAATGTTGTCATATACAAATAATGCCTCACTGCAGTTCTCCCTTTCCTGTGAATATAATAAAATAACTTAAAACGAAAGAAATGCCACAATACACATAATGTCAATACTCTTTACACCCATAAGATTCGGTAGCCTTGAAATCAAAAACCGGTTCATCCAATCTGCCACCTATGAGGTGATGGCGGACACGGAAGGTAATGTTACCGATACATTGATAAACCGGTACAGGGCACTTGCCCGTGGTGAGGTGGGGCTTGTCATTCCCGGGTATATGTATGTGCATCCCCTTGGCCGGTCTTACAGACACCAGACCGGAATACACTCAGACCGCCTTATTCCTGGATTAAGAAAACTAACCCGGGCAGTACACGAAGAAGGCGGTAAGATTGTTTTTCAACTTGCCCACGCCGGAAGACAGACCACAAAGGAGATAATCGGAAATACCCCGCTTGCTCCCTCCTCTTACGGCAGAGATCCGGTAAATTTTGTAAAACCAAAGGAGATGAACGCCGAGGAGATAGAAGAAACGATCCAGAGTTTTCAAGATGCAGCCCGCCGGGCGGTGGAGGCCGGGGCAGACGGGGTGCAACTCCATGCGGCACACGGGTATCTGATTAACCAGTTTCTCTCACCGTTTTTCAACCGGCGCAGTGACGAATGGGGTGGTTCTGATGAAAACCGGTTCCGGTTCCTCCGGGAGATAGTCGTGAGGATAAAAGACATCCTTCCCCCTGACAAACCCCTATTGGTGAAATTAAACACCCACGATCACACACCTTCGGAGGGGGTCACTCCTCCGATTGCTTCAAGGTATGCCCGCTGGTTAAAAGAAATCGGGGTTGACGGTATTGAGGTAAGCGCCGGCACAGCCCTTTACTCTTTCATGAATGTCTCAAGGGGAGAGGTTCCTGAAAGGGAACTCTTACGGAGTTTACCCATCTGGAAAAGACCCATAGGGATACTCATTTTGAGAAACATGCGGGGGAGGTTCGGTTTTTCTTTTCCTTACAATGTAGATGCAGCCCGCCTGATCAAGCCCCATATCGGAGATACACCGCTTATACTGGTGGGCGGCGTAAGGAGACTCTCCGACATGGAGACCCTTATAAAAGAGGGCATTACAGACTGCATCTCCATGAGCAGACCCTTTATAAGAGAACCCTCTCTGGTTAAGCAGTTTAGAGAGGGAAAAAAGCAGGAGGCATCATGCATTTCCTGTAACCGCTGCCTTGCAGCGGTCACTCTCGATATCCCCGTGCGGTGTTATGTAAGGGGGCTGCCATATTACTATTTGTAACTTTGATAATCTCAGTTAAGGCAGGCAGAACTCCATCGAAACCGGATTAAATGCGATTTTTATTCGATCATAAAAATAGTTTCGCAGGCAGTGATAATAGTAACACTGGCGGTTGTTTCACGGTACTTGAGGTATCGCGAAAATCCGGATTTCTCCTGAGTT
>CAYMML010000144.1:0-4964 GCA_964391515.1 uncultured Thermodesulfovibrio sp. | reverse complement strand
CCTTCTCAAAGGACGAGATGAGTTCCTCCGGGGTGACCGTTGCCGTGCCGACCCTTCCTACAACAACACCAGCGGCGTGGTTTGCAACCCTTGCGGCATCCCTCAGGGAGGCACCTGCAAGGTGTGAAAGGGTAAATACGGCTATCACGGTGTCTCCTGCACCCGTTACATCGTAAACGCTCTTTGCAACAGTCGGTATGTGCGTAACCCCGTCCTCCTCAAAGAGTGTCATCCCCTCCTCCCCCTGCGTTATCAGGACGGCATCTGAGCGGAGTTTCTTCCTCAGCGTCTTACCTGCTCGAAGCAGACTCCTTTCGTCCTTTATCTCCACCCCTGAGCCCTCCGATGCCTCTTTCAGATTGGGTGTGACAAGGGAGACATCCCGGTAGAGGTGAAAGTTTCCCACCTTTGGATCTACGGCAAGAAATGCCCCGTTATTCTTAAAGTTATTTCTCAGAAACTGAACTAAACTCTTTGATATAACGCCTTTTTTATAATCTGAGACGATGATACCATCCCAGGGTTCGGAGTGGCTGAGGAAATCCTTAATCCTTCTGAGTGTCCGGTCGCTTATCCTCCTTTTTTCCTCCCTGTCGAACCTGACGACCTGCTGGTTGTGGGCGATCACCCTTGTTTTCATCGTGGTGGGTCTGTTTCCGGAAAACAGTCCGTCTGTCTCGATGCCGGCATTGGTAAGGAGGTTTCTTAGAAGGTCTCCGTAGTAGTCGTCTCCGCACACACCACATATGGTTGCCCTGCCGCCGAGGGATACTATGTTTGCCGCCACATTTGCCGCCCCTCCAAGGGAGAAGTTCTCACCCTTGATATCCACCACAGGCACAGGTGCCTCAGGCGATATCCTTTCAACAGAGCCCCAGATGTAATGGTCAAGAACGATGTCGCCGATTACGAGGATACGAATCTTCTTGAAGTCTTTTATGAGTCTGTTCAGGTTCATAAGAGAAAAAAGTAATTTGGTAACTGAGTAATTAAGTAATTAAGTAATTAAGTTATTAAGTTATTGGGTTATTGGTTAATTTCATTGTTTTAGGACAAATGATAACAGACAATCAACCCCTCCCATACACCTCATCAAGTATCTCTTTTCCTCCCCTTGAGAGGATATCCTCTGCAAGGGAGACGCCCAGATCACGAAACCTGGTAACAGGACCTTCAATCTCACCGTTAATAAGCCTCTTCCCTTCAAGGTCTCCCACCAGCCCCCTCAGTCTGAGGAGGCCATTTTCGATGGTTGCATAGGCGGCAATGGGAACCTGGCAGCCACCCTCTAATTTCCGGAGAAACGACCTTTCCGCCCTCACACATATATCGGTATCCATGTGACGGAGGGGCTCTAACAGATCCCTCACCCTTGCATCGGCCTCCCTGCACTCTATTCCAATGGCACCCTGCCCTATGGCAGGAAGTATCACATCCTGACCGATGAACTCCGCAATCCGTTCACTCCTTCCAAGCCTCTTTACACCGGCTGCGGCAAGTATGATGGCATCGTACTGTCCCTCATCCAGTTTTCTGAGCCTTGTATCCACATTACCCCTCAACTGCTCAATCCTCAGATCCGGTCTCTTTGCAAGCAGTTGGGATGACCGCCTCAAACTGCTGGTGCCCACCCTTGAGCCCTCGGGGAGGCTATCGAGTGTGGGGTATTCAAACCCATCAGGTGTTTTTCTGCTTATAAATGCATCTCTTGGGTCTTCTCTCTTACAGATAACGGCAAGGAACAGCCCATCAGGAAACTCGGTGGGGACATCCTTCATACTGTGAACGGCAATATCCACCTCACCCCTGAGCATCGCCTCTTCGATCTCTTTTACAAACAACCCCTTACCGCCCACCTTTGCAAGTGGGACATCAAGTATCTTGTCTCCGGTGGTCTTTATCTTCTTCAGTTCCACCTCAATGCCGCTGTGGAGCCGCTCAAGTTCTGACTTTACCCACTCCGCCTGCCAGAGTGCAAGCATACTACCCCTTGTGCCGATGGTTATCTTCATCTCCTACTCCTCTTCTCCATTTATTCCGTATAGTCTCCTGATAAGGGCGATCAGTGCATCCCGATCCTCAGCATCCTCCTTTAATGCAACCGTGGGGGGATGTATCAGCCGGTTTACGACAGCAGTAAGCGATGTCTCTATGAGTTTTCTCTGCCTTTCGTCTATATCACCGAGACGGTTAAACAGCCTCTTCAGTTCGTCAGCCTTGATCTCCTCCGCCTTCTGCCTTAGAGCCACCACCACGGGGACGGCGTCAAGGGATGCCTCCCAGCGGAGGAACTTCTCCACCTCTTCCTCCACAATGCCCTCTGCCTTCTCCGCCTCTTTGCGCCTTTCAAGGATGTTAGAGTCCACCACCTCCTGCAGATCGTCCACATCGTAGAGATATACATTGTCGATATCGTTTATTGCCGGGTCTATGTTTCTGGGAACAGAGATATCTATGATGAACACAGACCGGTTCTTCCTCTTTTTCATAATCGTCTTCATGTCTTCCTTAAAGAGTATGTAATCTGGTGCGCCTGTGGAGCATATTATTATATCGGTATTAACCAGTTCATCCTTAAAGTCTTCAAACCTGACGGCACGGCCACAGAACTCCCTGGCAAGTTCAACACCCCTTTCGTAGGTTCTGTTGGCAACACTCACATCCCGAACCCCGTTGTTTATGAGATGCCTCACCGCAAGTTCTGCCATCTCGCCAGCACCAAGGAGCATAAATGTCCTGTTTTCAAGGTCTGAGAATATCTTCTTTGCAAGTTCTACAGCCGCATAACTTATGGAGACGGCATTTTCGGCTATCCTGGTCTCAGTCCTTACCCGTTTTGCCACGGATATCGCCTTCTTCATGAGTTTGTTCAGGTATGTATCGGTGGTCTTCTTCCGGAGGGCTATACTAAAGGCATCCTTTAACTGCCCGAGAATCTGGGGCTCACCAACCACCATGGAATCAAGGCTCGATGCCACCCGGAAGACATGCCTTATCCCCTCCCTCTCAGGGCGGAAGTAGAGTGCATCCTTCAGGGCATCCTCCTTTATGGAGTGAAACTCAGAAAGAAACCTCTTTACCATGGGTATTGAGGTATCGGGCTCCTTAACGGTGAGATACATCTCCACCCTGTTACAGGTGGAAAGGATCACCGCCCCACTAACCTCATCCATCTGAGAGACCCTTTCAAGCCCCTCGTCCAGTTTTGGCCCGTCAAAGGCGAGTTTCTCTCTCACTTCAACAGGAGCCGTCTTGTGGTTTAATCCTGTAACCAGTAATTTCATCTCACGAAGGTATGCATCCCTTTAAGGAGTAGATTTACACCAAAGAAGGTAAAGAGAACGGCTGCAAAGCCTATTATGGAAAGATACGCCGCCTTTTTGCCCTTCCAGCCCACCCTTAAACGGACATGGAGGACAAAGACGTATATAAACCATGTGATCAGAGACCATACCTCTTTTGGATCCCACCGCCAGTAACTCCCCCAGGCACTTTCAGCCCAGAGGGCACCTGTTATGATGGCAAGGGTAAGGAGTGGAAACCCTATGGTAATAAGCCGGTAGTTGATCTCATCAAGTATCTGCAGGTTTGGCAGTCTTTGGAAGAGACTCCCCAGGTGCTTCTTTTTGACAAAGTGCTCCTGCACAAGGTACATAAGCCCAATACCGGCAGCCATGGCAAAGGCGGCATCGCCTATGAAGGCAAGCGTTGTGTGCACACCGAGCCAGGCACTCTGGAGAACCGGGCTCAGGGGTCTTATCTCCCTTGGGAGCACCGAGGATGAAAGCATTACAAGAAACACAACGGGCATTATGAAAGAACCAAGCAGCCCCACCTTATAACGGTATTCCACATAAAAGAACAGTAGTGTAATAGACCATGCAAAAAAGGAAGATGCCTCGTGTAGATTGGTAATCGGCAGATGCCCGGCAAGGAAATACCTGAGTATTATATGTATGGTGTGGATAGTAAAACCCACCGCAGCAAACCCGAGCATCATCCTGGTGGTGGCCTTGCTGCTTTTGAACAGCTCAACAATGCCTACTATGGTGGCGGCAAAATAAAATGTAAGTGCAAACTCAAAGAGTATAACCATCAAAAGCACCCAAGTTCACAGTCCGATATCTTCACCTTCATCTCGTTTGCCTTCCTTCCCGCCTCCCGGTAACTAACGCCCTCCTCATCTGCAATAGATCGGAGGACCGCACATGAGATTCTACCATCAAAGACGGCCTCTTTGATCTTCCTCTCAAGTGCCGTTTCCTTACTCTGCTTCTCTTCTCCCACCCTTATTACCTCCTCTCTCTCCTTCCAGTTTATTTCGTAAAAGACCCTCAACCTTTTCCACAAGCAGAGGGGCGATCTTTGTAAAATCGCTCCCCACCACCGTAACAACGCCTCTCTTTTCACTTAGTATTTCTTCAGGGATGGGGGTTCTTGCTATCAGCAGATCCGCCCTCTTCAGGGCCCTTCTGCCGGAAGGCTTTATCCTCTTTATGTCTTTACCAAAAACAAATATTACTACATCAGGGCTCAAAAACTCAATTGGTGAGTTGCCCTCAACGACCACCCCCTCAACATCGCCTGTGAGGGAAAGTGCCAGGCGGAGGGGCTCCTCAAGTTGCTCTGATGGGGACTTTACCCATATCACAGGGGAGCCGCCTGCAAGTGAAAGCCTTGTTGTGTCCTTCCCATCCTCAAGGGGTGGGGTTATCTCCTTCACAGATGTGTAAAAGTCCGTCTTTGAGAACTTTATTGCAGACCACTTACCCTTAAAACCCCTGATCAGCAACTCCGCCACGAGGGTCTTTCCACAACTGCTGTGCGCACCGGTTACAGAGACGATTACTGGGTTCACAGTATATTTTAACCAAAAAGTGTTAGAAAAAAATAAGACGAGGGGGAATGAGTAATTGAGTAATTGGGTAATTAAGTAATTAGGTAATTGGGTAATTGGGTTATTG
>CAYMML010000143.1:0-5020 GCA_964391515.1 uncultured Thermodesulfovibrio sp. | reverse complement strand
AGCATCTCCTCCCTTGTGGTCTGCTTTGAGCGGAATATACCCCTTACAGCAGATGTAACGGTCCTTGAGCCAGGTTTTTTTATACCACGCATGCTGAGGCAGAGATGCTCGGCATCTATTATCACCATCGCACCTTTCGGCTTAAGCCGATCCATGATAATATCGGCAAGTTGTGCTGTCAGACGCTCCTGAACCTGCGGCCTCTTGGCGAGAATCTCCAGCGCCTTTGCAAGTTCACCAATGCCGACAATCCTGCCCTTTTCAGGGATGTAAGCAATATGTGCCTTTCCGAAAAAGGGGAGGAGGTGATGCTCACAAACGGAGTAAAAGGGGATATTCTTCAGCATTACCATCTCATCATGATGCTCTCCCTCTATAGGCTTCAGGAGATCTTCCGGCTCCTCATCAAGCCCCGAAAATATCTCCTCAAACATGGCGGCCACCCTTTCAGGTGTCCTCCTGAGCCCCGGCCTTTCGGGGTCTTCACCCATTCCTTCTAAAAGAAGTCTTACTCCCTTTTCAATCTTTTTACGGTTCATTCTGAGCAACCTCTATAATTCTTCTATCGGTTATTATCATATCCACCCTCACGTCGTGCACTTCCACCGGCACCTGCTTCATTATCTGTTCTTCAAAGGCAATGGCGGTAAGAAGCGGCCTGTTGTGTAGTGAACCTAACAATTTGTCATAACACCCTCCCCCATAACCTATTCTTCCCCCTGAGAGGTCAAAGGCAACGCCGGGAAGTACAACAAATTCCATTTCATCCGGTATAACCTGACTGCACTTATCAGGCACCGGTTCCAGAATCTCCATATACCCGGCTGTTAGATCATCAAGAGAATTTATCTGGTAAAGTTCAAGGCTGAGAAGACCTCTATTTACCCTGGGCAGTACAACCCTTTTTTCATCCTTTAGGGCTGCTTTTATAATAGGTATGGTATCCACCTCGGTGCGGAATGAACAGAAAAGGAGGATTGAAGTGGACTGCCTGTACTGCTCAAGTGAGAGGAGCCGCTCTTTAATCTCAAGGCTCTTTATCGCCCTTACCTCTTCGGGGATGGCATCCCTTCTTTTAAGCGCCTCTTCCCTTATATGTTCTTTGCCGGTTGCCTCACTTACAGTGCTCATCTGCCAAACTCATCAAGTTTCTTCTTTATCTCCATCACCTCTTCCACTGTGGCATTGCTCACCGTATAAGGAGGTTTACCCTGGATGTCCGCCTCCATTATCTCGGTCTTGAATGTAATATGTCCGAGAAACTCCATCCCGGAAGTTGCCTCTTTTATAAAATCCACCTCCTCATCCCGGTGAATCTTGTTTGCCACCACATAAACCCTCTCTATACCAAGGCCGGCAGCCATCTCCTTTACATGGTGTGCCGTCTGGATAGACCGTTGCCCTGGTTCTACAACTACGATAAAGGCATCTACACCCTGTGCGGTCCCCCTTGTGAGGTGCTCTATTCCCGCCTCCATATCAACTATAACCACCTCATCCCTCTCAACGATCAGATGACTGAGCAGCCTTCTGAGAAACACATTCTCAGGGCAGTAACAACCCGATGCTGCCTCCTTGGACTTACCCATAATGAGCAGGGTGATCCCATCTATCCGTTTGCCAAACTCCTCAGGTATGTCATCCACTCTGGGGTTAAGTTTAAACACACCTCCCATACTGCCAGGGCGGGCACCGGTTCTCTCGGCAATGAGATCCTTCATCTCAGAGATGGGACGAATAGATGCTATTTCCTGCTCCTTCAGCCCGAATGCCTGGGCAAGATTGGCATCTGGGTCGGCATCAACGGAGAGCACCTTTCTGCCCTCACGGGCATAGAGGTGACTCAGAATAGAAGAAAGGGTGGTCTTACCCACCCCACCCTTGCCTGTAATGGCTATTTTCATGAAAAATTGTAACATTTAAATCAAAAAACTGTCAAAGAAAAAATATACCTGTTTTTTTTAAAATAATGGCGGTATGCAGTAGATTTTCATTATTACTACTACTCATCAAAAGAGTTGAAGGGAGGCAATTTCATGAAAAGAAGGGATTTTTTGAAAGGGGCGTCAATTGCAGCCCTTGCAGGAGCAACGGTCTCAATAAACGCACCGTTTGTGCATGCAAAAAAGAGGTATCTCTGGAAGATGGTAACCACCTGGCCCCCTCACTTTCCCGTGCTTGGTGAGGGTGCAGATCTCCTTGCAAAATGGATTTCAGAACTCTCTGGCGGAAGGCTCAGGGTTCAGGTTTACGGAGGCGGTGAACTGGTGCCCCCCCTCCAGGCGTTTGATGCGGTAAGTCAGGGAACCGTGGAGATGGGACATGGTGCTGCATATTACTGGGCGGGCAAGTCACCGGCTACACAGTTTTTCACATCCATCCCCTTTGGGATGAACGCCCAGCAGATGAATGCCTGGATATATTCAGGAGGGGGATTGAAACTCTGGGAGGAGGTATATGCACCCTTTAACCTTATCCCCATGCCGGTAGGAAACACGGGCGTCCAGATGGGTGGGTGGTTCAACCGTGAGATAAACTCTATCAAGGATATCAAGGGACTCAAGATGAGGATACCCGGGCTCGGAGGCAAGGTGATCTCCAAGGCCGGAGGAGCCGCTGTCCTCTCCGCCGGTGGAGAGATTTACACAAACCTCGAAAGGGGAGTGATCGACGCAACCGAATGGGTAGGCCCATACCACGACTATCTAATGGGTTTTTACAAGGTGGCAAAATACTACTATTACCCCGGCTGGCATGAGCCCGGCTCGGTGATAGAGACATTCATCAACAAAAAGGCTTATGAGAAACTGCCCTCCGACCTCAAGGAGATTATCAGAACAGCAGCCGCCCGTTCAAATGCCTGGATGCTCTCTGAGTTTGAGGCAAAGAACAATACATATCTGAAGAAACTCCTCAAGGAGCACAAGGTGAAACTCCTGAGATTCCCTGATGATGTCTTAAAAAAGTTCAAGCAACTCTCCCAGGAGGTTATAACAGAGGTAACGGAAAAGGACCCCCTTAGCAAAAAGGTCTATAAATCATTTTCCTCCTTTCAGAAAGATATCTCAGAATGGGCTCAGGTCTCAGAGGCCGCCTTTTACAACATGAAATAGGTAAGTTAAAACCAAAAGGGGGCGCTCTGACAACTCGTTCATGAGTGGTTCAACTATCTTCCAAACAAACCTGGAAGGTATGTAACACTCTGCGGCAGTAAAATGACCACAAGGAGCCCTATCAACTGTATCACTATAAAGGGGATTATCCCCCGGTAGATGTGGCCGGTGGTCACCTCCGGGGGTGCAACCCCCTTGAGATAGAAAAGGGAAAACCCAAAGGGTGGGGTAAGGAAGGATGTCTGTAAGTTCATGGCAAATAGTATCCCGAGCCAGAGGAGGTCAATCCCCATCCTCTGGAATATTGGGGCAACTACAGGTACAATTATGAAGGTTATCTCAATAAAGTCTATAAAGAACCCCGCAATGAATATTACCACCATCACGAGGGCAAGGAAGGCATGAGGGCCAAGGTTTGCATCCATTATCAGATCGGTTAATATGATGTCGCCCCCCATCCCCCTGAAGACCAGGCCAAAGGCGGTAGCCCCAACGAGTATTATAAAGACCATGGAGGTAAGCCTTGTGGTCTCGATCATCACCGCTTTCAGGGTATCATAACCGAGCCTTCTATGAAGCACCGTAAGAACCGTCGCCCCCAGGGCGCCCACGGCAGCAGCCTCGGTGGGAGAGGCCACCCCGGCAAATATGGAACCTAAAACCGCCACTATGAGGAAGAAGGGCGGGATAAAGGCACGGAGAACCTTGCCAGCCAGTTCACGCCCGGCGAGTAACTCCTCCTCGGGCATAGCCGGTGCAGAATCCGGCTTAAACAATGCCACCATACCTATCCAGAGAAGATACAAAACAACGAGTATAAGCCCCGGGATCACCGCCCCCATGAAGAGGTCTCCCACCGAGATATTCATCACACTCCCAAGCAGGATGAGCACTATGCTTGGTGGTATTATCTGCCCCAGGGTGCCCGATGCCGCAATAGTGCCGGTTGCCAGTTCAGGACTATAGTTTCTCTTTAGCATCGTTGGGAGGCTCAAAAGCCCCATGGTAACAACCGTGGCACCCACAATCCCGGTGGAGGCAGCAAGGAGCGCCCCCACCACCACAACAGAGACCGCAAGCCCCCCTCGAATCCTCCTGAACAGTAGCGCCATCGTTTCAAGCAGTTCCTCGGCAATGCCCGACTTTTCAAGCATAACTCCCATATACACAAAGAGGGGGACAGCGATAAGGACATAGTTCGTCATTATCCCCCAGATCCGGAGCGGCAGCAGGTGGAAGAAATCGAGCCCGAAGGTAAAATATCCAAAAATGAGTGCAACGCCCCCTATAGTAAATGCAACCGGGAACCCGAGCATTAGAAGGCCAAAGAGTGTGATAAAGAGAAAAAGGGGCATCAACTCATCCATCCGAACCCTTCACCTCTCCTTCAAAAATAGTCATCAAAGACTTAATAAGCAGAGACAAGGCCTGAAGCAGAAGCAGAACAAACCCGACAGGGATACAGGCCTTGAGAAGGTACCGAAAAGGCAACCCACCGGGGTCCGGGGAAGACTCCATTATCCTGAAGGAGTTTTCCACAAATCCCAGAGAAGACCAGATAACAAGCACTGTAAAGGGTATTAAGAATATAACTGTGCCGGCAAGATCAATGAGAGCCTTCTTCTTTCTTGAGAGTTTTGCATAAAAAACATCCACCCGAACGTGTTTATCATGCCTCAATGTATAGCCTGCAGCAAGAAGAAAGATTACCGCAAAGAGGTGCCACTCAAGTTCCTGAACCGCCACGCTGCTCTTTCTCAGAACGTATCTCGTAAAGACATCGTAGCAGACCACAACCACCATGGCCGTGGTGAGCCATGATACACCGGTGCCGACCCATTCGTTTATCCTGTCTATCAGACCTGCAATTTTCTCAAGTAATTTCACTCTCTTCATTCCCCGTCAAA
>CAYMML010000142.1:0-5067 GCA_964391515.1 uncultured Thermodesulfovibrio sp. | reverse complement strand
TTTGTGCTTCTGGTGCTTTCCTATCTTATATACCAGATTTTCGTTGTTCCTTCACCAGAAATATTTGGTATTGAGGGGTTCAGGTTGCTTCCAGAAGAAAAAGAGGTTTCCTTTACCGTTAAAAATGCAAGAGAGGTGGAGGTTTCCATCTCACAGGGCATTAAGAGTGTGTCGTTGTTGAAGGCAGAGCAGGATATTTCTGAAAAGACCTATTCGTTAAAAGTAAAACCAAGGTCACTTGGGTTAAACGAAGGTAAAGCGGTTGTAATCTTGAAGGCAAGAGGAGGCTGGTTCAGAAAGACGGAACTCTCTCAGGATGCCCTGATAGATACCGTTCCACCCAAACTTAGCCTGATACATTCACCCTCTGTGTTAAGGCAGGGGATGGCTGGTGTGGTTCTCCTCAAGGCAACAGGGGCTGATGATGTTTACGTGAAGAATAATGACAGGGTCTTTAAGGGGTATCCACTTCAAGAAAACAATAATGAATACATTGTAATGGTTGGGGCATCTTACGACCAGCCGATAAAGTCTCCCTTTTATGCCATTTCAGAGGATGCTGCCGGTAACAGGTCTGTAAAGACCCTTCCTACACTGGTTAAGATAGGTAAACATAAACAGTCCAGAATCAACATTTCTGATGACTTCCTTAGAAGGGTGATACTTCCTCTAACAAATACAGAACCAGATGGAGATCTTGTAAAGGCATTCAGAGAGGTAAATGAGGCATGGAGGGAAAAGGATGCTGAAAAACTAAGGGAAATCTGTTCAGGCTCAAAGGGTGAAAAACTGTGGAATGGGAGGTTTCTTCAGTTGAAAAACAGTAAAGTCATGGCAGTATATGGAGACAAACGGGAGTACCTTTACAGTGGAAAGGTTATTAGCAGGAGTGTACACCTTGGCTATGACCTTGCCTCTGTTAGCCATGCAGATGTGGAGGCCGCAAACGGTGGGATCATAAAATATGCCGGAGAACTTGGTATCTACGGCAATACGGTGATAATAGATCACGGTTTCGGGCTGATGAGCCTCTATGGGCATCTTTCCGAGATTGATGTTCAGGAGGGACAGGAGGTAAAAAAGGGCGAGATAATTGCAAAGACCGGCTCCACAGGGCTTGCCGGCGGTGATCATCTCCACTTTGGGGTACTGGTAAACGGTGTGGAGGTCTCTCCCATTTACTGGTGGGATGGAAGATGGATTGAAAGGAACATTGAGAGGTATCTATAACGGGGGATGGAAAAATTAACATTAAGAGATATCCCTTACAAGAAAGGAAAGGGTGGTATTATAATTCAGGTTAAGGTCGAGCCCAGGTCTTCAAGAACTGAAGTGGCAGGAGTTCATGGTGAGGCATTAAAGGTAAAACTTACTGCACCTCCGGTTGAGGGAAAGGCGAATAAGCAACTGATAGAGGTGCTTGCCGATCACTTCAATATAAAGAAGAGGGATGTTGAGGTATTGAGAGGGGAGACCGGTAGGTTAAAGACCATTCTCCTGAAGGGTATTGGAGATTGACCAAAAGATGGTTGCCGTTCCCATCCTCATGTACCATCATGTAAACCCTTCCGGCACAGGCCTGAATGTCAGGCCTGAATTGTTCGAGGCTCAGATCAAATTCTTGAAAAACACCGGCTACACCACCATCGGTGTGGAAGACCTTATTTGGATATTCAAAGGTAAAGGTGCCTCGTCAAAAAAATACATCATGCTTACCTTCGATGACGGATGGCTTGATAACTGGTTTTATGCCTTTCCGATACTGCTTAAATACTCTGTAAAGGCGGTTATTTTTCCGGTAACTTCCTGGATGAGTGATAGACCGGTTAGACAAAACCCGACGCCTCTTCCGACACACAAAGGGTGCATGGAGATGGTAAAGGAGGGAAAGACGGCTGATGTGATATTTTCCTGGCAGGAGGCACGAGAGATGTTGGAAACTAACCTCGTGGAGTTTGGCTCACACACTCATTCTCACAGAAGATGGGAACCAGACATGGGAATGCCTGAAAAGGAGTATCTTGAAGCAGAACTCTTTAGTTCAAAGAAATTGCTTGAAGATAACCTGGGCGTAAGGGTGAACGCACTCTGCTGGCCCTGGGGAGAGTATAATGAAACATCAAAAAGGGTTGCTTGCGACATTGGATATAAAGCGCTCTTTACGACCAGAAAGGGGACAAACTATAAAGCCGGTCATCTTCTATCGCTAAGGCGGATTGTGATAGGGAATATCAGCCCTCTGACGCTCAGAAAGAAACTCTTTATTCACGGAAACCCGGTTTTGAGCAGGCTATATATGAGTATCTTTCACTGATTAAACCTGTCAAAGAGTCCATCGGCAAGTTTTCTTATCCTGCCTGAGTCTTCAAGTTTCTGAATAATATTCCCTGGCAGTCCTTCCTCACCAACGAGGGCACCTGATAGTGCACCTGCCATAGCGGATATAGTGTCGGTGTCACCACCTAATGAGATGGTGAACCTGATCATCTCCATAAAGTCATGCCCATATCGTAAAAAGGCATAAAGTGCGGTTGGAACAGACTCATTGGTAAAGACCCCATTTCCCAATCTCTCAATCACTTCTTCCTTCTCAGGTGAACCGGCAAGCAGGGTTTTTATAGTTGTAATCTTATCAAGGAGTAATGGCTGGGTTATGTGAGCCTCAATTTCATGAAGGATTTCAGTATGTTTGAGCCCTCTGATGACCAGTGATATGGTAAAGGCAATAATAAAGGCACCTTCCCTTGCCACTAAGTGTGCATGGGTGGGGAGGGAGGCAATGTCCACCGCATTTTTGAGTTCTTCCGATGATACATCACAGTATGCAAGCCCGACAGGTGCAACCCGCATGGCAGCACCGTTTCCTATGGAGCCCTCGGGAAAGACCTGACGGTTGGCCTCTTCTATGGGAACACCTTCTTTAATGAGGGCAAGTGTTCTCAGGGCACCCGGGCCGTAGCCACGAGATGGGTTCAGGTTTTTGAGGTAATAAACTGCCACATTTTCCGGGGTAAAATCCCGGCACTCAAGGAGACACTCTGAGAGGTTGATCATCATCTCTGTATCGTCAGTATAGCGCAGGATGTCCAGGTCAGGGATTTTGTGCTCTCCAGGGGGCATTCCCTCAACCGGTGCCCCCAGGGCATCCCCAAGTGCAAGCCCCAAAAGGGTGCCTCTGAATCTTGATCTTAAGCCTGCCGGGTTTATCATCTACTCAATACTTAAGAGCCGGGATAAGTGTAAGGATAAGAAAGGCGGATAAAATCAAAAAAGTAATGACAAGCACACCCTTCCTTCCTGCCTTTCCTTTCTCAATCCAGGGCAGATAAAAGAGCAGTAGTATGATTAAAAGGGGTATAAGCACCGTGCCGACGAACATCCATCTGCCGGGGAAGTATCTCACCAACTGGTAAAGCCAGTAAAAGTACCATTCAGGGAGTGGCTGGTAGGGTGCGGTAAAGTTTATCATCCTTCCCAATGGCTGTGGAAAGATCAGGGCAAGAACGGTTACCACCTCAAGGGTGATAAATATCACTAAAGTTACCTCAAAGAGGTAGTCGGGATAAAAGGGTCTCTGTCTTTCAGTCTGATTGTTTTTCATTGAATCCGGCCTTTTCAAGATCGGCCACAATCACCAGGGTATATGCCTCAGGATAAAGGTATTTCCGGGCAACCTTCAATACATCCTCTTTGGTTACCGAGTTAATCAAATCTTTATACTCCCGGTCATAATTAAGCCCGAGGCCATAAAACTCAACGAGTGCCAGAAAATGAGCCACCTTGCCCATAGTGTCAAGTCTCCTGGGAAAACTGCCTGTAAGGTATGCTTTTGCATCCATGAGTTCTTCATCCGTTACGGGTTCTTCCTGAATCCTCTTGATCTCTTTCAGAATTATCCTGATAACATCCTTTGCCGATCGGTTCTTTGTCTGAACCCCAACAACGAATGCCCCCCTGAACATGTTGGATGTGAAGTAACTGTGAACATCGTAAGCAAGACCCAGATCGTCTCTTATCCTGGTCATAAGCCTTGATGCAAACCCTCCACCACCTAAAATGTAGTTCATTACCGAAAGGGCGTAGTAATCAGGGTTTGACCTCTTTACGCCAAGATGACCTATAAATATGTTTGCCTGCGTGAGATCCTTTTGTATTGTAATTACTTCCGGTTTCTCAGGGACTGATACAGGTGGAATAGATGGGGGATTTGCCTCAGAGGGCTTCCATGTGCCAAAGAACTCCTGAATAAGTCCGTTCAGTTCATCAAAACTGATATCACCGACCACAGAGAGGATGGCATTGTTAGGTCTGTACCATTTCTTGTGGAAGTTTATTATATCTTCTCTTGTGATCCCATCAAGCGTGTTTGTGCTTCCCTCGATAATTCTACCGTAGGGATGGGAGGTGGTGAAGACCGCCTTTCTGAATGCCCTTGACCCTAAAAAAGAGGGATCCTCTTCTCGCTGTCTGAGGGCACCCTTTAAGATATCCCTCTTACGGGTTATCTCTTTTTCGGAAAATGCGGGGTTTAAGAGTATGTCTGATAGAATGGAAAACCCTGTCTTGATGTCTTTCTTCAGGATTGAGAGTTCCAGTTCTGTGTAATCCCTTTCAGTTGAGACGGATAGGTCTCCGCCGATAAACTCAATAGCCTCGCTGATCTCTTCGGATGATCTCGTTTTCGTGCCCTCCATAAGTAGTTCTGCGGTGAGGTTTGCAAGCCCCGCCTTTTCCTCAGGTTCGTTAATGGGAGAAGCCTTTATAAGCATAGTGGCCTTAACTATGGGTAGGTTGTGCCTCTCGGAAAAGAGCAGGGTCAGTCCGTTTGGTAAAACCACTCTCTTTGCGTCGATCGGCCAGCCCTTGGCGGGTATAAAGAGGGCAAGGGCGATCAGAAATAATGTGCATTTAACAAGTTGTTTTCTCATGCAGTGTCCCTTTTAAATAGAAGTTTTAAAGCATAACATCTGCCTTTCGGCCTTACTAATATCTACATTAGTGATGTCAACAACCCTGATGGAGCAGGGCAGGTAGAACTCAGGAGAAATCCGGATTTTCGCGATACCT
>CAYMML010000141.1:0-5082 GCA_964391515.1 uncultured Thermodesulfovibrio sp. | reverse complement strand
AAATCTCTCCATAATCAGCCCCTCCGCTTACCGCCCTTGAGAGGGTATCCATCAATATTTCTTCAGAAAGCATTGTCTTTCCTCCATTCAGGGAATATGATCACACCCTTTGAGGTGGCTAAGAAAATATATTTTACTATTTTTATCATTAATAATGTCAGTTGAGACAGGCAGACCTCCATCGAAACCGGATTTAAAACGGTTTTATTCAATTGTAAAAAATGGAACACAGATAATCGCAGAAACAATGGATGTACACAGAGAGGTAGAGACATCATCTGAAGGCACCCCCTCCCTGCGGGGAGGGAGATGGGGGGAGGGGGTTTTATCACAGTCTGAAGAAGGTTGCATCAACCTCTTCCCCCACTTCAATGAATGGAGTCTCTGGTATGCAATATTTTTTTATGGTATCTGTGCAGCGGTAACACAGGCAGTCATTCACGGTACTTGAGGTATCGCGAAAATCCGGGTTTCTCCCGAGTTCTGCCTGCCCTGCTCTATAAGGGTTGCTGGCTTTTCTAATGTAGATAATAGTAACAGATATGGTAAGGGTGAAGGGCGTTTTTTATAGTGTATTTCAATGGGTGCAGCATATAATATAGAAAAATTCTATTTGACATATTATAAAAATATATTGAATAATCTTTTAAACAAAAAATATGGAGGTATGTGTCATGAAGAGATTTCTTTTCTTGTTGGTGTTTGTTATGGTTCTGGGTGTATCTCAATCGTCTTTTGCAAAAGACCGAAGCGGAATGTTCACGATGCGGTTTGAGATCAAAGAAGGTGTTGGCCACAACACCAAACTCTGGGTTCCCTATCCCATGTCGGATGAGTTTCAGAAGATATCCGATGTTGAGATAACGGGCAATTACGATTACCATGCAGTGTATCATTCTCCAGATGCAGAGGCGACCTACATCTATGCAGAATGGAAAAACGCTAAGGAAACCCCAGTTCTTGATTTTAAGTTCAAGGCAAGGGCAGAAGAGAGGGTGGTAGAGGAACTTAAAGAGACAGGAACGATACCTGTGGAGGTCTTAAAGTACACTGAACCTGAGAGGTTTCTGCCCACTGATGGAAAGATAAAAGAGATTGCAGACGGCATAGTTAAGGGAAAGAAGGGGATACTTGAAAGGGCAAGGGCGATCTATGACTGGACTGTAGAAAACACCTTCAGAGACCCCAATGTTAAGGGCTGTGGCAGGGGCATTGTGGAGGAGACCCTTGCCAGGCGTGGGGGTAAATGCGCCGACATCAGTTCTGTTTTTGTTGCGCTTGCAAGGGCGGCAGGGGTTCCTGCAAGGGATGTGTTCGGACTGAGGCTTGCGAAAGAACGAGAGAAGGATATGACAAAGGGGTTTCATTGCTGGGCAGAGTTTTATCTGCCCGGAACGGGCTGGGTTTCGGTTGACCCCGCTGATGTGCGAAAGATTATGCTTGTGAAAAAACTCTCTCTCAAAGAGGCAGAACCATACAGAGAGTATTACTTCGGGAGGGTGGATCAGTTCAGGATTGTACTGACACACAGTGCCAGAGGGGCAGTCCTTGAGCCAAAGACTAAGGCACCCCTTAACTATTTTATGTACCCCTATGCGGAGATAGACGGGAATGCCCTGGATTACCTGACACCAAAAGATTTCTCCTATAAAGTTATGTTCAGGGAGTTATAAAGCCTGATTAAACCTGCTCTGGATTTACCCTATCGCTTTTATCTCAGTGGTTTTTGCCTGAAAGATTCAGGTATTGATAGATAGGGAGAGGCATGAAACTGGTGTTTCACCTGGTCTGCAAAACCAGGCACGAACCCTTATTCTATGGTGGTTCGGGTGGGTTCAATTCCCACTGCCTCTCTCCAGAAATGAGTTGGAAAGGCATATAGGTATTTTTCGTTACGATTTTTAGTGGGATGGTTGGAGAAAAGGCCGTCCCTTAAAAGGGACGGCCTTCTTTATTATTCTGATGTGATCTTGATCTTTCTTGAGGATTTCAGAACCTTCTCAGACTTTGGAAGTTCCACGGTAAGGAGACCGTTTTTAAAGTGTGCCTTCACCTTTTCGGCATCAACCTCAGCAGGTAATGGGATGGTTCTTTCAAAGGAGCCATACCGTCTTTCAGCAAAGTAGTAGGAGCCGGATCTGTCTTCCTTTTCCTCCCGTTTTTCTCCCCTTATTGTGAGTAGGTCGTCATGAAGGGTAACCTCCACATCCTTTTCATCAAGCCCCGGAAGTTCTGCAATGAGGCTGTACCTGTCTTCTTCCTCTTTGAAATCTATCCTCGGGGAAAAACCGGTTCTTGCACTCAGAGGTTCCACAGCGAAATCACTGAAGAACCGGTCGAACATCCTGTCGAAATCGTCAAAGATACTCCTGATAGGGTCATTTACCCTCCTTACCGGAACCTCCTTTTTCCCGAATCTCGTGGGTATGAGATCCCTTATTGACATAGGTCCACCTCCTTTTCATATCTTTTCAGGGGGTAAAACCCCCGTGTTATTCTGATTGTATCTCAATCTTTCTTACCTTTGCGTTTTCTGCTTTAGGAATCGTGAGAGTCAACACGCCGTTTTTGAAGTTTGCCTTGATATTGTCACGATCGATGTCTTCGTAAATCCGGAATGCCCTGTGGTAACGACCACTCCTGAACTCACTCCTGATGGGTCTGTGGTTTTCAGGAATCTGGATCAACATCTTTCCGGTTATCGTGAGAAGGTCCTTTTCAATGGAGATGTCAAGTTCCTTCTCATCCACACCTGGCAGATCCGCAATCAGGAGATAATGATCGGACTTTTCGATAATATCCACCTCCGGTATGATCGTGCGACCATTTGTATGTGCCGCCTCGGTTGGTGTTGACTCTTTCCTTTTTTCTATCTCATGGGTGGTAACTGCCATGGTATCACCTCCTTTTTTGTTTAATTAAGGGAGATCTTCCTTGGTTTTTCCTCTTCCGCCCTTGGAAGTTTTACCTCAAGAACACCGTTGTGGAGTTTTGCAGTTATCTTGTCGGTCTCCACATGATAGGGCAGTTCAATGGTCCTTGAAAACTCACCGGTTCTCCTTTCGCGAAGGTGGTATCTTTCGCCCTCGGCAAGTGGCTCTTCGTTCCTCTTACCTTTGATTGTTAAACTCTTTCCGGTTACGGTGATTTCCAGATCGTCCTTCTCAATCCCTGGAACCTCAGCGTACAAAACCGCTCCTTCATGGTTCTGCCAGAGGTTTACAGAGGGATAGCCAGATGATGCACCTAACTCAAGATCGCCAAAGAACTCTGCCATCCTCTTCTGCAACTCCTCCATCTCCCTTTCCATCCTCTCAAAGGCATACCAGGGGTTCCAGTTTCTTTCAAACACCCTTAACATCATCTATCACCTCCTGTGGTTTATTTTTAGCCCCAAAAGGGCATTGCCTTAAATTTTCTGCATATTAAATAGCAACTACCATGCCAGAGTAAAAAACACAAATAAATCAATATGTTAGAAAATGCGGGGGTTCTTAGATGTTAACAGATAGGTCATAATGACCCATCTGTTCAACCGGTGTGTGTTGAATGTATATGGTGTTTGACTAAGAAGGATCAGGTGGGCAAAAATGACCTATAGGTAAAATTGACCTACTTTTTGTTTGTCTTTCTCCTGAGCGTTCTTAACCCTATGCCGAGGATTCTGGATGCCTTTGTCTTATTTCCCCCGGTATAACGAAGGGTCTCGTTGATGAGAATGTCTTCGGCATCCCGCAGGGGGGTTCC
The DNA here is from genome assembly GCA_964391515.1 of uncultured Thermodesulfovibrio sp. Classification (GTDB taxonomy): domain Bacteria; phylum Nitrospirota; class Thermodesulfovibrionia; order Thermodesulfovibrionales; family JdFR-85; genus WFTX01. The sequence continues at coordinate 1,335 of CAYMML010000141.1, read as the reverse complement.
GATAGGTATAAATACGCCCGGCACTGTGTGGGGTCTTCCGTTTGATATAATCTCCCTCAGGGATGCCTCATCTAAATGGGGCAGGATATCTGTTGGAAGAACAGTATTTTTTCTCTCATCAAGAAATATTGCAACCCTTGTAAGGAGGTTTCTCAGTTCCCTGACATTGCCCTTCCAGGGAAGTCGCTGGAGCATATCAATGGTGCCAGGTGAAAGTGATGGGAATGGATGTCCGTAGCCTGTTTCTTTCAACGCCCGATGTAGAAAGTACAATGAAAGAAGTGGTATATCATCCTTTCTTTCTCTGAGTGGTGGGAGGTGGATACGGAGCACATTAAGTCTATAGTACAGGTCATCTCTGAAGAGACCTTCCTCAACCGCCTTTGAAAGGTCTCTCCTTGTGGCGGCAATTATTCTCACATCAACCCTTATGGGCTGCTCACCACCGAGTCTGTATAGAATACCCTCTTCGAGCACCCTGAGAAGTTTTACCTGTAGAGTAAGTGGCATGTCACCAATCTCGTCAAGAAAAAGTGTGCCGCCATTAGCAACCTCTATCTTACCGCGATGGGTTTTAGTGGCACCTGTGAATGCCCCTTTTTCAAAGCCGAAGAGTTCTCCCTCAAAGAGGCTATCAGGTATGGCACCACAGTTTACCCCAACAAATGTCCCGTCAACCCTCGGGCTAAGGGTATGAACGGCACGGGCTACGAGTTCCTTACCGGTGCCCGTCTCGCCCGAGATGAGGACGGTCTGGTCTGACTGGGCTATCCTCGGGAGGTTTACCAGTACCTGTTTCATCTCCCTCGAACGGAAGATGATGTAAGGTTTGAGCCTCTGAATATAGGGTTCCACTTTTGCAAGTGAACGGGTTTCCGAGAGGTCTATGCCACCGTATGGTTCAATATGAAGTCTGAACAGGTCAGGATTAATGGGTTTGAAAAATACATCATCCACCGATCCTGCTTCTAAATTCAAAAGATGTTCTGAGTTTGTGGTGTCTGCAACCAGGATGAGTGACTTTATCCCCTTTGACATCTTCAGTCTTTTAAGATTTTGGAGACCGGACTTTAAGATTATCTCGAAATCTGCAAGCAGTAGTACAGGGGATTTTAAGTTATCAGAGATGGAAAATATGTCAGAAATATCCGTGTGAGTCTCTATAACAAAGTCTGAATAATGTGGGTTACCACTGAGGGCCTCTACAACTGAAGGATCGTGTGTAAGAAGTATGACTCCTTTGCTTTCTTTATCCCTTATCATAATAAGAGAATTATACTACACTTTAAACCCTCTTGTTTAAATGCTGCTCGGCATTATAACCGGGTTTATTAA
>CAYMML010000140.1:0-5089 GCA_964391515.1 uncultured Thermodesulfovibrio sp. | reverse complement strand
GGCCTGAATGCCTCCATTTATGCACCTTTCAACTATTTTAATGCCGTTTTTTATGCAACGTTTACGTATAGCAGAGTCCCCAAGCAATTTTTTGCTTGACAAATACATTCAAATATTATAATATATTTATACTTATAGCAGTGGAGGTGTTTTTCATGAACAGATCAATCGGGATGAAGGCAGAACTCCTTAAGGTCATAGGGCATCCCGCCCGGATAAGGATACTTGAGGAATTGAAAAAGGGTGTCAAGTGTGTAAGCGACTTTGAGGAGTTCCTTGAGATCAGCCAGCCTAATATATCACAGCATCTTGCTCTTTTAAGAAATCACGGGTTGATCGACTACTATATGGACGGAAGGCTCAGGTGTTATTTCCTGACAGACCCAATAATCCCGGATATTCTTGAGGTGCTTAACCGTGAGTATGAATCTGAACTACCCCGGCCTGCCTGCTGTCCCGTAACCAAAAAGGGAAAGTATCCCGGAAACAGGAGGAGATGATTGATGAAACTCGGCATTGTAATCTATTCAAAAGAGCCTGAGACCGTCTGGAACGCCTTCAGGCTTGCAAATTTTTCCACAAAGCAAGGTGATACAGTAAGGGTATTTCTTCTTGGTGGCGGGGTTGAGGCTGTGAATATAGATGATGAAAGATTCAATGTAAAGGAGCAGATTGAGGCATTCGTCTCATCCGGAGGAGAGGTGCTTAGTTGCGGAACATGTCTCCAGATCAGGAAACAGGATGCAACTCCTCTATGTCCCGTATCCACCATGAAGGAGTTGCATGAGATTGTCCAGGAATCGGACAGGATACTAACCTTTTGAAGGGAGGTGAGGCGATGGCAGAAAAGACACTGACAATATTTCTTACCACCTCCCCCTACTCGGGAGAGGATACATACTCCGCAGCAATGATGGCAGGAAGTGCCCTCAACAAAGGACACAGGGTAAACCTTATTGCTTCCGGTGACGGTGTTTATGCCTTTCTTAAAAAGCAGAAGGCAAAAGGTCTCCCTCATGCAGGAGATCTTTTTCAGGAACTTATCGAAAAGGGGCTCAAGGTCTATCTCTGAGGAGGATGTCTGAACTATCGCCGTGCAGCGAAGGAGGATTATCTGGACGGAACTGAGACCGGTTCTTTGAAGTCGCTTTTTGAAACAATGAAAAACACTGATGTATGGATAAACCTTTAAGGGAGGAACGGATGGATTTATCTATAGTATTAACAACTCCACCTTACGGCAGAATAGAGGCTGCAGAGGCAATAAGGCACGCTCTCGGTGCCGTTGCCGAGGAGTTTGAGACCGCCGTGATCCTCTTTGACGGTGGTGTTCTCCTTGCAAAAAAGGGACAGGACGAGGGCGACTCGGGCTTTACCGCCCTTGGCAGTTCACTCTCTGACATTGCAGAGATGGGAGGCCGAGTCCTTGCAGACAAGTCTTCTCTGAACTCCTTTGAGATCTCCCGTGATGATCTGGTAGAAGGCGTGGAGGTTAAGAGCGGTTATGAACTTTCCGAGATTATAAAGTCTTCAGTAAAGACCATGGTATTCTGAGGAGGAGATAATGATAGTTATTATAAAAAGCGGCCCCGAAACGGTTAGAGGGAAGAGAGGGCTTAAGATAGCAAGGGATATGGCGGCAGATGTCGTCTTCATCCAGGATGGTGTTTACTTCGCCCTAAATGAGATGATAGAGGGTTTCTGTGGGAGCGCCTATGCTATCGAAGATGATGTGAAACTTAGAGGGCTTTCAGGTGATATGAGGGATATCAAGATTATTTCATGGGATGAGTTGACAGACCTCATGTTCGAGGATGAAGAGGGCGTTAAGGGGGCTTTTTGAATGGGAGGATAGAACAATTTAAAATTGAAATCAAGACTGAAGCAGAACTATCTAATAGCCAAATACACCAATACACCAATTTTAGGAGGTAATGATGGCTGCAAAGATCATTGTCCTGGGAGGGTCTTTCGGGGGGCTTACTGTCGCATTTGAACTGAAGAGGCATCTTGGTGATAAGGCCGATGTAACGGTTATCTCCGATCTGGACAGGTTTATATTTATTCCATCTCTCCCCTGGGTCTCCATGGGCTGGAGAAGGCCTGATGATATAACACTGCCACTGCAGAGGATTCTTAAACCAAAAGGCATAGAGTTTATTCACCAGGAGGCAGAAACCGTAGATGCCGAAACCTCTGAGGTAGTAACACCTGAGGGGAGGTTCGGCTACGACTATCTCGTGATCGCCACCGGCCCGGCACTGGTATTTTCAGCAGTTCCGGGGCTTGGTCCTGAGGGGGGATACACAGAGTGCATCTTCACACTCGATCAGGCCGTAAGGTGTCATGAAAAGTGGGTGGAATTCCTGAAAGACCCGGGGCCTATCGTGACAGGCTCTGTCCAGGGTGTAAGTTGCTTCGGCCCCCCCTACGAGTACGCCTTTGAGGTGGATGCAGAACTCCGGAAGAGAAAACTCCGCCATAAGGCACCAATAACATTTATCACATCCGAACCCTATGTGGGACACTTCGGAATAGGAGGACTTGGAAAGTCGAGGCGGATAATGGAGGATGAGTTTGCCGAACGGGAGATCAATGTAATTGCAAATACCGCAGTGGATGAGTTCAAAGAAAACGAGGTGGTTCTGAAGGATGGCACAAAAATCCCCTTCAAACTCTCCATGTTTGCCCCACCCATGTCAGGCGTTAAGGCGGTATCTCACCTGGGAAACCCCAAGGGGTTTATCCCGGTAGATGAAAATTACCGGCATAAAGAAATTACCAACATCTACTCCGTGGGGGTTGCGGTTGCAATGGCACCGCCGGAACAGACACCTGTCCCCACAGGGCTTCCGAAAACGGGATACATGACCGTGAAGATGGCAAAGGATGCCTCGGCCACACTCTCGGCAGAGATATTAGGAAAGGAGCCACCCCAAACAGAGCCGGTTGATGTGGTATGTCTTATGGATATGGGTAATACGGCAGCCCTTATGAAGGCAACCCCTGTTATTCCTCCCAGGCAGGAATCCGTACTGAAAGAGGGCATATATTTCAAATGGCTCAAGGCAGGGTTTGAAAAATACTATCTCTGGAAGATAAGCCGGGGGCTCACACAGTTACCGTAAAGATTAAATGACACTGTGTTAATGCCCATCCCTGGGATTACGATTTTCCTGTTTTCACCACCACATTCTGATATTATTTCAGAAAGAGGATTAGGCACTTTACATCCTTCTGGATCAGTGCCTCAATCACTTCACGCTGGCAGAAGTAATATCTGAAAAGCACAATCTCGCTATCACTTCTTCTTGCAGTGTGATCTTTTTCAAACGAGTTGTGAAGCAGTTCTATTGTGGTATCCGATTCCCCTGGATAATCGGCTTCACGCCGCTCGGTAACATAACGGCGGAGATTCTGGTTTTATATTGTAACTGATCATACCCCACACTCCATTGACTTTATGCTGCGTAACTCAAAGACCTTATAGAAACAATATCAGAGTCCTCCACAGGTCTGACTTCATCTTCTTTCAGTGTCACAACGGCAAGCGTCTCACCGGATGCCTTTACAAACTCTACCTCAAGGCCATCAGGCTCATAAACCTCCACTACTGTACCCAGATCGCCAGCACATAAACTGTACTCAGGAATATCGTGCAGAAGCACAATAGAATCAAGCAGTTTATATCTCATTTCAACCTCCCTTCTGGATATATTGTTATAAATCTGGGCATATCCTCACCTGACAAAACGATCCATACAGACCTTAATAATACTATTTTACCATTAGGCCCTTTGATATTGCTTTTTATTATATACTTTTGACCATATTCCGTTTTTTCAACCGGTTCAGCATCTCCTGTCAGATGGTATTTTCTTATATCATGGATAAGTTGTTTCCAATTTTCCCGAGTATAGCCCATGCTCTGGAAGAACGCTGCCTTGAAACGTCCAACAGGATGTGAAGGAGAGAGTATGTAGTCTTTGATCTTCTCAGGATCAATAATAGCCTTTTCGCAATGAGGCAACTTCGGCACCCGAAACTCCTCCTTCAGTCATTCTCACAGATTCACATTTGTTATATTAAGGCACTTAGTCAATAATCTACCTCAACTGTTATGGATGTGTCACACCCGAATATGTCCACCACCTTTACACAGGCGGTATATTTTCCCCTTTTCGGATATTTATCCAATTCATAATCCTGAAGAAACACCTTCTTTTAAACTACAACCTCTATAAATTGTAGAACACGCATTATTACAAACATTAAATCACAATATCATGCACTTGTCAAGCCAAAAATGAAAAAACCTGTAACAGTCTGAATCAATAAGACTTTTCTGGTGGAATAGATGAGCCTGGCTTGTCTTCTGTCCTGGAAACTTGCACAACTTGCAATTCGTAAGTGCAAGTAAAACTGCAGAGGCTGTTATTTCCATTAAATAACTCACGCAGTGTAATAGATTAGAGATAAGTGACATTTAGTGACGCCATCCCCCGCCCTCTGCTCTTTATTATGATGATTGACATTTACTCATGATATTGAGTAAAATTACTTATGACATTGAGTAAATTGTGATTATGTACATCCGTCCCATATACAGAACAGTTTTGAAAAGGATTTCTGAACCACGAAGGTTCATCCAGGTACTTGCTGGGCCAAGACAGACCGGAAAGACCACCCTTGCAAGGCAACTGATGGATGCCCTTGATATTGCCTGTCACTATGCCTCTGCAGATGAGCCTGCACTGAAAGACCTTGTGTGGATAGAGCAACAATGGGAAACCATCAGGGCAAAGTTAAAACTCACAGACACCAAAAAGGCCCTTCTGGTTCTTGATGAGATACAGAAGATAAAAGGCTGGTCGGAGACAGTAAAGAGACTCTGGGATGAGGACACCAGAGCAGGCATCCCTGTCCATGTGATGCTTCTTGGGTCGTCTTCTTTGCTTGTTCAGAAAGGGTTGACCGAGAGCCTTGCTGGCCGGTTTGAACTTATTCCGATTACTCACTGGTCCTATGCTGAGATGAGGGATGCCTTCGGTTGGGATGTTAATCAGTACATCTTCTACGGTGGGTATCC
>CAYMML010000139.1:0-5140 GCA_964391515.1 uncultured Thermodesulfovibrio sp. | reverse complement strand
AGGTCTCAGTTCCTACAGAGGAGAAATTACAAAAAGTTTACAGAAAAATGTCGCAATCCCTTCTAAATGAGGTCTCAGTTCCTACTGCTCACCCTCTTTTTTTCTTTGAAAAACAATGTGTTACAAGGCCGTTTTGCCAGATTTTCCAATTTTTCTCTGGAACGGAAATTGCATAGTGTTTTTGGCACTTGCTTTTCGTTATCAAAGAACAATCTATAAGGGAAATCTCATAAAATATTACCATAAACCACCTGTTTATTCAAGTTATTGTTCCTAAATGAACACCTCCACACCTTCTGGCACCCTGTCGCCACAACCTAAAACAACGGTTTCTGGCTTGGAGGGTAGTGGATAAATCCTTATGTCATCCTCAGATGCATTTATCAGTGACTGAAGAGTGTTTATAATGTCTGCAAGTTGTTGCCGTGTCAGGGTACAGTAAAAAACGGAATACTGAAGATGTAACCCCCAGGACTTCATATGTTTATAAACCCTTCTGAGCCTTGCGGGTTCCCGTATGTCATAACATATAAGGTAATGCCCTTTCATTTACTCCCCTTCTGGTTCTTCTAATCTCTGCTTTCGCCTCGAGGTCTCTTATGCCCTCTATTATCGAACCTATCACACGCCTTACAAGTTCAGTAATTGAGGCTCTCCTGTTTTCAAATCTCAAGGCTATGTCACGCATCCCCTCTGATGTTACCCCTATATTTGTTATAAGTATCTCATCGCCTTTTTTATTGAAAAACCGCAATGTCTGTAAGTGAACCTCCGGGTCTAACATGTAGGCAATATCGAGCACCAGACCATGAGGGTGATGCCTGAAGATAACACCAAGCGATGGATCGAGTTGTGCCCTTCTTACCTGCGTTAGGATTAACTGGCAGAGTAACCCACGAACCAGTCTGTAAACCATTTTATAACGATCCTGTAAAAAGAGCGTCTCACTTTTGATGATCTTTTGAAATGTCCCATCCTTGAAGTTTTCGTTCTTTGCCTTCTCAAAAAGTTTTTTTGAATACCGCTTCAGGGCATATATTTCGGTTTTCCTTCTCCAATGCTTAACTATGTTCAAATACCGGTTTTTACCGTGTGGCTGTCGGTAAAAGAGTTTCTGCTTGTGATAATATGGAGGAAACTTTTCATTGTAACAGACAAGCATGGTGGTATTTTCACCCTTCCGGGAAAATATGGTAACCGGTATGTTGTGTTCCGAAAGGGTTGAAAGCACATCTGTTTCAAGATTGATATTTCCGAGAATCACCGCATGCTCAACCATCTGGAAAGGCACACGCCTCCCTGCCACACCTTCCTGCGTTATCCAGAGTGATGGGCCATCAACCCTCACCTGAATTCCACGGCTCTGGCAAAGATAAAGCGTCCTCCTCATCTTCCATCAACCTCCCTATCAACCCCCTCAGGTTGCCTTGCACCTTTTTACGAAGTTCTTTTGCAAACTCCTCATAGAGGGGATAAAATCGCGCCCTTGCCTTCTTTTTCAGATAAACCCCACCCTTTTCTTCCACAAAATCCCTTTCTCTAAAACTTCCGCTTCGGAAAAGTTCCCACACAAACCTATCTACTTCTGGTCTCAAGGGCTCCTCGATGTCGCAAGAAAGAGAATCTCTCCCATACTCAAAGGTGTGATAAAACCCGATGGTAGGATCAAGCCCGGCGATGTATATCTCAGTGCTTATGTCAGCATATAGCATCGTATAACTGAGGGATAGCATTGCATTTACAGGATCACGAGGTGGTCTGCGGTTTCTCCCATTAAAACTGAGACTCTCAGGAAAGAGTTTAGTATAGGCACCAAAGTAAAAATTAGAAGCGGTTCCCTCGTACCCTCTCAGAGATTCCATCCCCGGAGCATTTACCCTGATCAAATTGTAGAGATTCTTCATCTTTTCTATTGCATCCGTTATGTGCATTTTGCAGTCTGGCCGCTTTTCTATTGACTCCTCCAAAAGGGCTATCTGGTTTTTCGTCTTTTCCAGAACGAGGTCTATGGCTATGCCGTTTGCAAAGTCTTCGCTGGTCGCTTTTTCGTACTGTTTGAGCCTTATTATCCCATTATTGTGCACCCTACCCTGCACGATGCACCTGAATCTGAGCCCACGCCCTGAAAGCATCACCACCTGCACACCCTCTAATGCAAGACGATGAAACACGCCTGAGTCTATGGTACATCTACCAATCACGACCACTCTTTTTAACGGCTTGATGGGCACCGCCCCCTCTCTCATGCCATGCTTGTGAAACACAAGGGAGTTTCCGTCCACCCGAATGTCACAGCCCGGTTTATCAATATACACAGTGCCCATCAGCCAAAGAAAAAGAAAGAAGGATCCTTTGGTTGCACCCCAATCCCAAGAGTGATGCTGCGTGATCTTCCATCGAGCCGGAATATGTGCACCCGATCATCCCGTTCGTATATCAGCCTTTGCAGGTTACTGATTACAAACCTCAATTCACCATCGGTAAGAAAGCACTCATACACAGATTTCTGACCACCGGTGCTGTAACCCTTGAGAAAGTATCTTACCCTGTTTAACCGCACCGGTTCTGTTACATCGTAAGCAATTATGTATAGTGTCCTGTCCATATAAATATTTTGGAATTTCGGGGAAGTGTTGAACAAGAAAAGAAATATTTCGGAAAGGTTGTGAAGTTTTAGATTACTCTGTACTTTCCAAGACCGAATGTGGTGTTTTTACCTACATGTAGTATCTCGCCTGCCCGCAGGAATGGGAGAAAAGGCGTTACATTGCCACAATAAGTTATCTCACCGAGTAATCCGCCAAGGTTCATGCGTGTCTTTTGCCGATTAGAATATCTCTGCCAATCATACCAATAGATATTGGAGTTTTTGATCTGTACTTTTTCGGCAATTGCTATGGCGTTTTTGTGGTAGTCTTTAATCTGCTCGTATTCGGCTTTATCAAATTCACCGTGTAAATACCACAGGAGAAACATCCTTCTTAGAAGTTGGCGAATTAGTATATGAAACTCGAGATTTCTCACATAGCGACGCTTGAATTTTATTCTTACAGGTGTGAGCATCATTAGTGTCACCTCTGATTGGGATGGCTCACCATCCTGTTCGATAAACCACGACACTGCATCACCAAGGTCTAATTCGTTCTTTTGTGGGCTATGAAGGGTTTGTGTGTCATGGCTATAGATGAGTTCCCCATCGTTTTCACTGATAACCGAAAGCAATGTGTATTTACCTCTTCCGGAGCCGATTCCCATTTTCCCGAGTTCTTGAAAGGCATACACGAAGTAAGGCAGATACTCTGTTGCCCTGCCTATTAGCGTAAGTGTAAACTTAATTTCACTGTTCTGCTCAAAGACGGTATTGTCCGTTTCGGGTGGCACTATTACAAAGGGTCTCGGAACGGTTTCCACCCTGCCAAGTGGGCTTTCACCATCTGCATTAGTCTCAAACATCTGAGAGTATATACATTTGGTTCTCAGAAGACAATCGGTGCAATTCTGTCTTTTAAGTGCACATGCCACCCGTTTGAATGCCACTCCGAAGGCACCTCTCAGAGTAGAACCCTTATAATGCGGAAGGTTGATCTGTTCCTCTGCAAGGAGGTTAAATATAAAACTATTGTATGTGATTTTCAAAAGAGTCTACCTCGAAGATATTATCTTTATTTGTGCATCCGAACTTATATCATCTCTATCCTTGTTTTGTCCACTTTCAAACCGTATCTGGTTGCCCCATATTGCCGCACACCCCTGATCTCGTAGAGTTCGTAATCTGACACATACTCTCTTATTGCCCTGTTTATTTTTGAAATATACTGGCGTATTGTATCTTGAGGAAGTCCGCCTTTTTTATAATACAAATTCCACCTCTCGTCATAAAGACGCATAGATTCCTCACCGTAGAGGATAGTATAAAAGGATTTTATCCTTTGAAGGGTTTTTCTATCAGAGAGGTCTGCCACCTTCAAGTAGCACTCATTACATTCAAGGCAGAGGTCTCTTTTTTTCTCCCTGCAATATTTTATCTTTTCTTCTGCAAAAAGTGCATAAATGGAAATCAACATTGGGGGTAAATTGATTTTTACCGATCCAACAAGAACCTCTCTTTTTGCAAGCCTGAATCTGAGAGGCTTGTGATCGGACAAAAGCCTTATCCCCTCCTCTGCCTCTTTGATAAGTTCTTTAAAACCCTTCTTTTCAAGATAGACCTTGTCTCTCAGCCTTACAAAGGGAAGGTCAGCAAGGTGAACTTCTGCCAAAGCAGTGGATAGAAATTTTGCTTCCCCATTCATTAACCTACAACGCAGTCTCTTCGGTTTCCTTGGTGGGTAAAAAAACTCCGGATTATTCTCAAACTCAGGACTAACGAGAACATGATAGAGTTTATCCTGAGGACGGCCAAATAGTTGAAGTGCTGAACCGAGATAAAAACTCATCGTTTTTCTCCCACCGGCAATGGAACAGTGAAGTGCCACATTTTCACGCTCAGCCATATTCCTGACCACCTCTGTAATAACATCTCCCGTGATCTCGTTGTCATGGTCATTACGTATATCTTCAAGAGGTAAGTTCCCGTCGTTGATAACCACAATATTATCTTCGTTAAAACTTATTGGTGGAAGCTTATATTCCTTTATAAGATTACTGAGAATCTTTCCGTTTAGAAGTTTTTCAACAATCAGTTTTTTACCGTAAGCAGTGGTGATTACATGAAGTTCATCAACATAGACGGGTGGTGTCTTGCAGGACAGGGCATAAATAGTTTCTGTAATTACCTGTGGTGTTGCCCCTGCTACACAGATGAGGATGTTCTTTAGTTTTTTGCTCATGTAAGATTATACAAAAAAAAGATGGCTCAAAAAAATAAACGGTATGTCCTACCCCCCTCACCTCCCCCCTGACTCCTGTATGTTGCCTCCTGACTCCTGACTGTTGCCTGTTGCCTGAAGCCGAAGGCTGCCGTCGCAATCCCCTGGCTTCGCCAGACATCAGGCATCAGTCAGAAGGCTTCAGTTTTTGTCTAACTTTTCTATTATTGAGGAAAGCATCGCCCTTACTTCATCGTAACTTCTGGCCAAATCATTATGTTCTCGCTTCTCAATGAAGCCAAGTTCATTGCTCAATAATAACCAGTAATCTG
>CAYMML010000138.1:0-5174 GCA_964391515.1 uncultured Thermodesulfovibrio sp. | reverse complement strand
AGAATAAATATTTTGTATCATTAAAAGAAAAAAATCCCTGAAAGGGAAAGGAAAGACCGAAATGGGAAGTATCAGAGCGGCTGCCACTGCTGTGGCATAAAGAGTCTTTCGTAAGTGGTAAGGGCATACCTGTCGGTCATGCCGGCAATGAAATCACACACAAGCCTTTCCATATCCTTTACAGACCGCCTGAGGTTCAGGTCCCTGAACACCTCATCGGGGTGTTCCAGAAAGTAATGGTAAAGGTCGGAAAGTATCTTCTCTGCCTTTCGGAACTCCTTTTGCTGCACCTCACTTTCATAAACCCGCTCGTACAGGAAATCCCTGAGCATGTATATCGCCTCTTCCACTTTCTCTGATATCATTATCTTTTCGTAATCCGCCTCGATAGTACTGAAAATCACATCCTTCACCATCGTATCAATCCGTTTCGAATAAGAGCCCCCAAGCACATCGGTAACAATCCGGGGTATCTCCTGCCTCTTTATCACACCGGCCCTCAGGGCATCATCCAGGTCGTGATTCACATAGGCTATAATGTCAGAGACCCTGACCACCTGCCCCTCCAGGGTTTTTGAAAGCCCTGCGTCCCCCTCAGGTATAATTTTCCCCTTACCCTTGGAGTGGGTGACAATCCCGTTTCTCACCTCAAAGGTGAGGTTGAGCCCCCTGCCACCCTTTTCGAGAAACTCAACGACCCTCAAACTCTGCTTAAAGTGGTCAAAACCACCTGGATAAAGCCTTCTGAGAACCGCCTCACCTGCATGTCCAAAGGGGGTGTGGCCAAGATCATGCCCAAGTGCTATCGCCTCTGTGAGGTCCTCGTTCAGTCTGAGTGCCCTTGAAATGGTTCTTGCGATCTGTGAGACCTCGAGGACATGGGTAAGCCTTGTCCTGTAATGGTCACCCCTTGGGGCAAGGAACACCTGAGTCTTGTGTTTAAGCCTTCGGAATGCCTTTGAGTGGATTATCCGGTCACGGTCACGCTGAAAGCATGTCCTGATTATGCCCTCCTTTTCTGGCCTTGCCCTGCCTTTACTTTCAGAACTGAGGGTGGCCCTTGGGTGAAGGGTCTTCTTTTCGATCTCTTCTGTCTGTTTTCGGATGGTCACTTTTGGGGGTGGTGCCGAAGGGGGGATTCGAACCCCCACGGGTCTCCCCATACGCCCCTCAAGCGCACGTGTCTACCAATTCCACCACTTCGGCACAATTTTGTTTTATATTATCCATCATAATGGGAACTGTTGTCAATAACCCTGGCAGGGCATATATTGCATACATTGAACGATTCTCGCCCTTTTATAAATGAAACCTCCTCCTCATGTGCAGACGGTAGGCTTTACAAATATCCCCTTTTCTTTAAACCTAAAGATCTGGTATTTCTCCTCACTTCACAGATTTACCCCTTTACTGGAATAATCGTGTGAGGACATTCCCACACGACTCTTTATTCAAGGTTAAGGTTATAATAACTATTATGGCTTTGAACATTATGGTTGTAGATGACGAGAAGGACATCCGGGACCTTGTGCTCTACAATCTCAAAAAAGAGGGGCATCAGGTCACTTCATTTTCAAACGGCGAGGATGCCTTAACCCGGATCAGGCAAAACCCGCCTGATCTACTCATCCTGGATCTAATGCTACCCGGCCTTCAGGGTATAGAACTTTGCAGGATACTCAGGAAGGACCCCACCACAGAGTTCCTGCCAATTATAATGCTAACTGCCAAGTCTGAGGAGATGGACAGGGTAGTGGGGCTTGAGATGGGTGCTGATGACTACATAACCAAACCATTCAGTCCTCGTGAACTAATTGCACGGATAAATGCGGTGATGAGAAGGGTAAAAAGGGCAACTTCAGAAAAGGGCAGGATCAGTTTTGGTGACATAGAAATAGACCCATCAAGTTACCAGGTAAAGAAGGGAGACACCCCTGTATCGTTGAGTGCCACCGAGTTCAGGTTGTTACTCTACCTTGCAGAGAGGAAGGGACGGGTGTTTACAAGGCAGATGCTCCTTGATGCTGTCTGGAAAAACGAGGCATATGTGGAGCCAAGAACCGTGGATGTCCATATCCGTCGGTTAAGGATGCAGATTGAGGACGACCCTGCCCACCCCAGGTATATCCGAACCAAAAGGGGGGTGGGATATTTTCTGGACGACGGTTCATGAAAAAGTCACTTTTTTTTATAATCTTAGCATCTATTTTAGAGGGTTCTGCCTCATACGGACTCTTTATACTGACTTTTAAAAAGACCTCCCCCGAATATGCCATTTATCTTTCACCCCGCCTTCTGCTGTTTTTTGTGGTCATCTTTCTCATCCCTAACCTCGCCCTTCTTTTATGGGGAACAGAAGTAAAAGGGAAACTTAACAAGATCGTTGAGCACCTCCGCCGGTTGCCTGAAAATGGGCAGGAAATGCCCGATTCAGACCTGCCAGGCCCCCTTATTGAACTCGGATTAGAGGTAAAAAGGCTTTCCAGGAGGATCAATGAAACCCTCAAACAGGATGATAGAGACAGGGGCCGTTTTGAGAAGATAATTCAGGATCTACCGGATGCAATTACGGTGATTGACGAAAAAAACCGGATCAGCATTGCAAACACCGCCTTATATGAGAATATTACCGGCAGAGATGTGAGGGGTGAGCACTTTTATGAGGTCTTCCGGTGGCCTGAAACCTATGAACTTATAGATAAGGTGAGAGACACCGGCAAAACACAGCAGGGGGAGTTGAGGATTGACCAGCCCGTTGAAAAGGTCTTCAGTCTGATCGCATCACCAATCGGAACCGGTTCAGAGCACACCCAGCCGGTTGTGCTGCTTTTTCACGACATAACCACACTTAAGAGGCTCGAGCAGATGCGGCAGGACTTCGTTGCAAACGTCTCACATGAGATAAAGACCCCCGTAACTGCAATAAAGGGTTTTGCAGAAACGCTGCTTGATGGTGCAATTGATGATAGAGAAAACGCAATCTCATTCCTGCAGACCATCAGGAGAAACTCTGAGCGGCTTCACCGGCTGGTTGAAGACCTGTTGATGCTTTCCAGGATTGAACTGGGTGTAATCAAGATTGACAAGAGGGAAATCACCCTCAATGAGGTCTTCAAACATGTGGAAGAAACACTCAGACCGGCAGCAGAGGAAAAGGGTCTTGGTTTTTTTGTATCCCTCAAAGACAGACAGACCGTGATTGAGGCAGACAGAAACAGGCTTATCCAGATATTACTGAACATCGTTGATAATGCAATCAAGTTTACCCGGAAGGGCAGCATAGAAATGGGGTATGAGGAGCGGGACGGACAGGGGCTCATATATGTTGAGGACACAGGTATAGGGATACCAGAGCAGTTGATCCCCCGGCTGGGAGAGAGGTTCTTCAGGGTTGACCCCTCAAGAAGCCGTGAACTTGGTGGCACCGGGCTTGGGCTTGCCATAGTCAAGCATCTCGTAAAGGCACATGGATGGGAACTTGGGATAAAGAGCAAGGAGGAAACCGGTACCAGGGTGGAGATTTATCTCTAAAACATCTGCACGACTTAAATCAAAAAGCCTTAGGCTCAAAGAACCTTAGACAAAACCACCTCGATAAGGTAGGCCAATCCTATACAAGCAGGCAGTGTAAAGACCCAGGCAAGCACTATCTTGCCGGCTATACCCCACCTGACTGCTGAGAGCCTCCTCGTGGCACCCACACCCATTATGGTTGTTGAAATTACATGTGTTGTACTTACCGGCAATCCCACATGGCTTGCCCCAAGGATTATAACGGTTGCGGCGGTTTCGGCTGCAAAACCGTGAACTGGCTCGAGTTTCAGCATCTGAACCCCCAGGGTCTTTATGACCCGCCACCCACCTATCGCTGTTCCAACCCCCATGGCAAGTGCACACAGTATCACTACCCAGAAGGGCACCTCAACGGATGATATCACACCTCCGCTGAACAGAGAGAGGGTTATAATCCCCATAACCTTCTGGGCATCATTAGAGCCGTGGCTGAAGGCCATAAAAGATGAGGAGAGCAGTTGGAGCCTGCCGAATATCTTATTGAGGGTTCCCGGAGAATAGGCCCCGAAAAATCTCAAAAGGAACTTCATGAATAACAGTCCAAACACAATGCCAATGAGTGGTGAAGTAAGAAGGGCGGTAAATACCTTCTTCAGCCCTGCAAAGTTCAGAACATCAAGCCCGCCGTGGGCAAGTGCAGCACCCATGAGGCTTCCGATCAGTGCATGGGAGGCGCTCACCGGGAGCCCAAAGATAGTCATAAGGGAGTTCCAAAGAAACCCTGCCACAAGTGCACTTGCCACCACTACCTCCGTAACCGCACCGGGATGCACTATCCCCTTTCCGATGGTCTTTGCAACGGCGGTAGAAAAGAGGGCTCCCAGCACATTCATCGTTGCGGCAAGAAGAACCGCCTGAAGTGGAGAAAGCACCCTGGTGGATACTACCGTGGCTATGGCGTTTGCAGAGTCGTTCCAGCCATTACTGATATCAAAGAGTACAGCGAGGACGATGGTCAGAAGTATTATCTCAGACATGTTTCAGGACTATTCCTTCAAGGATGTTTGCCACATCCTCACACCGGTCTGTGGCGTTTTCAAGGTGTTCAAGTATCTCTTTCCATTTGATGATCTTTATAGGGTCTGTTTCCTTCTCAAACATGTTACCGATGGTCTTTCTGAACATCCTGTCCGCCTCATTCTCAAGCCGGTTGATCTCTATACACAGATCCTGCACGAATGAGTATTTCTTGGATTTCAGTTCTGCAATGGCCCTGTGAATTACCTTGGTGTTTTCCTTAAGGGAGTTTGCAAGTTCCGCCGCCCCTTCAAGTGGCTCGGCAACCTTGAACAGCAGCAGACGGTCGGCAGATGCCCATATCAGGTCGAGAACGTCATCTATCCTGCATATGAGGGCATGTATATCCTCTCTGTCAATGGGTGTGAGAAAGGTCTTATTAAGCATCCTGATGGCCTCATGAGTCAGCAGGTCACCCTCATGCTCAAGGTCATGGATCTCCTTAACTCGCCTTTCAATATCGTCAAAGTGCTCAAACAGATCCACCAGCCGCCTTGCGGCCTCGATGAGATTTCTTGACGCCTTGTCAAATATCTCAAAAAAATCGAGTTTCTTAGGCAGGATACCCATTTCATACCCCCTGA
>CAYMML010000137.1:0-5181 GCA_964391515.1 uncultured Thermodesulfovibrio sp. | reverse complement strand
CTGTAGTATTTTATAAGTTTTTCTGGAGGGGTTTTAAAGATGGTATACGAAAGGGCAAGTCTCCAGTCTCTGAGAACTGTATAGACAATTCCCTCTTTTTTAAACCGTCTTGGTGAAGCGGTAATGGGAGGGGTTATAAACCTTGCCCTGCCAAGCCTCTTCAGCCTCCTGGATATCTCGATATCCTCCATAAGCGGTATATCAGGGAAGCCCCCGACGGAAAGGAATGTCTCCTTTCTGAGGAAAATTCCCTGGTCACCATAGGCGATAGAGGTTATTCTCGAGCGAAGATTGGCAAAAAATGAAACCAAGCCAAGGCAGATGGAACGGTCTGGATAGGTTATATCAAAGGCACCGAATGAAACATTATCATTTTTCAGTGTATTTCGTATAAGTGTAAATGCACCTGATGGAAGTTTACAGTCTGCATGGAGAAACAAAAGTATATCACCATCTGCCTTTTCAGCACCGTAGTTCATCTGCCTTGCCCTTCCTTTTCCGGATTTATAAATCTTTTCCGTGTATCGTGATGCTATTTCTACTGTATCATCGGTGCTACCGCCATCCACGATTATCAGTTCTTCCCCCTGCCCTATGTGTAAGGCACTAAGGGTTCTGTCAAGTGTTGCACCCTCGTTCAGAACCGGTATTATTATGCTTATTTTTGGAGTATCCATTTGCACCTAAAAGGTATCTCTCCTTTCTGTAATGCTGCAAACACCAGAATAGATAAGGCCGGTGGCACCATCAAGGCTTATCTGATCACCCTCATAAAACTCTTTTCCCCCTATGGTGGCGTATGGTTTTTCTTCATCGTAATGGAAGATCAGATCGGTACAGCCCACCACCGCCGTGAGGTCAAACTTCTGGGCAAGAATGGCGGCATGTGATGTGGCACCGCCCCTTGAGGTGATGAGCCCTTCGACCAGGGGCATCAGCGTTGCATCATCTGTGTTTGTCTCAGGCCTGAGCATGATAACGGGCAGACCGGATTTTTCCTTCAGTTCCTTTATCCTTTCAGGTTCTGACGAAAAGGCAACGATACCACTTAATGCACCACCATGAACACCAATGCCCCTTCCCACTATGTTTGATTCCATACGGCAGAGGTCATGGAACTGGTCGGTGTAGCCCCTCGAAAACTCCATCCGCTTGCTCTGAAGGATGTAGATTACAGGTTTGTCTCCCACTTTTACATAGGCTGATTCCACCTCCTGTGGAAGCCCGCCAAAGGCATTTTCCACCTCTCTTGCGATCTTTTCGTAATGGCTGAACAATTCTGGATCTCTTTCCTCAAGGCTTTCGGTCTGTTTTCTTGATGCATCTTTTGAAAGAGGCCGGTTGTTGATCCTTCCATAAACTATATCGTCGCCCGTGGCAGCCTCCCTTATCTCGCCATAAATCCCCTTTTCCATGGTGAAGGGTCTTCTTGTAAAGAAAACAGAGGCGCCACCGGTCTTTGCATTACCATGCACCATCTGCATAACCGTTACGGCAGTTCCCCACCGGTCTGAGATACCCATCGCCCTCCTGTAACCGGTAGCCCGAGGACTTTGCCAGGAACGATAAATGGCCTTGACGGATTCTATTACCTGTTCAAAGGGATCTGCGGGCATGTGTTTGCCTTCTCTTTCAATGATCCTCCTTAACCGGTTTATTAAATCATAAAGCATGTCTTCAGAGGTCATACTGATATCGTCTATGCCAGTCTGTAAAAGAAACTCCTTCTTTTCATTTTCTATAATTTCTTCCGGGATATCTAAAACGACAGAGGTATAATGCTCTATGAACCTCCTGTATGAGTCAAGGGCGAGCCATCTGCTTCCGGTCTTTTTTGAAAAACCCTCAAGGGTGCTATCGTTTATGCCTACATAGAGTATGGATGAGAGAATGCCGGGCATTGAGATATAGGAGCCGCTCCTTACAGACAGAAACAGCGGGTTCCTGCCATCACCAAGTCTGAGACCGGTTTTCTCCTCAAGGTAACTTAACCCATCTTCAAGGAGTCTGACACCCTCATTAGATGAGAAAAATCTATCTGCCCTCTCAGTAAGAGCCGATGAGAGTACAAAGCCTTCAGGCACGAGCAGACCTTTTTCCTTGAGTAATACCAGGTTCAGTGCCTTGCTTCCAAGTTGTGGTGCCTTCCTTACAGCCTCTTCAGGATCAGTCCGGTCAAAAAAGTATATATATTGATCAACTTTATCACCAACTGCAGTAGAAGGAAGTGCCGTGATCTTACCTGAGCCTATCCAGAGGAGTACAGCATTTAGCAGTCTGTCCAGTTCATCAAGCCCGGTTATAGAGGAAATGATATCCCGGATCAGTATATCTGCAATTTTTCTTTCCCTGTTTTCTCTCCCCGGTGAAATCCTCAAGAGGTGTTCAGGTATCTGGTCTTCAGGCATAAGGGATATAACCTCCTTCAAGTGCGGGTGAAACTCCCTATAGAGAACCTCCACATGCCATGTCAGTTCGTGCTGAATCATCCTTATCACATCTGCCACCTGATCTTTATCAAGATAGTTGCATTGGAGCACTGTGCTATACTCACGCATCTTCATATTTGAAAGACCTGTAAGTTCAAGGAACTTTATGAGGGCATCAATAAGGGCAATCGTTGCATCGAACGCTGGAGAGGTGTTTTCACCACCTTGTTGAATAAAGTCCTCTGTGATCAGTCTCAACCGGTTTTCCTCTCTGATGAGTTCCCTGAAGGCGTCAAATTTTGCTTCGTGATATGAGCCGATCACGGAGGGGATGCCGAAGGCTATATGCCTTTTGAAGTATAGTGACTCTTCAGGTAAGGTCTCAACGGGGGAGACAACGGTTTCCTTGAGTCCTCTAATCCTTTCAATTACCCCGAGGATTTCCCTATCAAATGATGCCGCATTTATCCTTTTGTAAGCATGGGGATTGTATTTGCTTACAAGTTCCTGATATATCCGGATGAGCAAATATACCTTTTTTTCTATATCGGTCTTGGTGGCAATGGGCTCACTATCCAGGTCAAGCAATGATAGTCTTTTGAAATCCAACCCCATTTCATCTGAAAGCACCCCTAAGCGGGACAGGATTTTTCTTGCTTCATTCATGTACCGTGACGGCAGGCTGTTGCTGATGGTGTTTTTTATATCATCTGGAAGAAACCCTTTAACGGGGTCAATGCTTCCCCTGACCCATGAAAGGAGTATCGCCCCTGCAAGATTTATATTCTCCCTGCTTGCATTAACATGTATCTGTTTTCTGAGAAAATAAAGCAGGGGGTCATCCCCCCAGGAGTCAATCTCTGTTGAGAGGTCACGGAGCCGTCCCGATGCTCCTATTTCATTAAAAAAGACCGGCAGTCGTTTGAGCAGTATGTAAGACAGGAGATACTCGGCCTTCGGAACAGGGGAGTTGAGAAACCTGGAGACATCTCTCTGAAAAAGCATCTCGTCTGGGATGAACACCCCGGTAATCACAAGGTTTGAAATGAGATGTAGCAGGACTGGTCTATAGTAATCATTGCTATCTGCAAGCAGTTTCATGAACTTCGAGATCATAAGCGGATGGTTCTTGTTGAACTCCGGCGCCCATGTCTCTGATGATATACCGGCAAGGTGGGGCGGGGGGATAGTGAAACTTGTGATTTCTTTTATATATCTCTCTATCAGGGCTTGATTTCCAGACTCCCTTATTATCTCAAAGAGGTTTTCAGAGAGTAAAATCTCGCTTCTTGCATCAACATCCAGTACATGTAAACCGGTAATTATCTTATTGAAAAAACCTTCAAGCCCCCTTTCTGAAATCAGGGAAAACAGCCTTTTCAGGTCACCCCTTACCCTTTCGATGTCTTCCTTGCTGGAGTCTTTGAGAAGTTTGAAAAACTCCTCAAAAACCAGATCTGCCGCATTGAGATTATCTGCCCTTATTGCCTTGATGAGCGTTTCAATGATGATTTTAATCGGTATGCCTTCAAGGTATCCGGATACGTTTCTGTAAAGTGAATCTTCCACCTCTTTGGCGTGTAAAAGTGAATCACTGAGAATCTGTATAGTGCGTTCTTTATGCCCCCTGGAAAAGAGCATAAAGGGGTCAGAGTCCTTTAGTGTAAGCGATGCTTTAATGTGGTCTAAAACGTCATTATCTATAACCGGAAAACGGTCGAGATACTCCTTAATGGAATTAAAGATAAACTGGTTGAACTTTTTAAGCAGGGCATCAGAAATGAGCACCTGAAAAGATGGGACAAGTTTTAAAAGGTATCTTGAAAACTCTCCAGGCTCAATTGTGGATGAAATTACTCTCTCAGCCCAGAGGGAGAGCCATCTTTTTTGGTTTTCTTTGTCTTCCTCTTTTTCCAGTATCCACTCTGCAATGCTGATAAGGTTTCTCAGGGGTTTTGCTCTCTCTCTTTCTGCTGTTACTTCTGCAGCCCTGATCAGTATTTTTAATGCAAAATCAAGCCAGAGGCCAAAGGCGCTCTTACTGTGCCAGAAGAGATCATGCATAAAAAGGGCAATTTCTTCAGAGAGCCCTGGCCAGTCCCTCTTTGTGGAGGCAATGGCGGAGATGATCTTTTCGGATTTTTCCCTGAGTCCAGGTTTGTCACCTACCGACTCGTTAAGCCTCCTCAGGTTTACTCCCTCAAGATCCCTTGAGAGTTGAACCGCAGATATGAAGTTTCCAAGGTCAGATTCTCTTTTTAGTAAAAAAGTACCTATATGTCGTCCTTCCTGAACGATATCAATCTGAAGAGAGGCAACCCTTTCAAAAAGGTCTTTTGTTGTAGAAAGTTCAAAACTGCCCTCTGATATCTCAACCCTTTCAAGTTCGTTACCGGCCTCTATCAGACAGGCCTCTGTTTTCCCCTGGGGCAACGAGATGATATTTCCTGAAAAAACCACCCTGTCATCATCCGCCCTGATGCAAAAATCCTTACAAATAAGTGACTTAAGGGAACCCTTATAGGCGGTAGAGAGGGTGCCGATCAGGTAGTCAAAGAAACATATTTCTCTTTCAAAGGCCATATATTATTATCACATAAACGGGGTATAATATGATTATGAAATTCAAACTGTTTTTTACGGTACTTATAGCCCTTACGGTTTTTTCTGCAAATGCCACTACTACCAGACAGAAGGTGGTATTGGATAACTTTGAGGATGGGCTTGGAAAGAAGTGGGAAGAAAAGGTATT
>CAYMML010000136.1:0-5200 GCA_964391515.1 uncultured Thermodesulfovibrio sp. | reverse complement strand
TCAATACACTCAGGAGGTTAAGAAAAATGAAGGTCCTTGTAAGCGATAACATCTCACCCAAGGGTGTGGAACTGATGGAAAAGGCAGGCCTCAAGGTAGATGTAAAGACCGGTCTCAAGCCTGAAGAACTAAAGTCCATAATAGGTGAGTATCATGGCCTTGTGATACGGAGTGCCACCAAGGTGACCTCAGAGATCATTGAAGCGGCGGAAAAGTTAAAGGTGATTGGCCGTGCAGGCTCCGGTCTCGACAATGTTGATCGTGCAGCAGCAACTAAAAAGGGAATTGTGGTGATGAACACACCTGGTGGAAATACCATCACAACAGCCGAGCATGCCATCGCCATGATGTTTGCACTTGCAAGGAACATACCCCAGGCAACCGCATCAATGAAGGAAGGCAAGTGGGAGAAAAAGAAGTTTATGGGTGTTGAACTCTACAATAAGACCCTTGGTGTTCTTGGGCTTGGGAACATCGGCACACAGGTTGCAAAACGTGCCCAGGGGCTACAAATGAACGTCATCTGTTACGACCCCTTCCTGAGTGACGAAAAGGCGGCAGACCTTGGGGTGGAAAAGGTGTCCCTTGATGATCTCTTCAGCAGATCGGATTTTATCACTATTCACACCCCCCTTACACCTGAGACACGTGACCTCATAAACGCCAAGACCATAAGCAAGATGAAAGACGGCGTAAGGATCATAAACTGTGCCCGTGGTGGAATAGTAAATGAAAAAGACCTTCATGACGCAATTCTGTCAGGCAAGGTTGCCGGTGCGGCACTTGATGTCTATGAAAAGGAGCCACCTGAAGACCTCTCTCTCATAAAACTGGATAAGGTGATCTGCACCCCCCATCTCGGGGCTTCCACAACTGAGGCACAGGAAAATGTGGCCGTTGCGGTGGCAGAACAGATCATTGACTACCTCCTGAGCGGTGTTATAAGAAATGCCGTAAACTTCCCATCCATCCCATCCGATCAACTCCCATCACTTCTCCCTTATATAAAACTTGCTGAGATAATGGGAAGTTTTGGTGCACAGATCTACGAAGGTGGTATATCGGAGGTAACCCTTGAATTCAGGGGCAAGGCACGAGAGATTGACACAAAACCTGTTACCATCGCCGCAATAAAGGGTCTACTCACACCTATACTGCTTGAGACGGTTAATTTCGTCAACGCCCCCATAATTGCAAAGGAAAGGGGCATTGAGGTAAAGGAGACAACGAGTGAAGATGCCCTTGATTTCCACAACATGCTGGTGCTGAGAATCAGGGCAAATGGCAAAGAGACCAAGATCTGCGGCACCCTCTATGGTAAGACAGAGCCACGGATCATAAAGGTGGACAAATTCCCTGTTGAGATAGTGCCCGAAGGCACAATGCTCTTTATTTACAATAACGACAAGCCGGGTGTTATCGGAAACATTGGCTCACTACTTGGGAAAAACAACATCAACATTGCAAGGATGCATTTCGGCAGGGAGACGGCAGGAGGCATGGCCATCTCTGTGGTCAATATTGACTCCGATGTGGAAGACAGGATTGTGGAGGAACTCTCCAAACTGCCGAATATTATCTCCGTCAAGGTCATCAAACTCTGATAGGATACCCGAGAGGATGCTTACCGGCAGATGGAAAAAGACCCTTACACCCAGGGGCTGTATAACACTCCATCCTGAAGCTGCAGGGCGTAAAAGGGCTATTGAGGCGGCATTTATAGAACTCACCGAAAGATGGGGCTATAGTGAGGTTGTAACCCCTATCTTCGAGTTTATCGATGTGATCTCACCCGCCGTTGGCGAAGACCTGCTTGAACGGGGTTATAAGATCACAGACCGACAGTCTGGAAGGGTCATGATAATCAGACCGGATGTAACGCCCCAGATCGGTAGGCTTGCTGCCACCACCCTCAGGAATAAACGCCCACTGAGACTGAGTTATTCACTAAACATCTTCAGATACGACAATAGCAGCGGGGGCAGGCAGCAGGAACTCTTTCAGTCTGGCGCCGAACTGATAGGCATATCAGAGCCTGAAGGTGATGCTGAGGTACTGGCACTCCTTATAGAGATTCTGGAACAACTAAAGATAAATGGTTTCATTATCACCCTTAATAACAGAAACTTCCTGAACGGGCTCTTTGAGGAGCACTCAAGACCCGATATGAAGGATACCCTTCGGGAGATTTTTCTTCAGAAAGACCTGCCCGAGTTAAAAACCCTTCTGAAAATCGGGATGATTTCAAAGAAGGAATACCAGGTTTATAGCCATACCATGTTTCTTTACGGTGGAGAGGAGATACTCACAAAAGGGCTTGAACTATCAGATAGCCCGGTGGTTCATGAGTCTATAGAAAACATAAGGGCAATACTCGGTTTTATGAAGGAGTTGGGTTATTCTGAAAAGATCAGGATAGACCTCTCTGAAGCAAGGGGTTTTGATTACCATACCGGCGTGTTTTTCGATGTTATTTCATCAGAAAATGGAGAGATAATAGGCTCTGGAGGTAGATACGATGCCATGATAAGGCAGTTCGGCTCCGACACCCCTGCTACCGGTTTTTCTTTAAATCTGAACCAGATAATGAGTCTCTCATCTCTTGAGAGGTGCACCCTCCCCAGGGTTCTCATCTCCGACATATCCGGTGACAAGAGATACGCCTTTACGGTGTCACAGAAACTCCGCAAAGCAGGCCTTTCAGCAATCCGTGAGGTGGTAAAGAGAGAGTTCCAGCAGACACTTGAATTCGCAAGATCAGAAGGTATAGATTATATACTCAGGATTGAGGGGACTAAAAGGACAAAAGACTTCCTTCTTCATGTATTGTGTGAGAAGGAAGACTCTGAAGTGGTATCCCTCATAAAGAGATCAATAAACCGAAAAAAGCCCCTGAAATTACTGAGACATGAAAGCGTCCATGGGGCTAACAGGAAAAAATAATCTACCTACAGAGGACAGATAGTCCTCTCTTTACACAGGAGGAATGAAAAATGTCTAAGGTTGTTGTAGTGGTTGGCGCCCAGTGGGGTGACGAAGGGAAGGGTAAAATCGTTGACTCTCTCACGAGAAAGGCAGATGTGGTTGCAAGATACCAGGGCGGCCATAACGCAGGGCATACAGTCGTAATCGGCGACGAGCAGTTTATCCTTCATCTCATCCCCTCAGGGATACTTCATCCAGACAAACTCTGTCTGATCGGCAACGGGGTGGTTGTAAACCCCAGGGCACTTATAGACGAGATTGAGGGACTCCTTAAGAAAGGTATCCGCCTTGATCACAACCTGAGAATCAGCAAAAATGCACACCTCATAATGCCTTACCACATGGCCATTGAGCAGGCAAAGGAGGAGGAAAAGGGTGACAAGAAGATAGGCACAACAGGAAGAGGCATCGGGCCTGCCTATGTGGACAAGGCATCAAGGTACGGTATCAGGGTGATCGACCTGCTATACCCTGAGGTGCTGAAAGAAAAGATCGAGGCTAACCTGAAGACCATGAATTTCCTCTTACAGGAACTCTACGGCAAGAAGGGTTTTTCTGCCGACGAGATACACTCTGAGTATATGGAGTATGCAGAGTACCTGAGAGGGTACATCGACGATACGGACATCCTCATAGACCAGGCACTCAAGGATGGTAAAAACATCCTCTTTGAAGGTGCACAGGGAACACTTCTTGATATCGACCACGGCACTTACCCCTATGTGACATCTTCGTCTGCCGTTGCAGGCGGTGTGTGCACCGGCGCTGGCATAGGCCCTACAAAAATCAATACCGTCCTTGGGGTCGTTAAGGCCTATACGACCCGTGTGGGTGGTGGGCCCTTCCCTACCGAGTTAAAGGACAGCCTCGGCGAGGAGATAAGAAAGAGGGGAGGAGAGTACGGAGCCACCACCGGCAGGCCAAGGAGGTGCGGCTGGCTTGACCTGGTAGCCCTTCGACACTCGGTAAGGATAAACGGGCTTAACGGGATTATAATCACCAAACTTGACATACTCGATGGGCTTGACACCCTGAAGGTCTGTACCGCTTACAGGTATAAAAACTCACTATATACCGAGTTCCCCAAGGAACTGGAGGTGCTTGAAAACTGCACCCCCCAATATGAAGAACTCCCCGGCTGGAAGGAAAAGACATCCGGCATAAGGCGGTATGAAGATCTGCCAGAAAATGCAAAAAGGTATCTCAACTATATCTCTTCCAAACTTGGGGTGAGTATTGATATAATCTCTACAGGACAGCAAAGGGAGGCGATCATCACCCTGAAGGAGCATTTTGACTAATAAGCGGTAACACTAAATATGTGTTTCCCTTCTGAGAGGGGGGTATGTCAAAAAGAGAGTACAGACGGTACACAAAGCGGCTTGAGACTGAGTTTAGTGCCGGCGGGATGAGTTTTCGCGGCATTTCATCCGATATTTCTGCAAAAGGCCTCTTTATCAGGACACAGCACGGGTTTGTGCCAGGCACCAGGGTGGATATAACACTCCAACTTCCTGACGGCAACTCCTCACGCCTTACCGGGATAGTGCGGAGGACAATCAAAACCCCACTGACTCTGGTAAAAAACGGGATGGGGATCGAACTCACTCAGGTGGACGACAACTTCAGGGCATTTATAAAAAGGGAACTTGAAGAGGAAGTTCCCCTGCCACAAAAGGCAGGCAGGCCAGAGGTCGTAAAAGACTCCCCCGGCACAGAGGAATCCCGCATAATTGCCTGCCCTGCCTGTAACGTAAAAAACCGTGTTAGGGTATCAAGGCTTCACCTTAAGCCAAAGTGTGGTAAATGTGGAACCCCCTTACTCTGATTCTCCCCCTGAAATGCCCGCTTTGCCTTACCAATAAGCCTGATACCACCTCTTTTCCTGTCTGTGGAGAGTGTTACCAACAACTACTCAATCAACCCCGGGTGGCAAGATGCAAAACCTGTGGAATAAAACTACCCACCAGTTCAACAGAAACCTGTCTGGACTGTAAAAAGACCCGGTTACCCCTTGATAGCATAGGGGTTTTTGGAGACTTTGCAGGCATTCTCAGGGAGGCCGTGATGGCAATGAAGTTTCAGAAAAACAGACCCCTTGCAAAAACCCTTGGCGGCCTCCTTGCAACTTGCGGCCTTCCAGATGGGGTACAGGCGGTTGTTCCAGTTCCACTTGGAAGAAAAAGGATGCTTGAAAGAGGGTTTTCACAGAGTT
>CAYMML010000135.1:0-5209 GCA_964391515.1 uncultured Thermodesulfovibrio sp. | reverse complement strand
AGCGTTCGCTCTGAGCCAGGATCAAACTCTCATTTGTTTCCGTGAAACTCTTACAATCGAGGTACGCTACGCACTATTTAGCAGTTTTGTCAAAGAACAGAGTATATAAACTAACCCAAAAACCTGTTCTTTGTCAAGTTCACTTGGAACTTAAATTTCTCAATCTGGTATAATCTTTCTGATGAACCCTGTAGAGATTATAAGAAAAAAGAGGGACTCTGAAAAACTTACCAGAGAAGAGATCGAGTACTTCATAAATGGGTACATTCAGCAGGAGATCCCCGACTACCAGGCATCTGCCTTTTTAATGGCCTCATACTTGAACGGGCTCGACGAAGAGGAAACTTTCACACTTACAGATGTGATGCTTAACTCCGGGACAAGGATCGATCTGAAGGAGTTGGAAAGCCCGGTGGTTGACAAACACTCAACAGGAGGGGTTGGTGATAAAATTAGTATAGTGCTTGCACCTATTATGGCAGCAGCCGGGGTTGTAGTGCCAATGATATCAGGAAGGGCACTTGGTCACACCGGTGGCACCCTTGACAAATTAGAATCCATTCCCGGTTTTCGAACCTCCCTTCCTTTGATTGATATTCGTAATAATCTCTGGGATATAGGTGTTGTTATGGCAGGACAGACAAACGAGATTGCTCCTGCCGATAGAAAACTCTATGCCCTCAGAGATGTCACCGCCACGGTTGAGAGCATCCCACTTATAGCCTCAAGTATCATGTCAAAAAAACTTGCCGAAGGGCTTGATGGCCTGGTCCTTGATGTGAAGGTTGGCAAAGGTGCATTTATGAAGGATATTGCCTCAGGTGAAGCGCTTGCAAAGGCCATGGTTAAGATAGGTAAAAACTATGGAGTTAGAACAATCGCCCTTATTACAAACATGGATGAACCTCTTGGCAAGGCGGTTGGTAATTCACTTGAGGTAAGAGAATGCATAAACTTTCTTAAGGGGCGTGCTGAACCAGATATTATGGAACTTGTTCTTGCACTTGGCAGTTATATGCTTTTCATTGCTGAAGAGTGCGTAAGCATAGGGAGTGAACGGGGAGTAGATCTATCAAAGACACCAACACCTGAAAAGATCGAGGAGAAGCGAATTAACATTGAAGGCATCATAAACTCCGGGAAGGCTCTTGAGAAGTTCGTTGAACTGATAGAGAACCAGGGCGGAAACCCGGAGGTCATCGCAAACCCGGGGCTTTTACCGGTTTCCTCAAAAATACTACCCGTTTCATCCAAAACAGAAGGGTATATTACAGAGGTGGATGCCCGAAAAATCGGGATGGCATCCACACTTATTGGTGCAGGCAGGTTCAGAAAGGAAGACAACATTGATCACTCAGCAGGGATCACTCTGAACAGAAAGCGGGGCGACAGGGTATCCGCAGGAGAACCCCTTGCCGTTCTCCATTATAATGATGAATCAAACATAAAAGAGGCAGAAAGCCTCGTCCAGGCTGCATACACAATCGGCCATGAAATGCCCCCCTCTCAGGAAATAGTACTGAAGGTTCTCCAAGAATAACCTCAGCCCATACTCATCTCTTCTTTATATCTCTCAAGCATCCCCTTTTGAATATTATGAGTTATTCCGTCTTTGTCATCCTCTGTCTTGAACCATTCCACATGTTCCTTGAGTTCGTCTGCCATGCTGGAAAGTGAGTTTGCCACCTGGCTGATCTGTTCTGTGGCGGCCGACACCTCTCTGATGCCTTCTGCAAGGTGATGGAGTCTCTCATTGATCCTCCGTATCGCTTCTGTGTGCTCCTCTGTGGCACTTGTAATCTCTGCAACCTTTTTGCTTGCATCTTCTGAAACACCAAGGATTGAATCTAAGGAATCCTTTACCGAGGTAATCACCTCCACTCCCTGCTCCACCTCCTGCCTGCTCATACCTGTGGCCTTGAGAGACCGCTCTGCCTCCTCCTGAATGGCCTTAATCCTGGTGGTTATCTCCTCGGTTGCAGCACCAGTTTTTTCGGCAAGTTTTTTCACCTCGTCTGCCACCACAGCAAACCCCCTGCCGTGTTCACCCGCCCTGGCAGCCTCTATAGCGGCATTCAGGGCAAGCAGGTTTGTCTGATCTGCAATATCATTGATAACCGATACAATCCCCTCTATCTCTTCTGAACTTCGCCCAAGTTTCTCCATTGTATCGGCAGTGTCGTGGACTATATCAGAGATACGCCTGATCTGAGCAGTGGCCTTATCCGCAAGAGTCTTACATTTTAAGGCAGCCTCAGAGGCGGCACGGGTTGCCTGGCTTGCCGCCGCAGCATTTTCCTTAACCTCAGAAAATGTGTCCTCCATTTCCCTGCTTGTGCCAACCACCTGGTTTACCTCATAGAGTTCACCCTTGGTGCGTTCACGCAAATCATCAGAGGTTGAAGAGAGTTCTACAGCAGCAGAAGACAGACTTGTGATGCCGGATTTGATACCGCTTACAAAGTCTGCAACCTTCTTGCCCATTTTGCTGAAGTGTTTTTTCATCATCCCTATCTCATCTTCACCCGTTGCGGTGGTATTATCAATAATAAAATAACCCTCCGCCATTTTCTGCGATTGACGGGCTACCTGGTTAATAGGATTAACAACAGCCCTGACAAAAAAGAAGGCGATCCCTGAAAAATAAAGCACTCCTAAAATCCCCGCTAAGAGATAGGCCATTCTTGTATTCCACGATTTTTTTACTATTTTATCCACCATCACAGGATATATCCCCCTCAGGAGGTTCAGTGGCTGGGAGGTGCTTTCCATAACATCAAAATACCGTTCGTTAAGTTCCCCCGAGATGAGGTCCTGAGCATCTTCAAAGTTGCCACCCTTTACCGCACTCATGAAATCTTTCTTTACCGTGAGATGAAGAGTATTCCAGGCACCTGCCGCCCTTTCAAGGGTATCAAAGACCTCTTTCGTCTGCCCCAGGGAATGGCAAAGTCCACAGTAGTTCTCTCCTCCTGAATCAGAGTTTTTATACCTGTTGATCACCTGGAACAACTCATCCGTTCTGTCCATCAGGCCGGAGATAAAATTAACCCCCTCCTGGTCTTGCATAAGTGCAGTTTCAAGTAAAGAGGCCTTTACCATATTTACATTCATCCTGATTCTGGCAATATCATCTATCAGTGACCTCTTTGCAGAAATCCCGCGATAGTAACTACCCCCAACCTGCACATAATGAAAGGCGAACTGTCCATAGGCTATACCAACCACAATCGCAATTATGACACCCCCAAAGATGATATAGACCTTCTTCTTAAAACCGAGATTATTCCAAAACCGCCTCATCTCCACACCTCCGTTTTATTTGTAAGGGTTAACTTATTTATCGGACATGAGATGGGTTTTCTTTAGAGAGAATTTGATATTATCTGCCCCTTTGTCCTCTGAGGTTCCTATTGTTGTTTTTTGTACCATTAAAGATAGAGAGACCACGTTTTTTGTATAATCTCTCTATGGAAATGGAACTAACATTTTTTGGAGGCGTTGACACGGTGACAGGTTCCTGCCACCTGCTCCGCACAGGGGGGTTAAACATACTTATTGACTGTGGAATGTTTCAGGGTGACCCCTCCTGGGAGGAGAAAAATTACGAGCCCTTTCCCTTTAAACCGGCTGATATAGATTTCCTCCTTCTTACCCATGGCCATCTTGACCATTGCGGGAGGATACCCAAACTCGTTAAAGAGGGTTTCAACGGCTCAATCATCTGTACACCCGCCACCTACGATATTGCCAAAATAGTCCTGCTTGACTCAGGGCAGATACATGAAGAAGACTACAAACACTGGGAAAAGATCTGGCTGAGGAGGGGTGAAAAACCCAGAGAGCCTCTTTACACTGTGATGGATGTGATTGATTCCTTCCGGTTCTTTCGCGAACTGCCCGGTTACGATCAGCCGGTAAGCCTGAACAATAGCATCACCGTGCGGTTCAGAGATGCAGGTCATATACTTGGAGCCTCTTTTATTGAGATAAGTGCCAAAAAGGGTAAAAAGATCATCTTTTCAGGCGATATCGGAAACAAGGGAAAACCCATCATACGTGACCCACAACCTCCCGAAGGCGCATCGGTAATAATCACTGAAAGCACCTACGGGAACAGGCAGCATAAAGGTTTTGAGGCATCTGTTGATGAACTTGCCCGGGTCATCAACAACTCCTGCAAAAGGGGTGGTAACACCCTGATCCCCTCTTTCGCCATAGAGAGGGCACAGGATCTACTCTTCGTTTTCAGAAGGCTTTATGAAGAAAAAAGGATGCCTCAATGCCGGGTATTTCTCGACTCACCTATGGGGATAGCCGTAACGAAGATCATGAGCCGCCACCCTGAATGCTTCGATAAAGAGACCCTGAAAGTGATTGAGACTTCAGGCGATCCGTTTCACTTCCCCGGCCTTGAGTTCACAAAGACACCAGAGGAATCGAAACAGATAAACTTCATCAAGAGCCATGCAATCATAATTGCCGGCTCGGGGATGTGCACCGGCGGGAGGATAAAGCACCACCTTAAGCACAACATATGGAGGCCGGAGTCATCGATAGTGTTTGTGGGTTACCAGGCTGAGGGCACTCTGGGAAGAAAGATAGTAGACGGAAAGAAAAAGGTGAAGATCTTCGGTGAATCTTACCGTGTGAAGGCCAGCGTACACACCATCGGGGGGTTTTCGTCTCATGCCGATCAGGAGGGAATACTTGAGTGGATTGGAAACAACACCGGCCTTGAGGATCTCTTTATAGTGCACGGGGAAGAGGGTGCTGAGGTGATAAAGAAAGAGGCACTGAAAAGGGGGCTTACAAAAAGGGCGGTGATACCCAGGTTTGGAGAGTCGTTCCGGCTATGAAGATAAAACTCAGGTTCTTCTATAAAGAGGGCTGCTACCTCTGTGGTGTAACAGAAGAGATGTTAAACGGCCTTTCTGGCAAATATGATCTTGATATAGAAAAGATAAACATCGAAGAGGACGATGAGTTATTTGAACTTTACCGCTACGATATCCCCGTAATAGAGTTTGAAGACGGAACCACACTTCACGGAGAGATAAAAGGAAAGCAACTCAAGAAGAAACTTGATGAGTTATCCGGTATATTATAGAGTTAACCTTTTTACTAATATCTACATCAGTAATGCCAATAACACTGATGTAACAGGGCAGGCAGAATTCAGGAGAAATCCGGATTTTCGCGATACCTC
>CAYMML010000134.1:0-5230 GCA_964391515.1 uncultured Thermodesulfovibrio sp. | reverse complement strand
TCAGAAACACTTGAGAAGCGAGATACCGACCTCAGGGAACTCTCAAGGTTTCACCTTGAGGTCATCAACAACATTCCCAGCGGGTTGTTTACAACAAATACCGATGGGCTGATCACCCTCTTCAACCCGGCTGCAGAAAGGATAACAGGGCTTGGGAAGGAAGAGGTGCTTGGAAGACCGATCACAGATGTCTTCCCCTTTCTGACCATACCTCCTCCACTTGGCAGGATTGAGGGGGGCATCCGAACAGATAATGGTAGTGAAATCTTCGTTGGAATGAACATCTCTCTAAACAGGGATACCTCCGGAAAGACTGCCGGGTTTATCGGTACCTTCCAGGATCTTACAAGCATTATCAGGATGGAGAAGGAGATCAAGCAGAAGGAGAAACTCGCTGCTATTGGGGAACTTTCGGCAAGCATTGCCCATGAACTGAGAAATCCTCTTGCCTCCATTAAGAGTTCCTTTGAGATGATCAGAGAGGGGCATCTCAATGATGAAACTAAAAACCGGCTTATGGAGATTGCCCTCACCGAGATGGACAGGTTGAACTCGATTGTTACAGATTTTCTCCTTTACTCAAACCCCAAACCGCCTGAGTTTTCCAGATTTGATCTTTCAAGATTGATAAAAGACATCGTCATGGTTGCTGAAAACCTCAAAGATGATATAAAGATATCTATATCCCTGTCAGAAGAGCCCCTGTTTATAAAGGGCGATCAACAGCGGATACGTCAACTCCTATGGAATCTTACGACAAATGCGGTGGAGGCAATAGACGGTGCCGGTTCTGTAAGCATTGGAGCCAAAAATAAAGGCTCTGAGGTGCTGATAAGCATAAAAGACACGGGAAGAGGGATACCCGAAGATGTACTTCCCCGTATCTTCTACCCTTTCTTCAGTACCCGTGAAAAGGGTACCGGCCTGGGGCTTGCCATTGCGTATAGAATAGTGGAAGAGCATAATGGTAATATAGAGGTCAACAGCCGTTTGGGTGAAGGAACAGAATTCATAATCAGACTTCCACTTTCTGAGGAGAGAGTCTAATGAGCAAAAAACTCAGAGAAAAGATCCTCATCGTTGAAGATGAAAAAAGCATGAACGAGATACTCAGAATCCTTCTTGATTCTGAAGGTTATGAGACCACCTCGGCTTTTGATGGAAGTGAGGGGATAAAGTGCCTGGAAAATGAGATCTTTGATCTTGTTATTACAGACATAAAGATGCCCGGGGCTGATGGTTTTACCGTCCTGAAGAGGTGCAAAGAACTCTCACCTGATACCCTCGTGATAATGATTACCGCCTTTGGTACCACCGAAGATGCAATAGAGGCAATGAAGATGGGTGCCTACGATTATATCCATAAGCCATTCAAGATAGACGAGATAAGGATAGTAATTAATAAGGCACTTGAGAAAAAGAAACTTCGTAAAGAACTGGAGATTCTCAAGGAAGAGATAAAAACAACCTACCGCCTTGAAAACATCATCGGCAAGTCCTCTTCCATGCAGAAAATCCTTCACACCATTCCCAAGATAGCACAGAGCAGTTCCAATGTATTGATAACCGGTGAAAGTGGCTCCGGTAAAGAACTATTTGCCAGGGCGATACACAACCTGAGCCCACGGGCGGATAAGAAGTTTGTTGCCATAAACTGTGCCACATTTCCTGAGGGACTGCTTGAGAGTGAGTTATTCGGGTACATGAAAGGGGCATTTACCGGTGCCACGCAGAACAAGGAGGGGCTTTTTGAGATAGCACATGAGGGGAGCATCTTTCTGGACGAGATAGGTGAGATGCCCTTCGGCCTTCAGGCAAAGTTGTTGCGAGTGCTTGAAACCGGTTCATTCAGAAGGCTTGGTGGCACAAGAGACGTAAACGTTGATGTAAGGATCATTGCTGCAACCAATAAAGACCTGGAGGCATCTATAAAGGATGGAACATTCAGGGAGGATCTCTTTTACAGGTTAAATGTAATCCCCGTTCATATACCACCACTCAGGGAAAGGCTTGAGGATATCCCTCTTCTTGTCGAGCACTTCCTGAAGAAGTTCGGTGCCGAGAGAAAACAGGTATCCCCCGATGCAATGAAACGACTCATGAGTTATGAGTGGAAGGGCAATGTCAGGGAACTTGAAAACATCATCGAGCGAGTGGTACTGCTTTCGGAAAAGGAGATCATCCTTCCGGAAGACCTCCCCCCGGAAATATCCGGCGGTTACAGGCAAGGGCAAGCCCTTCCTGCCATAGGTCCGGATGGAATCGACCTCGATACCATACTCGGGGATATGGAGAAGAGGTATCTCCTCCTTGCCCTGGAGAGGACCAATGGCAACAAGACAGAGGCGGCCAAACTCCTTGGCCTTACATTCAGGTCTTTCAGGCACCGACTCCAGAAGTATGGGATAGGAAAGGAAGACAACGGAAATTCCACTGTCTAATCTTCTGCAACCCTCTCTGGAAATGTATAAATATTGAACCTCTCTCCTCTCATGAACCCCACCATGGTAATTCCCCTCTTTCTGGCTATATCAATTGCCCTTGAGGTAGGTGCGGTTCTGCTTACCACGATGGGGATTGACCATCTTGAGCACTTCTCTGCCATCTCAGAGGAGAGTCTTCCGCTTACAAGGATGATCTTATCGTCAAGCGGTATATCCTCAAGGAGACAAAAGCCCACGGCCTTATCCACGGCATTGTGCCTTCCAATGTCCTCAGCAAGGACAAGCAGCCTTCTGCCATCAGAAATTGCAGCACTGTGAATGCATCCTGTCTGGTTGTATAGTTGTGATGCCTTCTGAAACTTCCTGAAAAGTTCTTTCAGTTTGGCAGGTGTAATAACCGGTCCACCGGTGATAATCCCTTCTTCTTTTGACCGCTCAAATGTTATACCACCTACACATCCGGAAGTTATGGTGCCTCCTTCAAGATTGACCTTCCCCTCAGAGGGTATATCCACCACCACCTCGTCATTATACTCTATGCTCATCCTCTCTGCACACCAACTCCCCTCAATAATACCCTCAGTCATCATAAACCCCACAACGAGTTCCCTTATCATAACAGGGCTACAGTACAACTTGAGTATCTCATCACCATTTATAAGTATTCGAAGTTTCTTTTCAGTGGCGATGATATCCTCTATTCTATGCTGCTCCGACCCGTTTATTCGGGTTATCTCTACCTTTTCTAATCCTTTCATCCCTTTTCCACAGGAATATCGCTATAGAGAACCACCCTGTTACGGCCACCGTCCTTTGCAAAGTAAAGCGCAGTATCCGCCTTTCCGATCAGATCCTCTTTGGTGCGGGCATCCTGAGGAAAGCAGGCAATACCAATGCTTACCGTAAGGGTGATCTTCTCATTTCCTGCCACAATCTCCTGCTTCATTACCTTATCTCTTATCCTTTCTGATACCCTGAGGGCGTTTTCGCAATCCGTCTCAGGTAGAATTATAACAAATTCCTCCCCTCCATATCGTGCTGCAAAGTCCACCTTTCTCACGCTGCCCCTTATAACAGATGCAAGTTTTTGTAACACGGCATCACCGGTCTGGTGTCCATAGGTGTCGTTGAACCTCTTAAAATGGTCAATATCAATTAGTAGGAGAAAGAGCCTCCTTTTGTACCTCTCTGCCCTCATTATCTCCTCTTCCAGTCTCTCCTGAAAAACCCTGTGATTGTTCAGACCTGTAAGGCCGTCGGTTGTGGCAAGTTTGGCAAGTTGCCTCTGATAGGCAATGCTCTGAAAAGCCTGAAAGGCAAAGGAGAGTATGGTGTCTTCATGATGCTCCAAAAAGCCCTCCTTCCGATCAAATACCACAAGCACACCTGTCATACCGGCACTGGAGGAGACCGGTATGTAAATCATACTCCCTATCTCTTTCCCTGAAAGTTGCCAGGGCTCTTTTTCTGCCACAACAACCTCAGTAAGGTACAGAGATGAAGACTTAAGCCCCTTCATCCGTAGAATCTCATCAAGGAAGCCCTGGGTTACCAGTTCGTGGGTGCTTACAAAAAACTCCTCACCTTCCAGGTCTCTTGCCACTACCGCCGCACCGTCAGCCTTGAGCAGATCTGATGCCCTTTCTGCAAACCGTCTTAACATGTCTGCCATCTCCGTATCATTTGAGATATCGCCCATGAACTCGTTCAGGATGGCAAGTTCCCTTACCACCCTCTGCTCACGCTGGTAGGCTTCTTCAAGCCCTTCGATCTTTTGTTTGATGGTGTATGCCATCCTGTTGAAGTTTTCGGCAAGTTGGGAGAGTTCGTCAGAACTATTGATCTCAATTGGGTTTTCAAGGTCACCTTCAGCCATCCTTCGGCTCGAGGTATTAAGGTTCATAAGGGGCAGGAGTATCTGCCTCCTCACAGTTCTCCTTACCAGGTATATCACAACCCCAAGGAGTATGAGGGTTATGAAATAGACCATGACAACCCTCTGTTCGGCCACACCAGCACGGAGTTTGGCAGCCTCTATCTTTTCCATGTCCTCATTCCAGTGCCTTTCTATTCTCTCTTTGACCTCTTTGAAGAGTTCAAGTTTAATGCTCTGATAGAAGGCGGTTCTACTGCCCTCAAAATTTGGCGAAAGGATATTGGTAATCCATGTGGAAAACCTCTGCATATTAGACCGGAGGTAGCCTATAATTTCAAGTTCATCCTCGTCCATGTTGAAACTCCTGGTCTTGCCCACGAGACGGTAAAACTCATCAAAGGCATCTTCCACCTCCGTTGCCTCTTGTCTGCCCGGATTTCTCATATACTCGTCAAGCAACCCCTCAAGGTTATGAAGCGATACCCTTAACCCGGTCAGAAAGTCCAGTTCTTTTGAGATGTTTGCAAGTTCTTCGTTTTTCTTTTGAAGATACATATTGGCAAATATGGTCAGGCAGAAAACCACTATAAATATAACAATGAGCCCGGCAGTGAATATGTCAAACTTTCTCTTTATCAGCATCTGTCAAGAGACCTCCTTGCAAGTTCAAAAAAACCGGCTATCTTGATATCCAGCAATGTGTCTTCATCCTCAAGACCGATGAGACTCTCGTAAAAGTTATCTGCAGGTATGGTTATAACCTCTATATCCTCAACCTCATCCAGGCTCTGAGCACCCTTGTACTCAAGTTCTGTGGCAACGAATATGGTTATCAGGTCTGACGAGGCACCTGCCGTAAGTGGGCATTTAAGAAGTGGTGTTAGCCTGTGGGCAAGATATCCCGTCTCCT
>CAYMML010000133.1:0-5245 GCA_964391515.1 uncultured Thermodesulfovibrio sp. | reverse complement strand
GGTGAAACCTTGAGAGTTCCCTGAGGTCGGTATCTCGCTTCTCAAGTGTTTCTGACGTCTTTTCCAACCGTCTTGCAAGGTAGGATGTTAGATATGCGGTGAGATACAACCCAAGGATGTTTATGGTTATGTTATAAAGAAATGCCTTTTCGTCTAACTCGGGACTGTAGGGAACGGCTAATATCTTATAGTATTGGAGATCAAGTGTAAGACCGTAGAAAACCCCATTTATTGTTGCGAAGATATAGCCTGCTCTCCGCCCAAGAACGATTGAGACAGACAGTGTTATCAGGATAAGGAGAAAGGAAAACCAACTTTCTATCCCGCCGGTTATAAGTATCAATCCGATTACCAGCACGGAGTCCAGGAGGAACTGAAGATAGGCAAGCCTTTTTATCCCAACGGTGCTTAACTTCCATTGTTTGTAAAATATCGAAAAAAGAATGGGCAGGACGTAAAGAAAAAGAAGAGCACCAATCAACAGGGTCTTGCTCTCAAGACCCCTTATGTGGAGTTTAAAATAAAGGATTGTTCCAAGGAGTGAAGTAATAAATACAAGTCTTGCAATCAGGAAGGTACGAACATGCCTGTTTATCTCACGAGGATTCATTCAGCAACCAGATTCCGAGAGGCAGTAGCGCATTCCTCGGGTGATGTTTCTATTTTATTAGTGTAATTAATTTGAAGATTGGTAGATACATGGAGACCACTATAAACCCCACGGATCCACCCAGAAACACCATCAGGAGCGGTTCAATCATAGAGGTGAGGTTAGAAACCGCCGCATCCACCTCGTCATCGTAAAAGTCCGCTATCTTTGAGAGCATGGCATCCAGTGCACCGGTAGATTCACCTACAGCGATCATATGGTTCACCATCGGTGGAAAAACCTTCGATTTCATCAGCGGCTCAGAGATAGTTTTACCTTCAGACACACCCTGGCGAACATCATAGATTGCCCTTTCTATCACCTTATTTCCAGAGGTTTTCGCAGTTATATCAAGTCCATCAAGAATAGGTACACCACTGCTTACAAGAGTGCCCAGGGTGCGGGTAAACTTTGCTATTGCGGCCTTCCTTAAGAGGATCCCAAATATAGGTAGTCTAAGAAGAATAGAATCAATAAAATATCTACCTTTTTCGGTCTTTCGGATCTGGATTATCGCCACTACCAGCACAATTATTGCCCCTAAAACTATAAGTCCACCAGTGCCGGCTATGAAGTTACTCATAGCCATCACTATTCTTGTAGGCAATGGAAGAACCCCACCGAGTTGGGAAAACATCTTTGCAAAGGTTGGCACCACAAAGATCATGATGACAGCGATAACGGCAACTGCAATGGTTGTCACTACGGCAGGATAAATCATCGCTCCTTTGATCTTCTTTTTAAGTTTCATTGCCTTTTCTATATATGTGGCAAGGCGGTTGAGGATTGTGTCAAGAATACCGCCAGACTCACCTGCCGCCACCATATTCACATACAACTCACTAAAGACCTTCGGGTGTTTTCTTAGGGCGTCTGCATAGGTTGACCCTGCCTCAACATCTATCTTTACCTGTTCTATAGTCTTGGCCAGTGTCTTGTTTTCTACCTGAGTAGCAAGGATATCGAGTGCCTGTACCAGGGGAAGCCCGGCATCTATCATAGTGGCAAACTGACGGGTAAACACAACGAGGTCTTTATCGCTGATTCTCCCAAGTGATAGAGATAACCCCTTGGACTTCTTTTCCGTGACGGCAGTGGGAACGATGTTTCGGCTTCTGAGTTGGGCGATTACCTCGTCACGGGACTCCGCAGTTATCTCCCCCGATTCTACGAGCCCCTTTGCGTTCTTACCCGACCATTGAAAGACTGTTGCCATTTATGCCCTCCTTCCTGAATAAAGGCTGAGTGAACGATACTTTTTTGGGATGTCAAAAATCAAAGGTTTCATATTGGGTCTCAAACCCATCGTCATTTACCGCATACCCTTCCTTGCAAATACTCCGGTCTTCTGCTGTGCCCCAGCCTGTTTTCCAAGATGTCCTCCCTTCTGAAACATGGTAATCAACTCCTCAGGAATAGGTGACCTTGCAAGGGCATCCTCGTAAGAGATAAGCCCTTTAGTGTATAGTTCGTAAAGTGACTGGTTCATCGTCTGCATCCCAAACTGGGCCTGACCGGTCTGCATCATTGAGTATATCTGATGTACCTTGTCTTCTCTTATCAGGTTCCTTATTGCCGGGTTTGGCACAAGTATCTCAACTGCAAGCGTACGTCCTTTCCCATCCTTACGAG
Organism: uncultured Thermodesulfovibrio sp.; assembly: GCA_964391515.1. Lineage (GTDB taxonomy): Bacteria > Nitrospirota > Thermodesulfovibrionia > Thermodesulfovibrionales > JdFR-85 > WFTX01. The sequence continues at coordinate 2,964 of CAYMML010000133.1, read as the reverse complement.
CAATGAGTTGCTGCGCTATAATCCCCTCAAGGACAAATGACAACTGTACCCTTACCTGATCCTGTTGATGAGGGGGAAAGACGTCAATTATTCGGTTTATCGTCTGAACTGCCGAGTTTGTATGGAGTGTTGCCAGTGTGAGATGGCCTGTCTCGGAAACGCGCAGTGCAGATTCTATCGTCTCCAGATCCCTCATCTCACCAATCAACACCACATCCGGGTCCTGACGGAGTATGTATTTCAACGCAGCACTGAATGATGATGTATCTGCCGTGACCTCACGCTGATTTACGAGGCAGTTTTTGTGAGGGTGGAGGTATTCAATGGGGTCTTCAATTGTTATTATATGCTCATGTCTTTCGGAGTTTATCCTGTCTATCATGGCGGCCAGAGTGGTGGTCTTACCCGATCCGGTAGGACCGGTTACCAGTATCAGACCCCTTGGCTTTTTTACAAGTTCATTTATCACCTCAGGCAGCCCAAGTTCTTGAAATGTCCTGATCTTGAAGGGAATGGTTCTAAAAGCGCCTGCAACTGCCCCCCTTTGCATGAATATATTCGCCCTGAACCTGCTAAGCCCCTTCACACCAAAGGAGAGGTCGAGTTCGTTGTTTTCCTCAAACCTGTGCTTCTGTGCATCTGTGAGGATACTGTAACAGAGGGTTTTGGTCTCAGAGGGGGAAAGGGGTGGGTGATCAATGGAGACAAGTTTACCGTCGATTCGTAATTTGGGTGGACTGCCCGTCGTGATATGCAGATCAGAAGCATTTTTCTCGATCATCATCTTCAGAAAATCATAAAGTGTTGCCATCTGTTAACCCCTTATACTGGATTACCTAATCACCAAAGGTGACCCTCAAGACCTCCTCAATACTCGTTATGCCCTCTTTTACTTTGTTCAGTCCGCTTCTCCTCAATGTCTTCATCCCGAGCCGTATGGCAAGTTTCTTGAGTTCCTGGGCTGATGCCCCTTCAAGGATCAACTCCTTGATCTCGTCCTTGATCGGCATCACCTCGTACAGTGCAACCCTCCCTTTATACCCTGAATTGTTGCACACAGGGCACCCCTTCCCTTTAAAGACCTTGATGTCTTTAACCTCCTCCTCGGTAAACCCGAGTTTCAGAAGTGCCGGCTCAGGAGGGGTGTCCTCCACCTTGCAGTGTGTACATATCTTTCTTGCAAGCCTCTGTGCCAGGATCAAAATAACGGATGAAGAAACAAGAAAGGGCTCAATACCCATATTCAGCATCCTTGTAATGGTGCTTGGTGCGTCATTCGTATGCAGGGTGCTTAACACCAGATGCCCTGTCAGTGCCGCCTTTACGGCTATTTCAGCCGTCTCAAAGTCACGGATCTCACCCACCATAATTATGTCAGGGTCCTGTCTGAGAAAAGACCTGAGTGCTGCTGCAAAGGTGAGACCTATCTCCTCCTTCATCTGCACCTGATTTATACCATGAAAGTTATACTCCACCGGATCTTCGGCGGTCATTATGTTGATTCCGGGTTTGTTAAGGTGGTTGAGGGCAGAGTACAGGGTGGTTGTCTTACCACTTCCTGTAGGCCCGGTGACCAGAACCATCCCATAGGGTTTTTCTATTGCCTCCATAAAGTCTTTGAGTTGGTCCTGTTCAAACCCCAGTTTTGTCATGTCTATCTGGAGGTTGGATTTATCCAGGATCCTGAGAACCGTCTTTTCACCGAACAGGCAGGGGAGTGTGGATACACGGAAGTCAATCTCACGCTTCCTGCCGAATTTCAGTTTTATCCTCCCATCCTGTGGGAGCCTCCTCTCGGCGATGTCGAGTTTAGACATGATCTTTATCCTGGAGGTGAGGGCATTCTTTATCTTTACGGGCAGGTTCATAACATTGTAGAGCACACCATCTATCCTGTACCGCACCCTTAAGGCATTTTCATAAGGCTCAATATGGATGTCACTTGCAGACTGTTTGATGGCATTAATAAATATACCGTTTACGAGTTTTACAATAGGAGCCTCAACCTCCCTTATAACCTCCTCGTCTTCCTGCTCTTCCACCGCCTCAATGTTGTCAAGGGCGCTTCCCACTATCTGGTCAAACTCGTCCACATCCACCGTTGGGGCATCATCTAAACCGATACCGGTATCGTCATCCTCTTCATCCTCTGAGAAGGTGAAGTCTTTTGGCTGTAAGACGCTGGATGTTGTAGTAGGTGTTGTGGTGGTTTTCACAAGATCACCCTTTCCGGAATAATACTTTGTGATAGCCTCAAGTATGGATGACTCACTTGCCACCACCGCCTCAACATTGTAGCCGGTCATGAACTTTATATCATCAATGGCATAGATATTCGACGGATCAGCCATGGCAACCGTTAGTGTGGCTCCAACCCTGGCAACAGGGATGATGAGGTACTTTTTCGCCATCTCGGCAGGAATGAGTTTAAGAACAGACGGGTCAATCTCGTAATCTGCGAGATTTATAGCAGGCACACCGTATTGTTTGCTCAGAAAAGAGACAAGCCGGTCTTCGGTGATATAGCCGAGTTTTACCAGTTTGGAGCCGAGTTTGCCCCCCTCTTTCCGTTGCAGACTGAGAGCCTCTTGCAACTGAGCCTCGGTTACAAGGTTAGCCGCAATAAGAATTTGACCTAATTTTGCCATTACAGTTAATAATTTAACATATTTCTCAATAAAATGGAAGGGGAAAGTTGATGTTCATTAATAAGAATTAAGAAGGGGGCAACTATTTTTACCTGTATCATACCTAATTTGACTGTAGGGCACTGTAGTTGCAACCAAAGCCATCCCGTCCCGATACGAGACATCTCATTAAGTCGGTTAGACTGCGCAAGTTATTTCTGCTTGAACCTTTGGTGCCCTCGCTATGAGGGTTTAAACCTTTTATTATTCTATCTCTATCGGCACATTTCGGGATCAAACGGTCTAATTTAAAAAAAACTCCGCCTTTGGTTATAAT
>CAYMML010000132.1:0-5249 GCA_964391515.1 uncultured Thermodesulfovibrio sp. | reverse complement strand
CGCTCTCCCAACTGAGCTACAGCCCCACGAAATAAACCTATCAACTATTGCTGTAACGATGGTGGAGGCGGTTAGAAGAGGTCGAACCCTCGATCAGTCGCATCGACCGCTCTCCTGCGCTACTGATATCCCACAACTTCGCTACAGCCTGCAAACTATATATCTCTCAATCTGATAATATATAAGTTAAATCTTTTGAGACCTTGTTGTCAAGGAAAGCGGAAAGGCATGAGCGCAAGATCAAAGGAAAATAGGGTGCTTATACTTGTAGGCCCCACTGCCGTGGGAAAGACGGGGGTATCCATACTGCTTGCCGAAAGGCTCGGGACAGAGATAATCAGTGCCGATTCGATGCAGATTTACAGGGGTATGGATATTGGGACGGCAAAACCATCTCCTGAAGATATGGCCAGGGTAAAGCATCACATGATAGATATTGTGGAGCCCTCCGGGGGGTTCAGTGCAGGGGAGTATCTGGAGAGGGTAAAGAGGATCATAGATGCACTTCACGAAAGGGACAAGGTGCCATTAATCGTTGGGGGCACGGGGCTTTATGTGAAGGCCCTTACAAGGGGGATATTTGAGGCACCATCTGCCGACAGGGAGTTGAGAAGGAGGCTCCTTGATGAGGAGAGAAAGAAAAAGGGAGTACTTTATAGGAGATTATTAGACCTCGATCCGGAAAGGGCATCTCAACTTGAGGCTGGAGACCTGAGACGAATTGTGCGTGCCCTTGAGGTGATCATCCTTACAGGCAAAAGGATGTCCGAAATGATTGTGGAAGACACACGGCCTTTTGAGGCAGAGTTCATAAAGATAGGGCTTACAAGGAAGAGGTCGGAACTTTACGAGATTATCAATAGGAGGGTAGAGGAGATGTTCAAAAAGGGGCTCGTTGAGGAGGTCAGGAGGCTTCTTGAGAAAAGCCCGTCTGAGACCCCACTTCAGGCGATCGGGTATAAGGAGACTATTGCTTACCTTAATGGTGAGATGGAATACAGTGAACTGGTAGAGGAGGTAAAAAAGGCAACCCGTCGGTACGCAAAGAGGCAGTTTACCTGGTTCAGGAAGGAGGAGGGGATCAGGTGGGTGGATATTACCGGGATCAATTCCCCTGAAAGGATACTTGAAAAACTGCTTGAGGTAGAAGAGGTGAGGGCACTCTTAAAGTAGCCCCTCGATCCCCTTTAACCTTGCAACCTGTGCCACATCCTTGTCGCCCCTTCCCGAGAGGTTCACGATCACAATTGATTTCCGGGGCAATTGAGGTGCCAGTTTTATTACCTCTGCTACCGCATGGGCAGACTCAAGGGCGGGTATAATGCCCTCTAACTTCGAAAGGAGTTCAAATGCCCTGAGTGCCTCTTTGTCAGTTGCATAGGTGTATCTGACACGGCCGGTATCGTGAAGAAAGGCGTGTTCCGGCCCCACAGAGGCGTAGTCAAGCCCTGCCGAGACCGAATGTGTACCGAGCACATTGCCATCTCTGTTCTGTAGGAGATAACTCTTACAGCCCTGAAATATCCCCACAGAGCCACCTGCAAACCTTGCGGCATGCCTTCCTGTTCTTATACCGTGCCCGCCGGCCTCAACACCTATCATCTTTACATCATCGTTCAGGAAACCGCTGAAAAGTCCCATGGCGTTACTTCCACCACCCACGCAGGCGATGAGGTAGTCTGGAAGCCTGCCCTCCTTTTTCAGTATCTGCCTCCTTGCCTCTCTCCCTATTACCGACTGAAACTCCCTTACTATTGTGGGAAAGGGGTGGGGGCCAAAGACCGTGCCAAGTACATAATGGGTGTCTCGGACGTTTGTAGTCCAGTCACGGAGTGCCTCGTTGATTGCATCTTTCAATGTCCTTGAGCCAAGGGGCACCTCCCTTACCTCAGCGCCCAGGAGTCTCATCCTGAAGACATTTAATGCCTGTCTTTTCATGTCTTCAGTGCCCATGTAGATATCGCACTCAAGCCCCACAAAGGCGGCACCTGTTGCGGTGGCAACCCCGTGCTGGCCTGCACCCGTTTCGGCGATGAGCCGCTTTTTGCCCATTCGTTTTGCCAGGAGTGCCTGGCCAAGGGCGTTGTTTATCTTGTGGGCACCCGTGTGGGTGAGGTCTTCCCTTTTGAGATATATCTTTGCACCACATAGGTGATCGGTGAGCCTTTTTGCGAAGTATAACGGTGTGGGTCTTCCTACGTAGTCTCTGAGCAATGCCTCAAACTCGGTCTTAAACTCCTTACTCCTGCCGATCTCTTTGAATGCAGCCTCAAGTTCATCCAGAGCAGGTATTAGCGTTTCAGGAACAAACCTTCCGCCGTACTCACCGAAGTAGCCTCTCCGTTTGCTCATAAGGTCAGACGATCCCCTTTCTCAATATATCGTGTAGATGGATAACCCCCAGGGGTCTTCCAGACTCGTCAGGAATGACGAGGGCGGTTATGGAGTGTTTCTCCATTACAGAAAGTGCCCTTGCCGCAAGTTCGTCCCGGGATATAGTCTTGGGGTTTTCGGTCATTACATCTCTTGCCTTCCGGTTGAAAAACTCTGCCCCGAACTTCTCGATACCCCGCCTTAGGTCTCCATCCGTTATAACACCTTTGATAACACCATCACCATCGGTAACCACGGTTATACCAAGCCGTTTTGAACTTATTTCAATGGTGGTCTGGGTCATGAGGGTGTCTTCATCAACCACCGGAATCTCATCACCACTGTGCATGAGGTCGCCCACCTTTACAAGGAGTTTCTTTCCAAGAGACCCGTTTGGGTGGTAGAGGGCAAAGTCCTCCTCCCTGAATCCACGCCTTATTATCAGGCCTACTGCAAGGGCATCGCCCATTGCAAGGGTGGCGGTAGTGGAGGATGTGGGCACAATCCCCATGGGGCAAGCCTCCTCAGATACCGATACATCGAGCACGATATCCGACTCCCTGGCAAGTGTGGAGCCTGGCCTTGTGAGAGAGATAAGCCCAACATTGAACCTTTTCAGGTAGGGGATTATCCTTAAAATCTCCTCCGTCTCACCACTGTTTGATATAGCGATGACCAGGTCCTCTGAGGTTACCATCCCGAGGTCTCCGTGCCCTGCCTCTGCAGGGTGGAGAAACACCGCTGGGGTTCCTGTGGAAGAAAGGGTGGCGGCAATCTTTTTCCCGATCAGACCGGACTTCCCCATCCCGGTCACGACGGTTCTTCCTTTGCTTGAGTATATCTTATCAACCGCCTCCTCAAAGGAGGAGTCAAGCCGGTCTATGAGTGAGTTTATGGCCTCTGCCTCCCGTCTGAGGACATTCCTGCCGGCTGATATGAGATCCTCTTTAAGGGTATCCTTCATCCTGTCACTGCCTTTCTGATCTCCATAACCTCTGAGATGAGGGATGGTAGTTCGGCAAGGGGTATCATGTTTGGCCCGTCACAGAGCGCCCTTTCAGGCTCGGGGTGCACCTCCATGAACAGCCCGTCCACCCCGGCGGCAACTGCAGCCCTTGCAAGTGTGGCGGCATACTGCCGTTCACCACCGGATGAGTCTCCCCTTCCACCGGGGAGTTGGAGGCTGTGGGTGACATCAAAGATCACCGGGTAACCGAACCCTTTCATTATAGGAAATGCCCTGAAGTCAACCACCAGGTTATTATAACCGAAAGTGGTTCCTCTTTCTGTAATCATCAGTTGCCTGTTGCCGGTTGAGGTGAATTTATCTATAATGTTCTTTACATCCCACGGTGCAAGGAACTGTCCCTTTTTGATGTTTACCGGCTTGCCGGTTCTTGATGCGGAAAGGATGAGGTCGGTCTGCCGGCAGAGGAAGGCGGGTATCTGCAGATAATCCACCACCCGGGCAACCTCGTTTGCCTCTTCAGGCAGGTGGATATCCGTCAGTACCGGTATATTGTAACCCTCTCTGATCATTGAGAGGAGTTCAAGCCCCTGCTTGAGCCCGGGGCCACGAAAAGATGAGATGCTGGATCGGTTTGCCTTGTCGTAAGAGGACTTGAAGATGAGTTTAAACCCGTACTGCTTCTCCAGGTCCTTTAGTGTGGTTGCGGTCTCTGTGAGTATCTCTTCAGATTCGATAACGCATGGACCAGCAATTATGATAAAATCCGTTTTCATAGATAGATGGTATTTTAACCTATCAGGCTGATTATCTTGAAGGTATCAGCATAAACAGACAGACTCAGCCTGCTTTTTTAACCTTTCTGCCTTTCTTTCCGGAAGCGACAGTGTTTTCATTATATCTGTAACACTCATTCTTGCAAGATCAAGCAGAAGCACAATGTCGTTTTTTATCAGTTTTTCAATAAGTCCCCGTTCAATACCGGAGATAACCGTCACGGGATACTGTCTTTGTGATTCTATCATCTTTTCAAGCCCTCCATCGTGGGGGTGTTTCCAGCCGATTGCCGTGTATCCAGCGCACCGGGCGTATTTTATTGCATCGGAAGAAAGACGGGTGTTTGTAACCAACCACCCACTGAACCTTGCACCGGGGAACCGCTCTCTGATGGTGGGCTCAAGGTCTCGAAATCTTGAGTGTACATAGAGTGCGTCCTTTGAGTTGGTTGCCTTGCCTGGCGTGTTGTGGTACTTGCACTCCACCACACAGACCTCGTCATCCTTTCTTGCAAAGACGTCCACTTCATGGGTTATACACCTGCCTTTTAATATCACCCCCACATCTACCTTATATCCGTGGCTTTCCACCACCTTGCCGAAGAACCTTTCAAAGGGGTAACCGGTGGGGCCGAGTTTAAAGATTGCGTTCTTCAAGGAGTAACGAAGACCCGTTGGGTGGTGAAGTCTTCTCAGGTATTTTCTTGCAAGGCGGTATATCCTTGCTGTAGTCATGTTGGGTTTTATTTCAGGAAGAAGAAGTTTTACCACATCGTCAACCGTCTTTGGGTCTGCACCTGAGCGTCTGAGAGACTCTCGCAGTTTCTCCTCACTGAATCGTTCCACCTCGCCTGAAGCCTTTGTTATATTAACATTCATAACTATTAAATATAACAGACCAGACTTATTTATTAACAGTGAATCTACCCGACCAGAGGTAGGCCTTCCGATATAAGGAAAATGAAATTCATTTTTATTCTTGCCTTCATCCCGGACTGACGGTAGGGCTTTTGGCGGGGGTAGTATTTGTAACAGTAATAACGTCAGTTAAGGCAGGCAGAACTCCATCGAAACCGGATTTAATGCGATTTTATTCGATCGTAAAAAATGGAACACAGACAAACGCAGAAACA
>CAYMML010000131.1:0-5271 GCA_964391515.1 uncultured Thermodesulfovibrio sp. | reverse complement strand
TGAGGGATGCCTTCGGTTGGGATGTTAATCAGTACATCTTCTACGGTGGGTATCCCGGGGCCGCCACACTTATAGATGAACCCGAGCGATGGCGTCGGTATATAAGAGACTCTCTGATTGAGCCAACGATCTCAAGAGACATTCTCCTCATGCAGAGGGTGGACAAACCTGCCCTTCTGAGACGGTTGTTTGAACTCAGTTGTCTGTATTCAGGCCAGGTGCTTTCTTACCAGAAGATGCTTGGCCAACTTCAGGATGCAGGTAACACTACCACTCTTGCTCATTATCTGGAACTGCTTAAAGGAGCGGGACTTGTCATGGGCCTGCAGAAATATGCCGGCCAGTATGTAAGACAAAGGGCATCAAGCCCAAAACTGCTCGTTCTTAATACCGCACTGATGACAGGGCTTTCAGACCTTACGTTCGAAGAGACAATGGGAAAGCCAGAGTACCGGGGCAGGCTTGTGGAGTCTGCTATTGGTGCGGCTCTTGTAAACGGCATTGCCGGAACTAACATTAAACTCTTTTACTGGTCAAGCAGAAACCGTGAGGTGGACTTTGTGCTGAAAAGAGGAGGTGTCCTTACGGCCATAGAGGTTAAAAGTGGCAGGAAAAAGGGCACCCTGCCGGGGATGGAGGCATTTTCAAAGGAGTTCAGGGTCAACAGGAAACTCCTTGTTGGAGGTGGAGGGATAGAAATTGAGGAATTTCTCATTACCCCTGTGGAGTTCTGGGTTAAGTAAATCCCTCTGGCCAGAAGGGTCCCTAAAGAGTTTTTTACTCTTGGAACTGTAGTGTTTTGGCTTTCGGCAAGGGTCAGTGTAAAGATGCAAGATGTGATATAAGCCCAATAATATCGATACTTAGACGATGGTATTTTTGGACACGATTTAACTGCTTTCAAGCAACCTGCAGGTGCTTTTATAAACGTTATACCCGGGCACCGGTCTCCAGTTCGGCATGTTTCCTCAAAAGGTATTCGTGTATCCCTTTTGCGGCCTTTCTGCCTGCACCCATTGCGGAGATAACAGTGGCAGAACCGGTAACGATGTCACCACCGGCAAACACGCCATCCCTTGAGGTCTCACCCGTTTCTTCGTTTACAACTATATAACCCCTCTTGTTCAGTCCGATATCGGGCGTAGTCTGGCTAATAAGCGGGTTTGCCGATGTCCCAATTGCCATTATCACCATATCCACCGGAATTCTGAACTCAGAGCCCGGCATGGGCTCGGGTCTTTTACGGCCGGACTCATCAAGCCCGCAGAGCGTCATCCTCACACACTCTATCTCCTTCACCCAGCCTTCCTCACCTATTATCCTTACAGGATTGGTACAGAGTTCAAACCTCACACCCTCCTCCTTTGCATGGTGCACCTCTTCCTGTCGGGCGGGAAGTTCGGCCATTGATCTACGGTAAATGATATACGCCTCATCGGCACCAAGGCGGAGTGCCGTTCTTACAGCATCCATTGCAACATTTCCTCCACCCACCACAGCAACCCTTCTTCCTATCTTTACCGGTGTATCATACTCCGGAAAGGCGTATGCCTTCATCAGGTTCACCCTTGTAAGAAACTCATTTGCCGAATAAACACCGTTTAGGTTTTCTCCCTCAATGCCCATAAATCTGGGAAGACCTGCACCCACGCCTATGAAACAGGCGTCATACTCCTGTAATATCTCATCTATGGTGATAAGTTTTCCCACAACTGCATTGGGGACAATCTCAACACCCATCTTTTCAAGAACCTCGATCTCTCTGGCAACGATTGCCTTCGGAAGCCTGAACTCCGGTATCCCATATACGAGCACGCCTCCGGGTTCATGAAATGCCTCGAATATCGTTACCTTATGCCCCAGTTTTGCAAGATCGTATGCACAGGTGAGCCCCGAAGGTCCACTACCCACTATGGCAACCTTCTTACCTGTAGGAGGGGCTACTTCCGGAATACTCACATTGCCGGTCTCCCGCTCCCAGTCCGCTGCGAACCTCTCAAGCCGTCCAATGGCAACGGGTTCGTGTTTTTTCCCCATAAGACACTCACCCTCACACTGTGTCTCCTGTGGACAGACCCGGCCACAGACGGCAGGGAGCAGGTTTTTCTCTTTTATTTTGTCAATCGCCCTTTTGAAATCACCTTCCCTGATTGCCGATATAAACTCCGGGATGGGCACTCCCACCGGACAGCCCTCAACACACTTTGGTTTCTTACACTGAAGACATCTCGCCGCCTCTTTGATGGCATCCTCCTCTTTATACCCCAGTGCAACCTCAGAGAAGTTTCTCCGTCTCACAGAAGGGTCCTGTTCCGGCATTGGTGTTCTTTGTGGAATTATCTTCCTTTTCTCAGCCACCTCTCTATACCTCCTTCACCAGCATGTGCTCATGCCTCTTTTTCCACTCCTCAAAGGATATCTGTTCCTCTTTTTTGTAAGTCCTCTGCCGTTGCATGAGGAGGTCCCAGTCAACCTGATGGCCGTCAAAATCCGGCCCATCGGCACAAGCAAAATGAGATTTACCATCAACAGAGACCCTGCATCCTCCACACATCCCGGTGCCATCAACCATTATTGGGTTCAGGCTCACAAGCGTCTTTATGCCCATGGGACGGGTGGTTTCAGAGACAAACTTCATCATTATGGCAGGGCCTACGGCCATCACAAGGTCTGCTCCCCGTTCATCAATCTCCTTCTTGAGTGCATCCGTAACAACCCCTTTCATCCCCTTACTACCATCGTCTGTGGTTATCAACACACGGTCGCAGACCTGCGTCATCTCCTTTTCGTAGATAAGGAGATCTGCACTCCTTGCACCCATTATGGCGGTGACCTCATTGCCGGCCTTCTTGAACTCCCGTGCAATCGGGTAAAGTGGAGCAACACCAAATCCGCCACCAACGAGGATCACCCTTCCGTATTTCTCTATGTGGGTGGGCTGTCCAAGGGGACCACACAGATCTCTGATCTCGTCCCCTTCCTTGAGGAGAGACATTTCGGTAGTGGTTTTCCCCACTGCCATCACAATCAGGGTTATGGTGCCCTCCTCCGGGTTGATGTCTGCAAGGGACAGTGGTATCCTCTCCCCCTTTTCGTGCAGCCTTATTATCACAAACTGACCAGGCCTTGCCTTTTGCGAAAGCCTCGGAGCCTCAACGACATAGGAAAACACATCCGGTTCCCTTATTAGTTTCTTTCTCAGTATCTTTGGCATCTCTTGGCCTCTCTATTACTATTTTACACCTTCGTGTGGTCTTGCTGCAGACTCAAGTTTACGCCTGTCTTCCATGCTCATCAGTTTCCTCTCCACACCAAACCGGCCAGGCTCGTATTTCCGGAGTTTCAGCGCCTCTCTCTTCTTGTCAATGTGCTCAAGCGAACGTCTTAACATCTCCTCAGGGTCGGTGATAAACTCGAGTTTCCCACCTACCCGCTCTTCCCATACCTCTGTCATTATCCGCTGAACCTCCTTGCTTGCAGAGGCAGGATGCTCAGAGCCGAATATTACATAAACACCAGATGCCACAAAGTAGCAACCGATGGCAATCGCCTTCTCACTCATCCACTCAGGCGCTATACCCACGGCTGGAAGATCGGCAATGTCGTCACCAAGTCCGCCAGTCTCTGCCATCTGGGTTGCAACGGTCAGTATCCTTGAGTTATCCACACAGGCACCAAGGTGCAGAATTGGGGGTATCCCTATTGCCTCACAGACCTCCCGAAGCCCGGGGCCTGCCATTTCAAGTGCGGTTTCCGGTCTCATGAACCCTGCCTTCCCGGCTGCTGCTGCACCACAGCCGGTCATCACCACGAGGACATCGTTCTTTATGAACTCCCTTGCCAGATAGTTGTGTATACTGTCCTGGGTTATTCTTGGGTTGTTACAGCCAACCACACCTGCAACACCCCTTATCCTTCCTGCTATTATGGCATCGTTAAGGGGTCTGAAAGACCTCCTGAAACTTCCGCCCTGCATATATTCGATATACTCGTGTGAAAAACCCGCTATAATCGGTGAAGTCCTGCTCACCCTGCCACCCTCGGTGGTACGGTTTGCAAAATTATCGACTGCTACTTTAACTATCTCTCGGGCAACCTCCTTGGCACGCCGCTCGTCATACTGGATATGGATGGCATTTTCCATCTTGCCCTTACTGGATGTGGTTATAACCTTGGTATGAAACTTCTCTGCCGCCTTTGTAAGGGCAGGCATGATGCACTGGACATCCACCATGATCGCCTCGGTAAGCCCGGTCATCACGGCAAGTTCCTGATTAAGAAAACCACCTGCCGAGGGTATCCCATGGCGCATGAGCACCTCATTTGCCGTGCAACACATACCCACCAGGTTTATACCTTCTGCCCCTTTTGACTTTGCATACTCCACAAGTTCTGGCTCCCCGGCCGCCTCAACAACCATCTCCGCAAGGGTGGGCTCGTGACCGTGAACCACGATATTCACCTCGTTTTCCTTGAGTATCCCAAGACTCGCCTCTGCCTGAATCGGCTTTGGAGTGCCAAAGAGGACATCCGTAATGTCTGTACTGAACATACTGCCGGCCCATCCATCAGCAAGAGAGACCTTGAGTGCCGCCATCAGGAGGTTTTCAGGGTCCTGGTCAACGCCCATGGTGGTTCTGTGAAGTGCCTCAGTCACCTCACGGTCAACACCCCTTGGCACTATGCCCCACTTTCTCCAGATCTCCTGTCTCTTCTTTGGAGCACGCTTTACGAATACGGTTTCGCCTTTTTGCTGACCGAACTGCTCAATAATCTTCAAGGCCACATCCTTTGCTATCTCCTCTTTTGGCCTGTCTCCAACCTCAACATCAAGTAGCCTTGCAAGTTTGTGAAGTTTCTCCACATCCTTGATCTTGAAGTCCGGCGCCTCACCGGTTGCCGCCTCAAGAAGTGTAAAGGCCATGTCCCTTGCATGGTCACTGTGGGCTGCTGTGCCTGCAGCAACCATCCTGAGTATATTCCTTGCCGCCACCACCGCAAGGGATGCACCACAGACACCGGTGGCAGTGTTTTCTGCATCCTTTCCCACAAGCCTGCAGGGGCCCATAAAACAGTGCTTACAGCAGGCACCACTATGCCCGATCGGGCATGGTTTGATCTTTTCAGCCCTTTCAAAGGCGGTTTCAAAATTCTGCTTTTCCACCCACTGGAGTATCTCCAGGGCTACCTCATCCACCGTTTTTGCTGTACTTTCTGCCATTTTTTACCTCCAAAAATAAGTTAAAGGTTACCGGGTTATTGTGTAACTGA
>CAYMML010000130.1:2917-5288 GCA_964391515.1 uncultured Thermodesulfovibrio sp. | reverse complement strand
TCTTAAGATATCAAAAATGGAAAGGACAAAGGCCATTCTTGTCGAAAGATATCAGTCGGAGGAAACTCTTGACGATATATTTGCAGGCAGGGAACTCCTTGGCCGTACCCTCTGTGGTGTTATCATCAACCGTGTACCCGGAGAGAGCATGAACGAGGTCAAAAAGGAGGTGGTTCCCTATCTTGAGAAGAAAAAGGTGAAGGTCTTTGGCGTGGTTCCCGAGGAAAAGAAACTCTCGGCAGTCACTGTAAAGACCCTTGCCGATACCCTGGGGGCAAGGGTTGTTTGCGGAGAGGAACTCCTTGGCGGCCTTGTTGAAAACTTCTCCATCGGGGCAATGGATGTGACAAACGCCCTGAAGTTCTTCCGGAGGACACCCAACAAGGCGGTGATCACCGGGGCACACAGGGCGGATATCCAGATGGCGGCCCTTGAGACATCAACAAGGTGTATTATCCTCACAGGCGGGCTTCTACCAAACGATGTGATCATCGGGAAGGCGATTGAAAAGTCAGTGCCCATACTCTCCGTAAAGGAGGATACCTTTGCCACGGTGGACAGGATAGAGACCCTGCTTGGTAAGGCAAAGGTCAGGGACCCTGAGAGACTGCCCCTGATAAAGGCACTCGTAAATAGGCATGTAGATATTGATAAACTGTTAGTGGGCTAAACCACCCCTCTAATACCCCTCAAGGGTGAAACTTGAAAAGACCATGGGGTATACCGAAATGGCAATAAACATAACGATCAGCCCCATGGAGAAAAGCACCCATTTTCTCTGATACCGATCAACCTTTTCATCCAGTCTGAACCGCTTTTTTAAACACTCAACCACCCCCACGAGCATACCAAGTGCGGTGCCGCAAAAGAGCGTTCCATAAAGGGGGTAGCCTATATAGTGGTAGTACCCCTGCAGTATGTCGAAAGGGCAGTGGTGGGTGGGAAGTTCATAGAAATAAAGAGAGATAAAACTAACAACTGATGCCAGGGAGACCACCAGAAAAACCACCGCCAAAACACCCATTGCATACCTCGCAAGGTAAGACCTCAAAGAGATGGCTCCTGTAACCAGATACACACCGCCTGTTATGAAAAAGACATACTCCATCGGGGTTACCGGCAGGGAGGAGAGTGCACCTGCAATGTTTTTACTCTCACCGCTGAAGAGGGAGCCGCAGCAGGAGGTGATTATATCCGGCCTGAGCCCTGTAAAATACCTGTATCCTAAATATAACTCAAGGAGAACAAGTGGTGCAATTAGTATCAGAAAGGCATACCTGATCTTCACAAGTGGAAGGGTCTCTGTCCGCTGGTCTATATAGTTTAACCCGATCCAGAGGAAGGCAAGGAAGAACACAAGAATCCTCAGATAAAGCAGATACCAGCCCACCGGGTTTGCATTGAGTGAGCCGGTTGCACACATGGCACCCACAAACTGGACATGAATATCATCAACCGTATAGATAAAGAGGAATACAGAAAGCACCTCGAAAGCCAGGGCAAAACTCATTATGGTTGAGACAAGATAAGTCCTCCGCTCAAGTGAAAGTTGGAGTTCCGAACTACTACTTATATCCCAGTACCTCAGTATCCTTATACCAATTGCCGAGGCATAAAGAATTAGGGTTGAAGATGCTAAAGAGCCCACAAAGAGGGCAAGTATCCCGGGATGGAGTATCATCCCGTAACCCTTCCGTCCCGCATCTCAACCACCCTGTCGATAAGGCCTGCCTCGTACAGGAGCGGATCGTGAGTGGCAATAACAATGGTCCTTCCTTCCCCCTTGAGCCCCTCCAGTATACTGATGAGTTCACTTGAGAGACGGGTATCGAGGTGTGCCGTTGGCTCGTCCGCAAGGATGACCTCGGGGTCGTTAATGAGTGCCCGTGCTATTGCCACCCTCTGCTGCTCACCGCCTGAAAGCCCCTTCACCCTTGAGCGGCGGCGGTCGAACAGTTTGAGTTTCCGCATCAGTTCATCCGCCCGTGCCTGTATCTCCGAAAACCCCCTCTCGGTAGGATAAAGCGGAAGCATGATGTTTTCCCTCACACTGATGCCCGCAATAAGGTTGAACTGCTGGAATATAAATCCAAAGGTCTTTCGCCTTATCTCCGTGAGGAACCTCTCGGGAAGTTTCGCCACATCCCTCCCATTTACCATGATCTTTCCCTCAGATGGGCGGCTCATACATCCAAGGAGGCTCAGAAGTGAGGTCTTCCCCGAACCGCTCGGCCCCTTTAGAACCAGCACCTCGCCCCTTTTCACCAGAAGCGATACCCCACGAACCGGCCATATCTCATTAGGCCTTCCCCGGTTCAGACACCGGCTTACGCCAACAGCATTTATGATTATGTCATTTGTCATTTGGTGT
>CAYMML010000130.1:0-2817 GCA_964391515.1 uncultured Thermodesulfovibrio sp. | reverse complement strand
ATTCACCCCCGCATCACCACATCAGGGTCGGTGATTGCCGCCTTCCACGAGGGCAGTATTGTTGCCGCCATGTAGGGCACCACCGTAAGGAAGGCAAGCACCACCACCTGATAGGGATTGATCCATGGAACGAGTTGAAACGACGGAAATATCACAGACCAGCCCTTGAGGGCGGGTGAGAAAACCGATGCACCAAAAAAGAATATATGAATATACCCACCGATGATACCGGTCAAGAATGAAATGGACGAAACGGCAAACCCCTCCCAGAATTTGAGTTCCAGCACATCGGATGTCTCCCAGCCTATAGCCTTGAGAATCCCTATCTCGTGCCTCTCCTCTGCACTCAGCCCCGTGGCCTTATCCCAGGCAAGAATAATAAATGCAACAACTGCTGCAAGAAACATTGTAAGCACCATCCCGCTCCGCCAGTCAAAGAGGGTGTCATATGTCCTGAGTATCTCCTTGCGGGTTATCGGCCTGGTATCGGGCAGTTGCTCCTTTATCTTGCGGGCGATGTTGTCAACCTCCGCCGGGTTATACACCTCCACCACTATATCGGTATAACCGTCTTTTACATCGAAGATGTCCCGGAAGTCCTCCTTGTCCATTAGTATCAGGTCGTTGGTAAGGAGCGACGATCTGTGGCTGAAAACCCCTGTAACAGAAAGTGCCCTCACATCCCCATCCGCCCCCTTTATGGGAAGCCTCCCGTTGGTTTCGAGAAACCTTGCCGTTGCCACGCCTGACCCAATAGCCACCTCTCCCCTCTTTTCCGGCATCCTCCCATCAAGGAGGTTTATCCCTTTGTTTACCGCCCCGTCCACCGCCATAACGGTATAGTTTCCACCGGTTGATGTATCGTAATAATACCCCCAGAGCCTTGGTATCGTTTTCCCCACACCCGGGATACGGGAGACCCTGTCCATGTATCCTGGTGAAATCATGGCATGCCTTCCGGCAACCACCCTCTGCACTATCAGTTCCGGTGCACCCTCAAGCACAAGTAGTGCCTCCCTCTTAAAGGAGTAAGTAAGCATGACTATTGAAGAAAGCAGAAAGATCACCGTGGAAAAGACCACTATTATCCCCAGGTTCTTGAACTTTCTCCTCCAGAGGGAGGAAAGGGCAAACTCAAGTATCTTTAGATGCTTTATCAATCTGCACCCCCCGTTATGCCTGAAGGGGCTATGAGTGACCCTGCCGGAAAGTGCTCAATAGAGGAGGGGTAGTCCTGAAATGGTGAAAACCGGTCCGCCTGAGATGGATGCCTTGTATATCGAGCCTCCGTCCAGACCGAAAGATCGGTAAGCATCAGATCACCTGTAACCGCCCTCATGGAGGAAATCTCCCCCCTTCTTCCCTTTACCTCCATCACCGAATGGATAAAGAGTAGCAACAACACCACCACCTCAAGTAGCAGAAGCCCTATAAAAACCCTGTGTTTTACCATAATAACGCCTACACTATCAAAGCCAATACCCCTTGTGAAGCAGGTCAGGCAGAACTCAGGAAAACCTCGCCTGAGGCAAGGTGCTCTCCCTCTGCCCCGCCCATAAACGGGGTGGTTTTACGGTAATATTTCCCTTTATCAGTGTAAATCTATTTTTTCCCTGTGTTTCTCTGTGTTCCACTCAGTCAAAAAGGCAGGGAGGGAAAGTTTCCTCCCCTCCCTGCGGCCGACCGGGGAAGTCACATCCCCTTCATCTTCATACCCTTCATGCCTTTCATCTTCATCTTTCCGGGGATGTCCTTCATTGTCACCTCCCCGAACCGGAGCATCTTCTTGCCCCTGTGATCCTTCATGAAGGTCTTTGCATTTTCAGCCCCCTTCACCGGCACGAGTTCAAGCCCCATTGGGCCATACACATTGCTTCCGGTGACGAAGTAGATATCATCATCCCTTGCATTTACCATCCTGGTGGTAAAGTACTCAGTTACATATATGGCGGAGATGTCTGCATGGGTCTTGCTGGAGCCGTACTTTTTCATATTGAAGTAAAACCTGAACATGTCCTTCGGCCCGTCAAAGAAGACCCTTGTGCCGTCCTTAAACTCTATTGCTGCTATCCAGTTTGTATATGGTGCCACCTTCATCCCGCAAACAGGGCACTTGTCCTTATCCGTCGGCCTTGGCCCTTCGGCATACGCCGTTAAAAGCCCGAAAACAAACAGACTAATAAACACCAAAGGTATAATCAGTCTTCTTGACATACCAAACCTCCTTAATCCGGATTTCCGTCTCTACAGAAACTGTCTTTTCAACAAAACACGGTTGATCAGACAGTTGCAGGAGGTCTGAAACGGGGAGGAATGTAAGGTGGGAGATACCTTTCAGAAGTTACGGGTTTTATTTTTTCTTCAGAATAAATGGGTATATACACGAATGTACCGGCAGTAAGGAAGTTTTCTAAGTTTTTTATGGGTGAGGACTCCTTCTTCTTACAGACATCCATGGTTATACACACCTTGCCATCTGCCTTAAAATCCGCATGAATAACGGTTATACAAACCGGCAGTATCAAAGAAACAGAAAAAAAGAATATCATCAAGAAAAGAACCGTCCTTTTCATCATCTCACCAGTTCCGTTACCACTTCTCTTTTACCGGATTTTTCAAAAGACAGTATGAGGGTTACATCTTTCAAATCTGCTCTGCCTGCCCCTATAAGCATGATGTGCCTGCCACCGGGTTTTAGTTCAACCGTCTCAGCAGGTGGAATCTCAATACTCTGCACCATCTTCATCCTTCCATCCACAAAGTCGTGAAGTTCACATACAATGTCCGGGTTCTCCATTACACTACACCCCTTCAGGG
>CAYMML010000129.1:0-5425 GCA_964391515.1 uncultured Thermodesulfovibrio sp. | reverse complement strand
CTCTTTTATTCCCAGGGCATTCATCTTTTCCCAGAGGGTCTTTCTGCTGATGCCCAATGCCTCTGCCGCACGGGTCTTGTTCCAGTTGGTGGACTTAAGTACCCGGATGATGTGTTCCCTCTCCGCCCTTGATACCACATCTGAAAGCCTCTGTGCAGGGGGTTCTGCTGTATTGCCTGAGGTGATATGTGATGGCAGGTCATCAACCCCGATTCTGTCTTTCTGGGCAAGTGCCACAGCCCTTTCGATGATATTTTCAAGTTCCCTCACATTGCCGGGGAATGAGTAACCCATAAGGGCTGATATGGCAGACTTTGAGACAGAAACACTCTTTCCGAAGCGGCTGTTATACCTTTTGAGGAAGTGCTCTATAAGAAGCGGGATATCCTCTTTCCTTTCACGAAGCGGAGGGATGTGTAGCGGGATCACATTCAACCTGTAAAAGAGATCCTCACGAAAGTTTTCCTTTTTTACCTCTTCGGCAAGGTCTCTGTTCGTAGCGGCAATCACCCTCACATCCACCTTGATGGTTTCCGTGCCACCGAGCCGCTCAAATGTCCCGTCCTGAAGCACCCTGAGGAGTTTCACCTGGGTCTGTAAGGGCAGGTCTCCCACCTCATCCAGAAAGATGGTTCCATTGTTTGCCAGTTCAAAACGGCCTGGCTTCTGCCTGTTTGCACCGGTAAATGCACCCTTTTCGTAGCCAAAGAGTTCACTTTCTATGAGGTTATCCGGAAGTGCACCGCAGTTTACCTTTACAAAGGGGGCGTCCTTTCTGGGGCTCTGGTAATGGATTATGGATGAAATAAGTTCCTTGCCGGTACCACTTTCGCCGGTAATAAGTACGGTGCTGTCGGTCTTTGCAACCCGCACGGCGATATCGAAGACCTCCTGCATCGCCTTGCTTTCTCCTATTACATTGGGGAAGCAGTAACAACTTGATAGGTCTTTCTTGAGGCGGATGTTCTCATCCTTCATATCCTTTACCTCAAGTGCCCGTTTGATAATGATCCCCATCTCTTCGAGGCTGAAGGGTTTGGTGATATAATCGAATGCACCAATCTTCATAGCATCAACTGCATCCTTTATGGTTCCAAAGGCGGTCATCAGGATTACCTGTGATGATGGGTCGGCTTCCTTGATCTGCTTCAAAACCTCAAGCCCGTTTATATCAGGCAGCCTAACATCTGTAAGCACGAGGTCAAAACCCCTCTCTATGTATGCGTTTACGCCACCAACACCTGTCTCTTCTGTGTGTACCTCGTAATCCATGGCGGTGAGGGCATCCTCCAGGGTGACCCTCATGATCATCTCATCCTCTATAACGAGTATCCTTTTTTTCTGCATGCTATGTTTTCTGGATAAATTTGATGGTGAATGTTGTGCCTCTACCTACCACACTGTCAACTGTAATCTCGCCATTATAATTTTTCACAATCTCGTAGGTCAACCATAGACCAAGCCCTGTCCCCTCTCCGGCCTGCTTGGTGGTGAAGAATGGATCAAATATCCGGTTCAGGTTTTTCTCCTCTATCCCCTCACCGGTGTCGGATAGGGATATGTACTTTGCGCCCCCTTCAGAGTATGCCCTTATCCTGATAATGCCGCCCTGTTTCATTGCCTGTATTGCATTCAATATCAGGTTTATCAGCACCTGCTGAAGGTCATGTGGGTCTATAATGAGCGTCATATCCTCCTGTATTTCCTCCACAAGTTCTATCCTGTACTGTTTCAAACGGTAGTCCACAAACCCCTTTACGTCCCTTATTGCGTCCTTTATCTCCACTACCTTGGGCTCACGCTTTCCGCTCCTTGCCATCCAGAGGAGTTTACCCACCGTGTTTTCAATCCTCTGAAGGCCATCCCGCAGGAGTTCGAGATACCGTTTTCTGAACTCCTCGTTTTCCCCCATGTTCTCAAGCATCTGGACACAGTTGAAAAGCCCGCCAAGGGGGTTGTTTATCTCATGGGCAACACCGGAGGCAAGGATACCGATGGAGGCAAGTTTCTCAGACTGGAGGAGTTTTTCATGGGTGCGTTTAAGTTCGAGGTTTGCCTCCTTTATCCTGTCTATCATCCTGTTGAAACTCTCTCCAAGGAGGGCAAGTTCGTCCTTTCCCTTTATATCCACCTTCACATCAAGACGGTCTCCGCCCGCTTTTTCCATCGTCTTTGCAAGGTAAGTAATAGGCCCGATGAACCGCCTTGAGAGAGTAAAGATTATCAAAAAACCACCTGCAAGGATCATGATGGTAAGAATGATTATCCTGCTTATCATGTTCTGTGTCTCGTGTTCCACATTTTCAAGGGATACCCCTATCTTCAGAAGCCCCCACATTTTCTTTCCTATAGAGAGTGGGGTGGCAATATCAATGGCGGAGTGGCCTGATTCTTTAAGGTGGAACCTCTGGATTATAGTCTTTCCAGACTCGAATGCCTTTCTGGTAATGGGGTCGTTATAAATCTTTCCGTACTCTTTGAAATCGTTATGAGAGATGACCTTTCCCTTTTCATCCAGTACCGCCACATAGAGGAGGTCGATATCCTTTCTCCTGTATATCTCTGTTATGTAATTATCGATAAGTCCGCCTTCCTCGACAAGGCCAAGCCTCTCATATATGAGGTCGTTTATCAGTGGTATGGCAAGTGTTTCTGCAAGCAGGGTTCCCTGCCTCTCAACTTCTGTGTATAGAATCCTGCTCTCCCTTCTGATAACAAGATATCCTATCAAACTCATCAGCACAATGATGGCTACGGAAGTGATGAGTATGAATTTTTGCTGGAGAGATAACCGGTCAAACAGATTTGTTATGTTCATAGTTTGATGTCTGGATGGCAGCCTGCCCCACATGTTTTGGGGACATCGTTTATCATCTTTCTTATACCCTGATAATCAGAGTCCTTTGCCTCTATAAAGCCGCCCCTCAACTCGGGGTCGGTCTTTTCAAGAAACTCAAGTCCCTTTGGGTTGCTGTTCATCTTTAACAGTGATGCCTTTATTCTTTCTGCAACGGGGTAGGGGGTTTTGGGACCTACCACTATTGGGCCTGTGGGAATCGCCTCAGATTTGAAAATTATCTTTAACCCAAGAGGGAGATACTTCTCAGCAACCGCCTCTCTCACGGCACCTGCATCGTATTCACCCTTTAAAACCCACTTTACCACCGAGTCGTGGTAGTCGAAGTTCTTGTATCTGCTGAGTTCCCTCAGGTGTATGCCTGCAGAGGCAAGTAGGTATCTTGGGATAAGGTTTCCCGATGTGGACTTGGTTGATGCAAAGGCAAAGGAACGCCCTTTCATCTCTTTAAGGCTTTTTAGTGGTGAGTCTTTCCTCGTTATTATAACGCTCCGGTAAAAACTCTCCCTCTTATCGGTTATGCTTTTGAGGATTGCCACCGCACCTGCCTTTGCCCTTGCCTCCAGGTATGTAAGGGGGCCAAGAAGGGCAAAGTCAAGACTGCCATTGCCAAGGGCGGTTACGGTGTCTTCGTATGACTTTTTGAGGACGAGTTCGATCTTTAACCCCGTATCTTCCATGAGATAGTCTATAAGGGGCTGGTACTTTTCGTATGCTATCCTCGGATTGTCCCGGGGTATTACACCAAAGTGGATAACATCGGCAGCAGCCGGTTTCTCCTGGGGCTTTGACTGGTTTTTTTGGAGAAACGCTTCCATCTTTCTAATGGAATCATAGTTGCTGTCAGGAACCTGGACGAACCTGTCTATAAGCATCGCATCAAGTATTGCTCTTCCCTTTTGGGTTGTGTGCATATTAAGGAGTATCTCCCTCAGTTTTTCCTTTATAAAAAGTGGAATGCCTGTGGATACCACAACCGGTGGAATGCCAAAATCTGGTGACCGGTCTATTATGCGAGTCTCTTCAACATATGGAGAACCCTTTTTCTTCATAAATTTATAAACCAGGCTTTCCACTGCTGCCCCGTCCACGATCCTCTTTGCTACGAGTTCCACAGATTTGTTGTGGCTGTAACTATAAATGTATCGGGAAAAGAACTTGTCAGGGGTGGTGCCCATCCTGGCGAGTTTGTATTCAGGGTAAAGTTTTCCGGAGTTTGATTTCGGGTCGGTAAAGGCAAAGGTCTTTCCCTTCAGGTCTTTAAGTGATCTGTACGAACTGTCCCTATGGACGATGATGTATGAATTATAAAAAGTCGAGCCGTTTACCTGGGGAGCCACGAGAAGTTCCACCCCAAACTCCCGCCGGTT
Organism: uncultured Thermodesulfovibrio sp.; assembly: GCA_964391515.1. Lineage (GTDB taxonomy): Bacteria > Nitrospirota > Thermodesulfovibrionia > Thermodesulfovibrionales > JdFR-85 > WFTX01. The sequence continues at coordinate 1,198 of CAYMML010000129.1, read as the reverse complement.
CTTGACATAAGGGGCGGAGCAGATGAAAGCGGCATCAACCTCACCCTTTTCCAGCATCTTGTCCATCTCATCGTAAGTGCGGCGGTGTACCATTTCAACAGGCACACCAAGTTGTTCGGAGATGTAGTCCACAATATCCTGGTAGTATTTAACCGCATCAACGGGCGTGATCATGGAGGCAACACCGATGCGAACGGGGTGGACGATTTCCTGGGCGTTGGTTTTCTGTGCAGAGAAAAATAAGAGCAGGTGGACTATTAAGAAGGCAAGGAGTCTTTTCATGTCAGCCCCTTTCATTTTGTTATTTTAATAAAAAGAGTGGTGTTTTTTGCAAACATCACGATAAGTTCCGTACATGCCGACAGAAAAGTGCCATAGCAAACGAATCAATACAATCTCGAATCGATGCGAGTCTTCGCATTGATTTGCTATGACTTTTAAGAGAGTTGGCCTTGTAACTTCGATGCTATTGAAATGAGGATTTTATATTCAATCTTCACTTTCTTTCAAAGTATAGGAAAATACAAACCTCAATGGTTGCTGAGAATAAAGGATTTGTTTAAGAACTAATCCCCATTTTTTCTGCGATTTTTGCAGATTGTAATATCTCTTGCTTTACCAGTTCGTCAACCTGATCGAGTATCTTGAACACCCTCTTATCCTTAACTCTGTAGTAGGAACTCACACCCTCCTTTCTGAACTCCACTATACCTGCCTGTCTGAGAACAGAAAGGTGTTTGGATGTGTTTGCCTGCTCTTCTCCAAGCAGAGGGAGTATCTCACACACACACCGTTCCCCGTCTCTGAGAATCTCAACTATTCTCAGCCTGACCGGCTGTGCAAGAGCCTTTAAAATTGCAGCCTTCCGTTCAAATAAATCCATAATGTCTATATTACTATATAGCAATAAAATATTGAAAGAAAAATGAGGGGGTTGACAAAAATATCTATATTACTATATAGTAATAAAAGCAACTAACAGCGGAGGTGAATAGATGCTTACTTTTATTGCTGACAAACTGGTGTATGGCCTGATGGGGCTTTCAGCACAGACAAAACTGGGCGATGCCCTTCATTTTTTTGTCTACGACACCTTAAAGATATTCCTGCTTCTTTCGGTGGTAATCTTTGTGGTCTCCTTTGTGCGGAGTTATTTCCCACCTGAAAGAACGAAAAAGATACTCAGCCACAGGAGGCT
>CAYMML010000128.1:4342-5428 GCA_964391515.1 uncultured Thermodesulfovibrio sp. | reverse complement strand
GTTAAATGGTGGCATGTTGTTAAGGTACAATTATTGATTCAGTCTTCTGGATAAACCTGCTTGAGCAAATGACCAAACAAATAAAGAGATTATCACTTTTAGTATTATTGATTTTTTCAATAGTTGTTTTTTGGTATTACCTTAATGCCACCCTCTTCCCTGTAAAAACCGTTGTGGTTGATAAGGTTTTCAGGGGAAGACAGTTGTCTTCCGAAGAACTTGAAAGATTAATCAATGAAAAGGGGATAAGATCGGTCATCAACCTGAGGGGCCCCGGTACAGGCCTGAAGTGGTTTGAGGATGAAAAAAGGGTAACCGAAAAATACAAAGTCGATTTCTATTCTGTGAGCCTGCCCTCAGACGATCTCCCCCTTTACGATAGACTGAACCAACTTGTTGAGATACTAAAAACCGCTAAAAGACCGGTATTTATCCACTGCCGGAGGGGTATCGACAGAACAGGACTTGCCTCTGCTTTAGCCCTGGCAATAGAACTCGACCCTCCACTGAAGACCCTCAAATCTCAGATGTCAATCAGATACGGCCTCCTGCCATTTGATAACTCCATAGGCCCAATATTGTTCAAATTATATGAACAATGGCTCAAGCAAAACACAAAAAAACACTCACTTAATAACCTTCTATACTGGATAAAAAACTACTATACAGACAGAAGGGGAAATTTGAAGTTCTGGATAGACTCGGCAAATGGCAGAGACCTCAAGGGCGAGAAGACCATTGTCCTGAAGGGTTCTAAAAAGGTGGTAATAAAGGGATCAGTTTTCGACTACGCCAAAAAGGAGAGACCTAAACACCTTTCGATTCTTGCAGGTAATAAGAGGGCTTGCAGTTTCACAAAATTTTTTAACAGACCCGATGTCGCCCGTTACTTCAACCTTGGAGACAAGTATTATCAAAACTTTCCTGCAGGATTTGAGGCGGAGTGTGATTTTTCTGAATTACAAAGGGGCTGCATCCCGATCAAAACAGCACTTTTAAAGGACGGGAAAGAAAGCACATTTGAGACACTCTTCAGGGTATGCGTCTCGGAAGATGTAGGTTCATAGACATTCCCCGCCTCCCCCA
>CAYMML010000128.1:0-4242 GCA_964391515.1 uncultured Thermodesulfovibrio sp. | reverse complement strand
CCATTTTCCCATTTCCCCCTACAATCCCCCTCATCTTTGGGTTATACTAAATTATGGGTGAGTTTCGGATGAAGACAGATTTTGTCCCTGCCGGTGACCAGCCAAAGGCGATTGAAGAACTGGTAAGGGGCGTTGAGGAGGGGTTAAGAGACCAGGTTCTGCTTGGTGTGACCGGCTCGGGAAAGACATTCACCATAGCAAGCGTGATCGAGAGGCTCCAGCGTCCCACCCTGATTATCGCCCACAACAAGACACTGGCGGCACAGTTATACGGCGAGTTCAGGGAACTCTTTCCTGAAAATGCAGTGGAGTTCTTTGTGAGTTACTACGACTACTACCAGCCTGAGGCATATATCCCCCAGACTGATACCTACATAGAAAAGGACGCCATGGTGAATGACGACATCGACAGGATGCGCCACTCTGCAACCAGGGCGGTTCTTGAGAGAAGAGACACCATCGTGGTGGCCTCAGTCTCCTGTATTTACGGCATAGGTTCACCTGAGGACTACCTGGCCATGCATCTCATACTTGAAGAGGGGGAAAGGTTGGAGCGGGACGAACTCCTCAGGTTACTGGTGGGCATGCTCTACGAAAGAACCGAAGGAGAACTCAAACGGGGCAACATCCGGGTGAGGGGTGATGTGGTTGACATCTTCCCATCCTTCTCTCTTGATCTGGGTATCAGGGTCGAGTTCTTCGGGGACGAGATCGACAGGATCACCGAGTTTGACCCCCTCACTGGAGAAAAGATAAGGCAACTCCAGAAGATCGCCCTCTACCCAAACAGCCACTGGGTCACACCTGAAGACAGGATAGAGGCGGCGCTTGAGTCTATCGAGAAGGAACTGGAAGAGCGGCTTGAGTACTTCATGAGGGCAGGCAAGGTCCTCGAGGCTGAACGGCTTGAGCAGAGAACCAGGTTCGATATGGAGATGCTCCGGGAGTTTGGCCACTGCCATGGGATAGAAAACTACTCAAGGCATCTCAGCGGCAGAAGACCCGGCGAGCCACCCTACACACTGCTTGACTACTTTCCCGAGGACTTCCTCACGGTGATAGACGAGTCACACGTAACCGTTCCACAGATAGGGGGAATGTTCGAGGGTGACCACTCCCGGAAGAAGACCCTCGTGGAATACGGGTTCCGGTTGCCGTCGGCACTGGACAACCGGCCACTCCGTTTCGATGAGTTTGAAGAAAGGATGAACCAGGTGATCTATGTATCCGCCACTCCGGGCCCCTACGAACTCAGAAAGACAGGCGGCAGGGTTGTGGAGCAGATCATCCGCCCCACCGGGCTGGTTGACCCTGAAATGATAGTGCGTCCCATAAGCGGCCAGGTGGAAGACCTGCTTGGTGAGATCAGGGAGAGGGCAGAGCGGGGTGAGCGGGTGCTCGTGACAACACTCACAAAGAAGATGGCAGAGGATCTCTCCTCCTACTATTCAGAACTGGGTGTGAGGGCACGATACCTCCACTCAGAGATAGACACCCTTGAAAGGGTGGAGATACTCAGGGATCTGAGGCTCGGAAGGTTTGATGTCCTAATAGGCGTAAACCTCCTCCGTGAAGGGCTCGACCTACCCGAGGTCTCCCTCGTGGCAATCCTTGATGCAGACAAGGAGGGGTTTCTCCGCTCAGAAAGATCACTCATCCAGACAGCAGGTCGGGCAGCAAGGAATGTAAACGGCAGGGTGATCCTCTACGCAGACAGGATAACCGAGTCTATGAGGAGGGCTATAAATGAAACAGAGCGCAGGAGGAAGATACAGATGGAGTATAACGAGAAGATGGGCATCACCCCCGAAACCGTAAAGAGCAACATCAAGGATATACTCTCCTCCATCTACGAGGCAGATTACTGGACGGTCCCATCCGTTGAAGAGCCCTCAGAAGAGTATGCACCAGATGTGGGCAAGATCGAAGAACTGGAAAGAGAGATGCGCAGGGCTGCAGAAAACCTGGAGTTTGAGAGGGCAGCAGAACTGAGGGACAGGATAAAGAAACTGAAAGAGAGACTCTTAGAGGTTGGCTAAAAGTTTGTTTTTCTCCTTCAACTGCTCTGTAAGAACCTCTTTCATCAACGTGCAGGCCTGCACAACCTTGGGGTTTGCAATACTGTAGTAGATGTTTACCCCTTCCCTCCTGGCCTTCAGAATACCCTTATGCCTCATAACCGCAAGGTGTTGAGACACATTTGCCTTGGGAACACCAAGTATCTCCACAAGTTCCCCCACACTCTTCTCTCCGGTCTTCAACGCACCTATAATCTCAAGCCTCTTGGGGCTTGCAAGCGTCTTGCAGACCTCAGCCTGTAGTTCGTAGAGTGCCTTATCGTTTCCGTTTTGCATGAATTATATTCTAAAATATTTATATGCACTAAGGTCAAGAAGAGATCTGATATACCTAAACGGAAAGGGGTGATGAGCATGAAAAGAATCCTTTTATTTTTCATGGCTTTTGTCTTTCAAATCGCTGTATCCCATGCAGGCAGCAAGCCCATACCCCCCTCGCACGGCATAGCCTACCCACAGGGCTGGCAGAACTGGTCTGTTATAGCCGTCTCTCACAGGACAGACAACAACACCATACGGGTAATCCTGGGTAACGACCTGGCGGTCAAGGCCGCACGGGAGGGTAAGACCAACCCCTGGCCAGACGGCGCAATCCTCGGAAAGGTGGTCTGGAAAGACAGAGAACTAAAAAACTGGCCTTCCGCACAGGCACCCGGTGAGTTTGTACATGCAGAGTTCATGTTCAAAGACTCAAAGAGGTTTGCCGACACCTACGGCTGGGGCTGGGCAAGATGGGTCGGAATGGATAAGGTACCCTTCAACAAGGGTATGAGCATCTGCATTAACTGCCACAGGCCGGTTCAGAAGAGAGACTGGGTTTTTACCGATCCTGCAAAACTGCCTGAATGAACCTCACAACCCTTAAAGGCGGTATCCCCTTCTGGGATCGGTTTGCACCCTGGTATGAGAAATGGGCTGCACGTGGAGAATACCACAGACCCCTCGTAAAAGAACTCTCCTCCATGGTGGAACCCGGCTGGAAGGTGCTTGACATCGGGGCGGCGACAGGCACCCTCTCAATCCCTTTAAACTCAGTTGGCTGCGCCGTCCATGCCCTTGAGCCTTCAGAGGGGATGCTCAAAATACTATACGAAAAAATCGGCGCTTTATCCATAACCGGTATTGAGTGCATCAATGAGCGGTGGGAGGATTTCACACCCTCCCACCGGTACGACCTCTTACTTGCCTCAAACAGCCTCCATCTCACCGACGGCGGGATAATGTGCGGGATGAAGAAGGTCTTTTCAACACTTCCCGCCTATGTCTGCCTGGTTACAGAGATAAACCAGCAGGGTTACATAGACTTCAAAGATATAGACAGACTGCAAAACCACTATGATTTTCTCTACATAAGAAACTACCGTTTGAACAGCAGTTTTATATTTCAGGACATGGAAGAGGCAGAGATTGTCTCTGCAATCCTTGGCAGAGAGTTATCCCTTACAAGAATGGGTGATGTTATAGTCGAGCCCTCAGGCACGGATGTGGCAGTCCTCTGGTGGGAGAGGACTGCCTGAACATCTTTAATACTCCTCACACTTAACCTGAAAGTAGTTTGCCTTGTGGTTGCATGAAGGGCATTCGTCGGGCGGCGTCTCCCCTTCGTGGACATAGCCACACTTCCTGCAGACCCATGTGACCTTCTTCTCTTTACGGAAGACCGTCCCCTTTTCTACCTGCTCAAGGAGTTTTCTGTACCGCTCCTCGTGGTGCGACTCCGCCTTCGCTATCGCACGGAGGCGCTTTGCAATATCGGGCAACCCCTCCTCCTCAGCAACATCGGCAAACTCAGGGTACATCTTCGTGTACTCGTAGTTTTCGCCGTTTATGGCAGCCCTGAGGTTATCCGCCGTGCTTCCCAGGGTGGTAGGGGTAACGGCCTCTACGACTATCTCGTCAAGACCTTCGCCAGAACCGTTCTTCAGGCCGTTTATCATCCTCATGAGCCACTTGGCATGCTCCCGCTCGTTGTCTGCGGTGATGAGAAATAGTTCGGCAATCTGGTCATACCCCTCCTTCTGTGCAGCCTTTGCATAGAAGGTGTACCGGTTTCTTGCCTGGCTCTCACCGATAAACGCCTTTGCAAGGTTCTCAATCGTCCTCTTCATGCCACTCCTCCTTTTCGTAAACGCTCTTTCATCTATTTTACATGATTTCATGTGGG
>CAYMML010000127.1:0-5530 GCA_964391515.1 uncultured Thermodesulfovibrio sp. | reverse complement strand
TGCCCTCATCCAGGGCATACCTTACTTTGTAGGCAAGTTCCCTTATGTTAAAGGGCTTTTCAATCACGCCGTGTATGCGGTAAAGCAGGGAGTCTTCAATCTCCTGCCTTCCATATCCGGTAATTATAATGAATCGTAGATCACCGTTGGCCTCACGGAGTTTCTCAAAGAGTTCCGTCCCCTTCATGCCGGGCATCCGCAGGTCGGAGAGCACGACCTCAAAGCCCCCGTCTTCCCTCATGAAGGCCTCATACCCCTCCTTCCCGGATGCTGCCACCGTCACCCTGTAGCCCAAACTCTCAAGGAGTTTCTTGCCCGTGTCTCTTATGAACTCATCGTCATCCACGAGCAGAACCCGCTCATTCCCCCTGGGGAGGCTGCCCCCGTTTCCGCCATCTCTTGAAGTGCCTTTTCTGATCTCGGCCTCTTTCAGAAACACGGTAAAACTCGTCCCCTCGCCCTCACCTGAGCGGAGGTGTAAAAATCCCTCATGAGTATCCACCACGGAATAGACCACACTCAGCCCGAGCCCAGTCCCCCGCCCCTCCTGCTTGGTGGTGAAGAAGGGCTCAAATATATTCTCCCTGATCTCTTCCGGTATGCCTACTCCGGTATCGGTTACGGAGAAAAACACCATTTCGGCATTGCTGTCAGGCTTTCTGCCTGGAGGAAACAGCCCATCAGCGGGAGGGTTTCCCTTTCCGGTTCTGATCAGCAGGGTTCCACCATCCGGCATGGCATCGCGGGCATTCACACAGAGGTTCATGATCACCTGACTGATCTGGGTTCTGTCCACATTCACAAGGAGGGGAGACTCTGCAAGTTCCATCTTCACCTCTATCTCCTCTCCTATCATCCGCCTTATCATCTTGATGGTGCCCTCCATTATCTCGTTCAGATCCTGCACCCTCCTGTCCATAGGTGTCTTACGGCCGTAGAGCAGGAGTTGTCTGGTTAAGTCCCTTGCCTTTTCGGCAGCCTCCTTTATAACCGCAAGGTTCTTCCTGAAACCCTCGTCTTCCGCCTTTATCATGGCAAGTTCGGTATGGCCGAGCACCGCTGTAAGGAGGTTGTTGAAGTCGTGCGCAATACCGCCTGCAAGGTTGCCGATAGACTCAAGTTTCTGGGCATGTAGTAGTTGCTCCTTCAAAGACTCCCTCTCGGCCTCCATCTCTCTCAAAAATGATATATCCTTTATCAGATGAATAACCCCTGTTACATCCCCTTTGGCATCGTGCATTGGCGATGTGGTGTAAATGTAACTCATCCCTTCCGATGTCCGCTCACTCACACTCAGCCCCCCTGTGTGAACCGTCTCGTAGTGGGGACACTCCACATGGGGCATACCCCTTTGGTGCACCACCTGAAAGCATTTTTTGCCCTCGGGGTGCTCATCACCCACCAGTTTGTGAAACGCCCTGTTTGCCATGGTTATGGTAAAGTCACGGGTCGTCACAAATATAGGGTCAGAGATGGAATTAAAGATGTCTATCACCTTCTGTTTCTCCTTCCGGAGTTCGTCTATAAGGAAGGCCTTGTTTATTGCTATCTCCGCCGAGTCTGAAAAGGCATTAAAGAGTGATATCTCATCAAGCAGCGGAAGTCTCTCCTCTCTCCAGAGCCCGAAGATAATCCCCATCTTTCTGCCCTCTCTTGAAAATAGGCACCTGCCGTAAACCGACCTGAAGCCGTACCTCTCAGCAACCGTCCTTACGGGGCTGAACCTCTCATCCTCAAACACGTTTATTGAGGAAAAGGTATTGTTTTCCCTGTCAAGTTCCAGGTTGAACTCATCAGCCCTGACCTCAAACCTGCCAGTGAGGTTCTCCCTGTCACCACCCTCAAGGCTCACGAGCCTGAGCGTTTCACCATCTTCAGTATAAATAAACACACCGCATATATCGGCATGGAGGAGCCGTCTTGCAGCCCTCACAATGATGCGAAGAGTCTCCTCAAGCCCTTCCTTCTCAGATATACTTGTTATGAGGTCAGAAAGCGTCCGCACCCTCTCGGTCTCAAGAACGAGTGATGACTGAGTTATGATCCTGTTAAAAGTCCTGTTTATCAACTCCTGAAGCACCTCAAAGAAGGGGATATCCCCCTTTCTGTAAACCCTCCTATTCTTCCAGGCGATGTTGTAAACCCCCACCACACGGGCATCCCTCATAAGGGGGATACTCACAATGGTCTCAAACCCGGCCTTTTTTATGAGCGGAAGGAGTCTCCCCTCGGGAAACTCCTCGATCGTCTCGGCCACATTGGGCATACCGGTGTGTATGGCAAGGCCGGAGACACACTCGTCTATATCCATCTCCCTGAGTGCTTCCACAAGTTCATCGCCATGCACGGAGGGTGAGGTCTGTCTGTAAAGCCGCCCCTCCATGGGGTCTATCATGTAAACATTTGAGGCATGGGCCTGGAAACTCGACTTCCCCAGTTCTACCAGTCTTTCAAAAAACTCCTCCATGGAGTCCACCCCCTGCAGCCCCTTACCCACATCGGCAAGGATACGGGTGCGTTCATTCAACCGGTAGTTTTCGGTAACATCCCTTGCCATCTCGATCACGAAGGGGATATCCGCCCCCACCCGGAAGGGGATGAACCTCACATAGATGTACCGTGGGCCCGATTCGTCGTAGTGTGTGTGTATGGTATATCTGCTCTGCCCGGAAAAGGCATCCTCCACACCGCACTCATCCGCCACTGCACCCCCTACCTCAGGGCAGGGCACATCAGAGCCGTGAAACGCCCTGTGGCAGGGCATCCCGATCACCTCTTTTTCATCGCTTACACCAAGGTACTCAAGGGCAAGGCGGTTTAAAAACCTTATCCGGTAGTCCCGATCAAGCACGATCACCATATCGGATATATTGTTAATCAGGTTTCTCAGGTAGTTCTCTGATGCCTCAACCTCACTCCTTGCCTGTATCACCTCTCTTGCCATCCGGTTGAAGGCACGCCCTATCAGGGCAATCTCATCACCACCACTCTCACTTACCGGCCTGAACTCACCCCTTGAAAACCCGCTGATGGCATCCTTAAGCCCCATGAGCCTCCTTACCACCCAACCGTGTATTATGATCCCGGCGGCAGAGATCATGCCAAGCACAATAAGTAACAGAAACAGCATGTCACCCATTAGGTCTTTCTTTATATGGGCAATTTCCCCCGTGTTGATAACACCGGAGACCACGCCGATTGTGCCGGAGTCACCGTGGTGGCACTTTTTGCACTTTCCCTTTGCCTCAAGGGGGTAGGAAAATACCATGAAAGAGGGGTCATCCTCACCCCCCTGGTGGCAGGTGTTACAGGGAGGGGCGCTTATCCCCCTTGAGATGGGGATGGGTGAACCATCGCTTATCCAGACCTCACCGTCTGACCTGAATATGGTAAGCCCCGAAAGGAGCCCTGCCTTCTCTATCTCAGAAAGGTCTTTCTTGAGAAGGGGGATGTTGTCCTCTATCATCCGCCTTGAGAGAACACCCTTTATGTAGCCTACCTTCTCCTCAAGATCGGTTCTGTAAAGAGTCTGAACAAACTCCTCCCGCTCTCTCGACTCGTGAAGAAAAATCCCCCCTGAGACCAGTAGAGAAAGCAGTATTCCTGCAATGAGAAGCCTTACACCTATTCCCTTCATCTACCCGTCACCTCCGCATGCAAACCGGAAAGAAGATGTAACAGCATAGTTAACGCACCTTTTAGGCTTGAAGTGGCACCGATGCCCGTCTGAACACCGCCCTTTATGATACCTGTAGATAATCAGGTAAGATGAAAGGTCTCATCGCCAGAAGTGGCGTAAATGTAGTAATCACACTTGAGGCAACTCTCGATTTTCTTGGCAAAGGTCCCCTGCACCTCTCCGCCACACATCGTGCCTGCCACAACCCAGCAGATCTTCCCGGCCTTCTTGGTGTAGGCGGGGCAGTCGCCCGTCTTGTCCCTCCCGCAGTTTTTGAACTCCCAGCAGTTCTTCATCGTCCCGTTACCTCCTTCTTTTGATATCCAGCTCCCGCTGACTATGGTCAATTTATTCAAGATTGATGCCAGAAACAGTTTCTTTTAAAATCAAGGGGTTATAGAAAAAGGGGTGTCAAAAATATGGTTATTTTTTAACCATGTGGTTATTTATTCACCATGAGGTTGGGCATCTTCTATGGCTCTCAGCCTGTCTCTGAGGGTCTTACGGGTGATCCCAAGTAGCCTTGATGCAAGTGATTTGTTGCCACCGGTACTTTTCAGGACATAGAGGATGTAGTCGTCTTCGAGCCTCCTCAGTGGAATGATCTCTTTCGGAAAGTGGCGGAGGTCTCTTTCCGGTTTCAGTGGCACCGAGAGGTCACGGAGGTTGATCACGTCTCCTTCCGTAAGTGCCACGGCACGCTCTATCAGGTTCATCAACTCCCTTATATTTCCGGGCCAGTGGTAATTCATGATAAACTCCCTTGCATCGGGGGTAAACCCCTTAATCTCACGGCTCATCTTACGGGAGAACTCACCAAGAAAGTATTCAGCAAGTTGCATAACATCTCCTCCCCGCTCTCTCAGAGGTGGTATGTGGAGGTGTATCACATTGAGTCTATAAAAGAGGTCTTCCCTGAATGTCCCCTTCTTGACCATCTCCTCAAGTGAGCGGTTGGTGGCGGCTATGATCCGGGCATCGGAGCGCCTGTCTCTGGCTCCTCCTATACGCCTGAACTCCTTGGTATCCAGAAAACCGAGAAACTTGGTCTGGAGGTTTAAGGGAAGTTCACCTATCTCGTCCATGAAGAGCGTCCCGCCGTCTGCCCTCTCCACAAGCCCCTTCTTGTCACGGTCTGCCCCGGTAAAGGCACCCTTGTTGTACCCGAAAATCTCACTCTCAAGCAGTGCTTCAGGTATGGCACCGCAGTCGAGTTTTACAAACTGGGCATCCCGTCTGGGGCTGAGTTTGTGTATCACCCTTGCAAAGACCCCCTTACCCACACCGGTCGGCCCGGTAAGGAGGATGGTGCTGTCGGTAGAGGCCACCTCACGAACGGTCTTCTTTAATGCCCTGATCACAGGGCTTTCTCCTATGATCTCACCAATAGGGTCTTTCTCGGCGGACTCCGGCTCGGGAGACCTCTTTCTGTGCCTTATCAGTTCCTCGTAAGTGCTTAACACCCTCTTGAGGTAGGCTATCTCGAAGGGCTTTGTGATGTATTCGGATGCACCCTGTTTTACCGCCTTCACAATGGTCTGGGGCTCATACACACTGGTAATAACGATTATAACGGTGTCGGGGCTTTTTTCATTTATCAGTCTTATCAGTTCGAGCCCGCTTATGTCGGGAAGCATTATATCAACAAGGGCTATATCAATACCATAACTCTCAACAAACCAAAGGGCAGATCTCCCATCAGGAGCATGAAGAGGCCTGGAGCCCGCTCCTTCCACCACCTCCATAAGCACCGATGCCACATCCGGCTCATCCTCAACTATTAGATACCTGAGCATATAAGATTCTAACACAACACCAGAGCCGCAACAAACCCAACCAACACAAGACACG
>CAYMML010000126.1:0-5604 GCA_964391515.1 uncultured Thermodesulfovibrio sp. | reverse complement strand
CTCTGAACCCTTCAAGGGAAAGGAAGTCTTCCCTTCTGATGATCATCAGGTGGGTGGGTATGTAATCAGGCCGGTCGGGATGTTTCGTCTCTGAATAGTTTATGAACACAGACTGAAAGTCACTGAAAAACCCCCCGTCTGCCGAAAGGGGTGTGTAGGTTCCACCAAGGATGGTGCGAGGCGGTAGCCCCTTGGATCTGTTTTTTATCCTCTCAACCAGACCTGGCTCAATGATACAGTCGGCATCGGTAAAGACCAGGATGTCTCCACGAGCCGTCCGGGCACCATGGTTTCTTGCAGCAGCCGCCCCTGAATGCCCTGAAAGTCTGATCAGTCTCCCGTTTATGTCGGGAAGAAGCGGTGATGCCATCTCCGGCGTGTCATCCTCAGAGGCATCATCAACGAGTATCACCTCCACACCCGTCAGGTCTTCACCCGTAAAAGAGAGGAGGCACTGAGTAACCGTGGCAGCCCCGTTATAAACCGGTATCACAAATGAGACGAGCATATCACCGGCTTCTCTTCACACCCACCCTCTGGCAGAACCGTGATATTTCACACCGGCTGCAAAGGGGAGATATGGGCTTACATATTCCCTGTCCGAATGCGACTAAGAGGCCGTTAATCTCCTTCCAGTACCGTCGCGGGAGTTTTTCACGGAGCGCAAATTCGGTCTTTTCAGGGGTCTTTGTCTTCACATAACCCCACCGGTTGGTGATCCTGTGGACATGGGTGTCAACACAGATGCCGGGCAGGTTCCAGCCCAGCGTGACCACCAGGTTTGCCGTCTTTCTGCCGACACCGTTTAACGTGAGCAACTCATCAATGGTTGCGGGAACCTCACCGCCAAACCTTGTGATTATTTCCCTGCTGATCTTTTTCAGGTTTTTTGCCTTTACCCTGTAAAACCCCACCGGATAGATCGCCTTTTCTATCTCTTTGGCAGAGAGGGAGGCAAGTTTTTCGGGGGTATCGGCAATGGCAAAGAGCCGTTCCGACGCCTCTGATGTGGTTTTGTCCTGAGTTCTCAAACTAAGGATGCAGGAGACGAGCACTTTAAAAGGTGACCGGTCAACACTCACCATCTGCTCAAGGTATGGCACCTGCAGGGTGCTTACCTGCCTTTTCAATCTCCTGATAACGAGGCCTATCTTTTCGTCAGGAAAACCCTCAGTCTTCTTCAATACTTATTGCCTCAACGGGGCAGTTTTCCTCTGCAGCCTCACAGCAGTCTGCATAATCACAGGCAGCCGAGTCGATCACCCTGGACTTGCCTATCTCTTCATCCAGCACAAAGACGGCAGGGCAGATCTCGGCACAGTTTCCACAACCTATGCATGTGTCTTCATCTACTATAACCTTCATCTTCCACCTTCCAGGAGGTTGGTTTATCGGTGTATCATGGAATATAAAACTCCTCTGCTTCTGCGTCAAAAAGATAACGACAGGATATGGTTATTATAACAAACATTTCCGGTTATATGTGTTTGGATAGGGGATTTTGGTAGTGACATTGTTACAGTAGATTGGTATGTATATAAGGATTGCATGATATAAAGCAGGCCTTAGTATGTTTAGTTTACAGACAACGCTTTACAATTATAACTACTCCTTTTCAAAGTGTCTCTTGGCAAGTAGTAGTCGGTCTGCCAATTCAGAAATCTCTTTATTCATTACGAGTTTCTTCAACCACCCCCTGGGAATCCCAGACTCTCCATAAAAGGCACCTGCCACCTGCCCACATACCGCTGCCGTTGTGTCAGCATCACCACCCAGGTTTGCAGCCTTGAGAACCGCCTCCCTGAAAGTTCCAGTTTTCATGAAACACCACAATGCCGCTTCTAAAGATTGCACCACATATCCTGTGCCCATGATTTCTGCCTCACTTTTCTTAAGGTAGTCTCCCCGAGCAATAGCAACAATTTTAGCACTGCCTGAAAACTGTTCCATATCACCAAGGACTACTTCTTCCTTCGGCTTTCCCGAAAGAGCACGAATAAGCACCCGAGCAAGCAAACGGCAGGCGTCAACACATTCCTCAGCACCATGTGTTGTTTTGGAACTTTCCGCAGCAAAGTGTTCTGCTACATCTATATGAGGGAAATAAAACATAGGTATGGGAGCAAGTCGCATGATGCTCCCGTTTCCTGCTGATCGTGGGTCTTTCGAGCCCGAGAAGGGATCACCTGTCCTGCGAAATCTTTCAAGTGCCACCCTAACCGTTTCACCAATATCAAAACATACTTTAGTGCTACTAAGGTAACCCTCTTCAGCCCACCGGACGTATCTCAGCATCTGATCCTCTGGATCAAATCCACGCCGTTCAACCAGACTTGTAGCAAGACAGAGCGCCATTGAGGTATCATCAGTCCATTCACCTGCCCTTAATCTATGTGGACCACCGCCTACCATATCAATAACAGGCTCAAAACTTCCCCTTGGATAAAACTCCACAGATGCCCCTACTGCATCTCCAACGGCAAGCCCAAGGAGACAGCCCCTATGCCTGTTCCGCTGTTCTAAGGTGATATTTTCCATCCTCACCCCTCTCGATTACCGACGGTTTCTAACAGTTTGCAAAACTTAGAAAGTGGTAACATAGATGCTTCATGTAAAGCATAACCTGCAAAAGAAGACACAAAAAACCTGAGGTCAAACTTTTCTGACTTACCAAATGACTCACATTCCGGTGATTTTAGTATGGATATCAACTTTTGACTTCTTGGATTATGATTTGCAAAAACAAAGATCACTTCAGGCTTTTCCCTGTTATCCACCAGTATTTCTTTAAATCTGGAAGCCTTTTTGAATTTAATCAACCCAAGTTTATTCAACTGGTTAAGTTGAACTTCCATTGTTCTGATTAGTTTCTCATACTTCCCTTTATCTGCAATCAAGTTACTGATATCTTTCAGATGCTTTATAATCCCTGATTTGCCAGACAATGAAATATCACCATATTTCATTTCAATAAACGCAGGGCGTATATTGAAAGGCACCTTTCTTTTTGATACCGGCCAGCACACGGCAAGTGCATCAATTCTTGCACCAAGGTTTTTATCGGCAATCTCAATGTCCACAATAAAATATTCACTCTGGTTAGATACGTTTGAAAAGTTATTCTCTCTCACAAGTAGTTGTTGAAACTCCCGTTCCGGTTTCTTGTGGTGAGAAAAATAAATATCCATTACCCCCTTAAGGATTTGAAATGCCTCTACCCATCGGCTTGAGTCTTCCTGGTTTTTGATAGTATCTGGCAGAACAGGCAAGGGGAACTGATGGATGTTATACCCTTTTATATCAAAAAAGGCGGTATATGCACCTTGCCCCTTTGCGTTGAGCCTTAGAATATTACCACCCCTGTAGTAGATATTGACATAATTTTCCCGTATAGATAGCATGAGTGTATCGTCCACCTTAAGGCGCTCAAGTATTGGGTGAAGGCTTCCGTTAGGTTTTAAAAAGGCTTTTATGAACTCTTCAGAAAGCCCTCTCATTTAAACCTCCCACCACTGTCCATCTTTATGAACCTCCACATTCGGAAATAGCCTATAATATTTCTCAGGTGACGAGGTGTGAACAGGGACAATCCTTTTCGGTTTAACTTTTTCTACTAACATTTGAAGTGCGGCAGGACTTGCATGCCCTGATGTATGTATGCTGTAAAAAGGAATAGAATGCCTGAGAAGCCAGTCCTTGACCATTTCATAATCACCCCTCTGCCAGTAACCTCTCCATTGTGAATATACATAGATAGCCCCGGCAAGGCATTCACAGTTTTCAAGGTCTTGTATGTGCAACGGCCGAAAAAGTAATGTAAACTCATTACGCTTCCGTTTAATGTCCTCAATAAATATGCGGTTCTCGGAATGGCGTTTAAGCAAACCAAATAATTCATTTTCCTTTATCTGCACACGTTGGATCTGTGGCACATACAGGACAACATCTCTCCAGGTAGACTGAGGAATATTCTCATTGCCGGTTGCCTCTAACACCGCTGCCGTGTATAAATCAATTACAAGCCTTCTACCAGTCCTTTTACTAGCCCTGAAAATTGATACCACTCTGTCAATGTTTTGTGCAGATGCATGCACAAGCACCAACCCCTTGGCCTTTGAAAACAGATCCATCAAATGGTTTTCAATATCTCTTTCTGTCTGGAAGTTATTACAACTGCTACTTTGTCCAACAGAAGTGCCTTCCATGAGAAGAACATCCACACCACATGGAAGAACTTCAATTAAATGCTCAAACAAGTTTTTCTTTCTGCCATGGGCACGAAAATCTCCTGTATAAAACACCCTTTTCCCATCACATTCAACAAGAAGGGAATAAGAATCATAGGCGGAATGATCAACAAGTAAAGGAGTGACACAAAAAGGATCGATCCTTAAGCGATTCCCGTGACGGTAAGTCCAGCCCCTGGATGATATACTACAACCTCCCCTAAGAAAAGGTGAAGCAGCATTAAGGATTCTCCTTGATGCTCCACTCATACCAACCTGGATTTCAGGCGATACATATTCAAGTAGCCCACAATGGTCGATATGAGAATGAGTAACAAGAATTCCAAGCAAGGAAGGATCAGAGCCATTCAGTCCCGGTATCTGCGGAAGGTTCTCCTCTTTATCGCCGCCTGCATTAAGCGGTATGCCAAGATCAAGAATTAACCTTTTCCCCCTGCATTCTAATTCAATACAACTACCACCTATCTCTTTACTGCCACGGTGAATACATATACGCATAAAGTTCTCAACTTCCCAAACCCTTAGAATAAAGTTCCGCCAGCCTCTCAAGTATTCGACGTATATAACCATCTTTTATCATTCCATCCAGATGGAAACTACAGAAACGTTCTCCCCGTATACAATATGTCAGCATCGCCTTTATCTCATCAAGATTTGCATTTTTTATAAAATCCTCATCAGTGAACATTCTTTCTGGATTTTTAGAAAGATAGTCATAGTCTACCCAGCACTTTTTTTCTACCACATCACAAAATTCCATTACAGTTTTATTATAAAAAGGAATTGGGAAGAACAACACCCCGTTACTGAAGTTTCCGCCAAGGACAGTGTCAACAGGATTAAACCCTTCAGCATAGAGTTTTGGCAAAAAAGATAGCAATTCCTCAATTTCTTCAGATGTAGGATTTCGTGTCTTCATAGGTTCACCCCCATAGAGTGAAATGAATGTCCCTTCCTCATAATTATACCAGAATCAAAACTGAATTATGATGTAGATATTTACGATAATTACCCTTGCTATATTCTCGTATAATCACGCATGCAGTATCTCTGGACACTCACCTATGATCTTAAAGGTTAGTCAGCAATCACCTCGACAGTGTGATAAACAAACTCTATCTGAAACTGAACCAGTCTTCAGCATCTTTGATATTATTCGGGTTCCTGTAAGAGTCCCGCCCCCCTCAGTGGCAGGCTTACGGATCATGTGCTTCGTTCTTCCTCTCCACCCCAACCATCCTGCCTTTTTCCTATGCCATTTCGATAAGTTTCTCTGCAATCTGAACGGCGTTAAGCGCTGCGCCCTTCCGGAGGTTATCAGAGACTATCCACATATTGAGCCCGTTTTCAATGGACT
>CAYMML010000125.1:0-5647 GCA_964391515.1 uncultured Thermodesulfovibrio sp. | reverse complement strand
TTATACCCTTAATGGAGGGGTGCTTTTGTGCAAAATTCTACCAGATGGTTTCATGTATAATATTACCCATCTGTTAGTTTGAGACCGCATCTGGAGGTTACAGGGCAGTGAAAAACATAATCCTCGGAACGGCGGGGCATATAGATCACGGAAAGAGTGCACTCGTAAAGGCGCTTACAGGTATTGACCCTGACAGATTAAAGGAGGAGAAACAGCGGGGTATCACCATCGACCTCGGGTTTGCCGATCTACATTATCCTGACCTCACGGTGGGTATAGTGGATGTGCCTGGTCACGAGAGGCTAATAAGAAACATGCTCGCCGGTGCGGGGGGGATAGATATGGTGCTGCTTGTGATTGCTGCCGACGAAGGGGTGATGCCCCAGAGCAGGGAGCACCTTGCAATCTGCAACCTCCTTGGTATTAATGCCGGCATGATCGTTATTACAAAGATCGACCTGGTGGATGAGGAGTTTTTAGAACTTGTAAGGTCTGATATAGAGGATTTTGTGAGGGGTACATTCCTTGAAGGGGCTGAGATTGTTCCGGTCTCGTCTGTAAGGGGAGATAACATCCCATTTCTGAAGGAGAGGATTTACGAACTTGCAAAAAGGGTGAAGCCAAAGTCATCACTGGGGCTTTTCAGACTGCCCATAGACAGGGTGTTTACCCTGAAGGGTTTTGGAACGATTGTGACGGGTACCGCCATATCAGGCAGTCTTGCCACTGAGGATCAGGTGGAAATACTCCCTGCGGGTATCTCAAGCAGGGTGAGGGGGTTACAGAGCCACGGCCAGTCCATAAAAAAGGCCTATGCCGGGCAGCGGGTGGCTATCAACCTCCAGGGGGTGGAGAAGGAGCAGATTCACAGAGGTGATGTGGTGGTCTCGCCCGGGAGGTTCAGACTTACCAAGGCGGTGGATGTGAGGATAGACCTGCTCGAGGATGCACCGGTTCTGAAGGATAAGAGTGTTGTCCATTTCCACCTTGCCACCTCGGAGGTGCTTGGCAGGGTGATACTCTACGACAGAGAGGAGTTAAAGCCCGGGGAGTCCGGTTTTGCTCAGGTAAGACTCGACAGACCGCTAATAGGTGTTTCAGGTGACAGGTTTATCATAAGGCGGTTTTCACCTGTTCAGACGATTGGTGGCGGGATAATCCTTGATTCACTTGCAAGGAGGAGGCGGAGGAAGGAGGGGCTTGACGACCTGAAGACATACCTTGAGGGGACCTTAAAGGAGAAGATTTCCACCAAGATAAGAAAGATGGGGCAGCGGGGTGTGTCACCACAACTGATCGAGGGCTGGATAAACAGAGACCTGCCGGAGATAAGAGAGGCGGTAAAGACGCTGTTAAGCAATGGTGAGATATTTTCTTACGATGATACGCTCATTCACAGGGATATTTATAACTCCTTCAGAGAGCGGTTTCTTGATGCCCTGAGGAGGTTTCACAAAAACAACCCTTTGAAGCCCGGGATGCAGAAGGAGGTTCTTAGGTCACTCTTTGGGCTTCCACAGAAGAGTTTTAACGGGCTTATCTCACTGATGGATGAGATTGTAGTGGAAAAGGATCTGATAAAATTGAAGGAGTTCAGTATTTCTGTTACAGGGCAGTTCCAGGAGTTGAAGGATCAGATAACCGGCCTTTTAAGGAAGGAGGGTTTCCAACCGCCTGATAAGAAGGATATAGCGGAATACACCGGGAAGAGTTTGAAGGAGATAGAGGACGTGCTCAAACTCATGGCGAAAGAGGGCAAACTTAAACGGGTGACCGACTCGTATTACCTCCTCTCTGAGGACTATGAGAAGATGCTCTCCCTTCTCAGGAGGCATTTTGAAGTGAAAGACACCATGAGCGTTGGCGAGTTCAGAGACCTCCTTGGAACCACCAGGAAGTTTGCACTTCCCTTTTTAGAACACCTTGACTCTAACAGGGTTACCATGCGTGTGGGCGATGTAAGAAAGGCACATCCCTCTTTTAAAAAGGGGGAAGGGGGTAACTCCGGTTGAACGCCTGTGTGGTAATACCTGCAAGGTATGGGTCAACCCGTTTCCCCGGCAAACCCCTTGCAATGCTGAGAGGGAAGCCGGTTATTCAGCATGTGTTTGAGGGTTCCTCAAGGGCAGGGCTGGTCAGGGATGTGATCGTTGCCACAGATAGCAGAGAGATATTTGAGTGTGTTGAGGGGTTTGGTGGAAAGGCGGTGTTGACCTCACCGGATCACCTCTCGGGTACCGACAGGATTGCGGAGGCTGTAAAAGATGCCGATTATGATATAATTGTGAATGTTCAGGGGGATGAGCCGCTGATCAGGGGTGAGATGATAGACCAGGTGGTGATGCTGCTTGATGACGATAGGGCAGATATGGGTACGCTGGCGGTGAAATCTTCAGATCCTTCTGAGTTTACCAATCCCAATGTGGTGAAGGTGGTAACCGATAAAGAGGGGTTTGCCCTTTACTTCTCACGCGCCGGTATCCCTTACCACAGGGATGGTGGTGAGGGTGCTTCTGATGGATTTAATAACTTCCTGAAACATGTGGGCATTTACAGTTATCGGCAGGATGTGCTCATGCACCTTACCAGGCTTGAGCCTGCCCCTCCGGAGCGGACTGAAAAACTCGAACAGTTACGAGCCTTATACAATGGGTACAGGATAAAGGTAGGTATAACCGAACGGGAAACCATCGGTGTGGACACACCGGAGGACTTGAAAAGGGTGGAAAAATGGCTAAATTCATCTTCGTAACGGGTGGTGTGGTTTCGTCTCTTGGAAAGGGGATCGCCTCTGCTGCCATAGGGGCACTCCTTGAGGCAAGGGGGTTGAAGGTCACTTTACAGAAACTTGACCCCTATATAAATGTGGATCCGGGCACATTGAGCCCCTTTCAGCACGGTGAGGTCTTCGTGACCGACGATGGTGCTGAGACCGACCTGGATCTTGGTCATTACGAAAGGTTTACCTCTGTAAGGACATCACAGGCTAACAATGCCACTACCGGCAGGATTTACAACAATGTGATCACCAAGGAGCGCAGGGGTGATTACCTGGGGGAGACCGTTCAGGTGGTTCCCCATATCACAAACGAGATAAAGCAGACCATAAAGTCTGTTAGTAACGATTTCGATGTTGTGATCGTAGAGATAGGCGGGACGATTGGCGACATCGAGAGTCTTCCCTTCCTGGAGGCGATAAGGCAGATGAGGTATGATGTGGGAAGAGACAATGTGCTGTATATGCACCTTACACTCGTCCCGTATATACCCAGCGCTGGGGAGTTGAAGACAAAGCCCACCCAGCACAGCGTGAAGGAGTTGAGGGCTATAGGTATCCAGCCCGATGCGCTCCTCTGCCGGTGCGACAGGCCACTGCCGGAGGAGATGAAGAAGAAGATAGCCCTCCACTGTAATGTGGATCTTGACTCGGTGATAGCGGCAATTGATGTGGACACCATCTACGAGGTGCCGCTTGCGCTTCATCAGGAGGGGCTTGACCGGTTAGTGGTGGATAGGTTCGGTCTAAACACCCCTGAGCCTGACCTCACAGCCTGGGAGAATGTGGTAAAGAGGATAAAGGAGCCTGCCACATCTGTGAATATCGCCATGGTGGGGAAGTATATAGACCTCCGCGACTCGTACAAGAGCCTTAACGAGGCACTCGTTCATGGAGGGATTGCAAACAATGCCAGGATAAACTTTCTCTGGGTTGACTCTGAGCAGATAGAGGTGGATGGCCCTGATCGATACCTATCTGAGGCAGACGGGATACTGGTTCCGGGTGGCTTTGGTTACCGTGGGATAGAGGGTAAGATAGAGGCGATCAGGTATGCCCGGGAAAAGAGGGTTCCCTTCTTTGGTATCTGTCTGGGTATGCAGTGTGCGGTGATTGAGTTTGCAAGAAATGTCTGCGGGCTGCCAAAGGCGAACAGTTCCGAGTTTGATCTTAACACCCCTGACCCCGTTATCTACCTCATGGAGAAGTGGTACGACTTCAGGAAGGGAAGGGTGGAGGAGAGGTCGAAGGATAGCCAGAAGGGGGGCACCATGCGGCTTGGCGCCTACCCCTGCGTACTCTCTGAAGGCTCCTTCGCGCATACCGCCTATGGCAAGGCACAGATTTACGAAAGGCACAGACACCGTTACGAGTTCAACAATGCCTATAGGGGCATACTGACCAGGCACGGTATGCGGATAAGCGGACAGAGTCCGGATGAGGAACTGGTGGAGATTGTGGAGATTCCCGATCATCCCTGGTTCCTTGGTTGTCAGTTTCATCCAGAATTCAAGTCCCGCCCGACAGATCCACACCCGCTGTTCAGGGAGTTTATTGCGGCGGCATTGAGAGAGAAGAGGGCACTGTTTAAAGAGGTGGATGTGGAACCGATGAATAAGACCCTCAAGGAGTAAGTGCCCATTGGGCAGATTATAAGTTGCTGTCTGCAGATATTCAGTCGGCTGCCTGAATATTCTCAAAGTTATACAAATATCTAACGGAAGGGCAGAAAACAAAGATTTGGTAAGACTCTAAGGCAAAAGTTTTCACTTTTTCAGGTGATCGCTCCCGTGATGTTTCCAGGTAGTGGAAGGGATCCTTTAAAGCCTTCATTCGCTCGGTTCTGCGTGGTTGTTTTTTATAATGGTTAGGGTAATAAAAAAATCTTCACATAAATTTGCCTGATGGTGTATAATTACAAAATATAGAAACTTTGAAACTTTATAGGAGGTGAGGTATGTCCAAGAAGATAGCCGTTCTTGCCAGAGACAGGCAGGGAGAGGCACTGAGGATGTCGGTTGGTATCACCCTTCTTGACGATACTATCGATGTCTATGTGCTCGACAGGAAGGTGGAAGAGACTGAGGAGAACGAGATGAATATCGAGGCGATGAAGGATCTGGATATGAAAATTTACACTAACACGAAGGAGAATCCAGATTTTGAGTTCATCAGCACCGAGGATATAGCGAAGAAACTTCTTGAGTATGACATAGTAATCCCTTATTAATGAGGGGTACAAAAAGGATTGTGAGGTGAGAGTATGAAGGTTCTTTATATTATCAAGAGGGATATGGATGAGACCGGGAAGAAGATCCTGGAGTCTCATCAGAAAGACAACGATGTAACCGTGGTGGATATACGGGAAAACAAGAATTATCCAGAGATCGTGGATATGATCGAGTCTCACGACAAGGTAATATGCTGGTAATTTTATACTCAAACCAAGGAGGTAGGCGATGAAGTTAGGGATACTTGTAAATACAGAAGACCATGCCGATGATGTGATCGGCATTACCAGGGCTGCCGTTGAGAAGGGGCACGAGGTGGTTATCTTTACGATGGATGTTGGCACAAGGCTTTTTGAGAAAGAGGAGTATGCCTCTCTCTGCAACCTCCAGGGTGTAGAGATGAGCCTCTGTGATCACAGTGCCAAGTATGCAGGGGCAAAGATTGACGGCCTGAGTGATGCCATTGTTTGTGGAAGCCAGTATAACAATGCCGCAATGCTGCACGATGCCGATAAGGTGATAGTGCTTTAAGGGGAACTGGAAAAGCGGTTTGGAAGAGCCCTGTGGTGCATTGCACCACAGGGCTCTCTTGTTTGCATAGAGTTATTACTTCCAAATAGTTGCACTTTTTGGATATTAT
>CAYMML010000124.1:0-5824 GCA_964391515.1 uncultured Thermodesulfovibrio sp. | reverse complement strand
ACTGGCACAAAAAGACCATGTTAGAGTATATTTATCTGTGTTTCGGGAGTTTTCAAAGATCATCGGTGAACTTCTTAAGAGGTTTGATCTAACGGGTTTTGAGCCGTCTAAGGGGTTTTCCTCTGCAAATGGTCTTAAAAAGTCCGTCTTTGGATTTCTTATAGTACTTTCCGGGGAAGACTCACCCCTTTACGAAGATGCCCTTAGATACCTCAAAGATGGTGACGCTACCGAGGTTCTTTCAGAAAGACGGGTTAGGGAGTTTTTCCTTAAAGGTCTCAGACAGATTCAGGATGAGGTTACAGAACTCTGCATCAAAGACAGAAGTTTTTCTGATAAACTCAAAACTTCCGGTTCATATCTCTCTTCCCTTTCCAATAAGGAGTTCGTTTCTTTTGTAAGGGACATTTTATTCCCTGAAGGTATAATTGGTGATGACAAAGATGCGGTTATCTCTTTACTTCGAAAAAAGAGAGCAGTCTTTATCGAAAGGCTCAACCCTGATCCGATTGTAGACCCTGCAAGAGAAATAATCTTTACTGCCAACGCCCTTCTTACAATTCCACCCGAGGAATACCGACTCAACAAATGTGGGCTTGGGGATAAACTCCTCTGCAGGATAGGGGATGTGATGAAAGAGGAGCAGATATACTGGTATGATCATCCTGTTGAGATTGGTGTGGCACCGGAAAGGAATGAGATTTTGTACGGTCTGAGGGGGCTTTCAGATATGGTGAGGTTTGAAAAGAGTAGGGGTGTTATAAACAGAAAAGATAGGCTCACCACCCTGCTTTCCGTATCTGTCACCCATAAAGGGCTTCATGATTGTTCAAGGGAGTATATAGAAGAGGAAATCAGGAGATATGGACAAATAAAGGACATGGATATCTATATTTTTACTGAGGCAGACACGGAAAGGATGCTTGCGGAATTGGTGTTTCCGATTATTGATAAGTATGGAGACCCTGCCGGAAAGGAAAAAGTGAAGAGGGTCTTCGGTGTGGACGGTGAGTATGGAAGGCACTATAGTTTTCTCAAGGCGGTCACCGCTTTCTGGAGTGTTTTTATTGATACCGACAAACGAGGCACCTTTAAGATTGATCTTGACCAGGTCTTTCCTGAAGAGGCGCTCGTGAGAGAGACCGGGTTATCGGCGCTTGAACATTTCAAGAGTCCATTGTGGGGTGGCGAGGGGGTTGATAGTAACGGTGAGAGGGTATATCTGGGTCTCATTGCCGGTGCACTCGTAAATGAAAAGGATCTCAGAGATACGCTCTTTGTGCCTGATGTGCCTTTCCCCGATGGCATAAAGTATCCAGATGAGATTATCTTTCAAAGCACCCTGCCACAGGCAGTCTCAACGGTTGCGGAGATGATGACCAGGTATGATGAGGGTGGTGAGTATGATGGCAGAACCAGTTGCATTCAGCGGGTTCATGTAACCGGTGGTACAACAGGGGTGTTGATAGATGCCCTGAGGAGATACAGACCTTTTACCCCCTCTTTTATAGGCCGTGCGGAAGATCAGGCCTACATAATGTCTGTGCTATATGAAGATGAATTTCCCCTTCTACGGTATCTCCACAAGGCAGGTCTGATAATGAGGCACGATAAGGAGGCTTTTGCGGCAGATGCTATAAAACGGGCAGAAGCAGGCAAGACTGTGGGAGACTATGTAAGGATGATACTCTTTTCCTTTTATGCCGGGGCACTTCCCTGGAGGATGGAGAAAACAAAAGAAGCACTTTCCCCTTTTACAGGCTGTTTTATCACACAACTTCCCTTTACCCTCGCAATAGTGAGACTTGCCTTGAGGTCTGCAGGGCATTATGTGCGGGGTGACATTAAAAAGGCGGAGCAACTGATAACGATTGGTGCAAGGAGGATAGGTAATCTGCTTGATGAGATAGAAAAAGATCCGATGTTTATCAAAAAGGCGTATACGGATGAAAAGGAAGGCTGGGATATCTATTACGATGCAATTGACGAGGCAGAGCGTGGGCTGGCAAAAAACGACCCCTTCTTTATGAATCTGAGAGAAAAGGCAGAGGCGTTTTCAAAGGGTATTTGTATAAGTTGTTGAAAGGTGAATCGGTTAAATAGTTTTGTTATCTCTGTCAAGTATTTCCTGGACGATGTTTTGTATCTCATTCCTTTTTGTTTTTTCGCCATCACCCGATATTCTGATGGTGGTTGCACCCACCGATTCTCCAAGGGTGATATCACTTTCCTTATCACCAACCATGTAGGAGCGTTTAAGGTCTATTCCGTGCTTCTTTCGTGCTGTGAAAAGCATACCAGGTGAGGGTTTCCGGCAGGCGCAGTTATCCTCCGGTAGGTGGGGGCAGTAGAGGAAGTCATCAAAACCGTATCTATCTATAAAAAACCTGTTAACACTTTCGGTGAACTCCCGATCCACGAGTCCCCTCTTTATCCCTGACTGGTTTGTAACGCCAATGAGGAGAAACCCTGCATCTTTGAGTCTTTTTAATGCATCAAGGCCATCAAAGGGCTCAAAGTCATCCCAGTTGTTGAGATAATGGGCATCTCTGCATAGGGTGCCGTCTCTGTCGAAAAACACCGCCCTTTTTGAAGGGAGAAGTTCTTTTATTGCCTGAAGAACCTCATCGGGTGATATTTTTCTCAAGCATTCGGTGTTTTTCTCCGGGCATTCTCGTTTAAAACAGGGAGAGCACGGGATATCCTTCTTCAGTACGATTGATGGTGCACCGGTTTCAAGTTCAACAGGCAGTTTTAGACTGCCCTGATCTATTAGATCAGGTGGTCCTGTAAGTGCAGGGTCGGTTGAGCCAAACAGTGCCACAAGTGGTGTGCCCACGGCATAGGTGATGTGCATAGGTCCTGAATCATTTGTTACAACAAGATCGACGGCACTGATCACGGTGATTAACTCTCTCAGTGTAGTCCTGCCCGAAAGATCAAGAATGGTGTTTTCCGCTTTTAACTCTCCTGGGATTTTGCTGGTTATGGACTTCCCAATCTCCATCTCGCTTTTTGAGCCTGTAATAACAATACTTCCGCCAAGATCGTTTATCACCATTTCTGAGAGCCTGGTGAAGTTTTCAATTGGCCATCTCTTTGCACTGCCGTAGGCGGCACCGGGATTAAGAAGGATTACAGGTCTTCTGAGTTCTGTAATCCTTCTGAGCCCTTCTTCCCTTTCCTCATGATCAAGGTATATCCAGGGTATTCTAAAGGTGCTGCCGTATCCGAGTTCTCTCAAGAGTTCGAGATAATAAAGTATGTGGTGATACTTAAGTAACTCACTGTTTATCCTTACTCCACTGGTCAAAAGAAATCCCCTACCGTCTCTTGCATATCCCATTCTTTCAGGAATCCCTGCAAGGAATGAGAGTATGGCGGCATCAATGGCATTCTGAAGCAAGATTGCCCTTCTGAAAGACTCCTTCTTCAGTACTCTTGCTCCAAAAAATTTTCCCTTGATCCCTTTAAATGAACTGCTGTATGTGATAAGGGCATCAATATTTGGGTCTTTTTCAAACAGTGGCAGCACCCACTCCTTACCAAGTAGGGAGATAAAATCCCCCCTGTGCCCTTCACGGATTGCACGGATAGCAGGCAGGGTCATCACCGCATCCCCGATCCAGTTGACCGACCGTATAAGTATCTTATTCACAGATTTGTTGGAGGCGTTAAAATTTTTCTTGACATTATCAATCATAAAGCATTATAAAAGATGAGCCTGCATTTTTTCAGGTTTCAGTATTTGAAAGGAGGCAAAAGCAGTATGTCAGCAGTGGAAGGAACAGTGAAGTGGTTTAATGAGACCAAAGGGTATGGTTTCATTAAGAAGGATGATGGTCAGGATGTCTTTGTTCATTACTCTGATATAGAGGGTGATGGATTTAAGACCCTTGCCGAAGGACAACGTGTTTCTTTTGAGGTTGTGGAGGGCAACAAGGGGCCCAAGGCAACGAATGTAACTAAACTTGATTAAAAAACCCGGTGCCCGTCTCTGACGGGCACCATCTTTCCTGATAATCCTTCCATGTAATTTCCATGAGACTCCCTGAGTGGATCCGGGTAAAAAGTGTAGTAGGTTCACACAGGACTAAGTCACTCCTGCGCTCAAAAGGTCTTTCAACCGTTTGTGAGGAGGCAAGGTGTCCAAACAGGGGGGAGTGTTTTTCCAGACCAACCGCAACCTTCCTTATTCTTGGAGATGTCTGCACCAGAAACTGTAACTTCTGTTCTGTAAGCCATGGTAGACCGGAGGGGGTTGATGCCGATGAGCCCGTAAGGGTGGCGGAGGCTGCAAGAGAACTGGGATTGCGTTATGTTGTTATAACATCTGTTACGAGGGATGACCTCCCCGATGGGGGTGCCGGGCAGTTTGCAAAGACGGTGAAAGAGATTAAAGCCCGACTTCCAGATGTGAAGGTGGAGGTGCTTATTCCTGATTTCAAAGGAGATAGAGATGCCATCCGAATGGTTCTTGATGCTGAACCTGATGTGCTGAATCATAATCTTGAGACGGTACCATCGTTGTATGAAACTGTAAGGCCACAGGCAGATTACAGGAGGTCTTTAAAGGTGCTTAAAGTATCAAAGGAGATTAACCGTAGTATCCCTACAAAATCCGGTCTGATGGTGGGGCTTGGTGAGACAAAAACCGAGGTTATTTCGGTGATGAGAGACCTGCGCAATGTGGGTTGTGATTTTTTGACTATTGGGCAGTATTTAAGACCATCCATGGGCAACCTTGAGGTTGTTGAGTATGTGCATCCGGATACATTTGAGTATTACCGGCAGAGAGCGGTGGAGATGGGGTTCAGGTTTGTGGCTTCTGCACCTCTTGTCAGGAGTTCTATGAATGCTGAGGAGATGTATT
Organism: uncultured Thermodesulfovibrio sp.; assembly: GCA_964391515.1. Taxonomy (GTDB): domain Bacteria; phylum Nitrospirota; class Thermodesulfovibrionia; order Thermodesulfovibrionales; family JdFR-85; genus WFTX01. Next base: position 951 of record CAYMML010000124.1, on the reverse strand, counting down.
ATAAGGGAAGATAATTGTACCCCTTTTAATACCGGTTAGGACAGACAGCCCTCCATCGAAACCGGGCTTAATGCGATTTTCATTCAATCACAATAAACAATTCCTTGTGCAATGACAATAACACCGGCGGTCATTTCACGGTACCTTATGTATCACGAAAATTCGGGTTTCTCCCGAGTTTTGCCTTCCCTGCTTCATCAGGGTTGCTGGTTTTGCCAATGTAGAGAATTTTAATTTCTGGTATAATATGCCTATAATCGTTTGAGGGAGGTTTTTATGGGTTTGTTGAAAGGCCGGGTTTTATTTAAATCCCTCGTTTTCGTAAGCATATTAGTTGGTTTTGTGTTACCGGCATATTCATCTCCACCGTACAAAGAAAGGCCCTATAAATACAGACACTACCCACCTGGTGCACCAAAGTACAAACGGTATGACCGAAGGCTTTACATCCCTGCACCTCCACCGCGTAGACCCCCTGCTCCCGGGAGGGGATATATATGGGTTCCACGATACCGGCATCCAAGGGGGTTTTACATTGGCGGCTACTGGAGACCACCCTACAGGAAGGGCTACATCTGGATAGAGGGGTACTGGACTTCAGACGGCAGGTGGGTCTTTGGCTACTGGAAGCCTGTTGAGGTCAGAAAGGGGTATGTCTGGGTTCCGGGCTTCTGGAATGGGTATGTCTGGGTGGATGGCTTCTGGCGGCCAGAGTATAAAGAGGGATATATCTGGGTCGAGGGTTACTGGGACGATGACGGCTACTGGATACCCGGATACTGGAAGCCTCTTAAGGTAAAGGAGGGCTTTGTATGGGTTCCGGGCTACTGGGATGGTACCCGGTGGGTGGAGGGATACTGGAGGCCTTCTGTAAGGCCGGGATATCTCTGGAAGAAAGGGCATTATAACGAGTCCGGTGTTTGGATACCCGGGCACTGGGAGAAACCTTAG
>CAYMML010000123.1:0-6089 GCA_964391515.1 uncultured Thermodesulfovibrio sp. | reverse complement strand
AAATATCATAGTAAACCTCCCTTTATTATATTATCATTTTCGGTGCGGTTCGTAGCGTGTAGGGGATATAGATAAAGAGAGGCTTTTTAAAGCGTTAATTGCGTTCTTAGTGTTGATTGCGTTTTTATACCCTTCTTCTGAATGTCATTGTTCCGGAAATCGTGAAGATCAGGGCGGTAAATAGGAGCACGGAGATATCCAGTAGGAGAGGAAAGTCAGGGCCCATCCTCCCCGTCTCAAGGGGAAAGATCATGTTTTTCAGTGCATCCACGCCATAGGTGAGGGGGTTTATATAGGTGAAGGACTTGAGCAGTAAGGGGAGGTTCTTTACCGGATACATGGCGCCTGAGAGAAAGAACATGGGCATAACGATGAAGTTCATTATCACTGAGAAACTTTCAAAACTGTCGTAAAAACTCGCTATAACGATACCGATGGATGAGATGGTAAATGCAAGAAGTAACCCCACACCAATGGTGCCCAGAATCTGAAGCACACTCAGTTTTAGCCCTAATATTGGAAAGAGCATCAGGATTATAACCGCCTGTATAATAGAGACAACCGTTCCGCTCAGCGCCTTTCCGACCACGATGGATGTCCTCGATACGGGGGCAACGAGCATCTCCTTCATATACCCGAACTCCTTGTCCCAGATAATCGATATAGCCGAGAAGATGGAACTGAAGAGTATGGTCATCCCGATGATGCCGGGGAAGAAAAACTGGATGTAGTTCATCCCTTCACGCACAGGGACGAGGCGGTTGAGACCTCCTCCCACCAGAAAGAGCCAGATGAGCGGTCTTGCTATGGTGGAAAAGAGTCTGCTCTTTTCACGGACAAACTTCTTGAACTCCCTTGATACCACCACATATATGGCTCTACCTTCTATCAAACCGCCTCCTGTACTCCCTTATGGAATCCTTTATGGTGTCAGAGGTGTCCTGCTCTTGCTCTCTTATCTCCCGGCCTGTGAGGTTGAGAAATACATCATTCAGTGTGGGGCGTTGGAGTCTTACCGATATCACCGTATCCCCAAGGAGCCTGATGATATCAGGAATACAGACATCGGCACCTCCACGAACAGGGATGTATATCTCCTCATCTTTTAATGAGGGTTTGAGATGGAGTTTCTCCTTAAGGAGTGAGGTTGCCAGGGTGGTGTCCTTCACTTTCAGATAGATGAGATCACCACCTATGCCTCTTTTGAGTTCTTCAGGGCTCCCCCTTGCTATAAGTTTTCCACCATCTATAATGGCGATGTCCTGACATGCCTCGGCCTCTTCCATGTAGTGTGTGGTCATAAAGACGGTAACGCCCTGTTCCTGGGGTAAACGGTGTATAAAATCCCAGAGTGATGACCTGCTCTGTGGGTCAAGCCCCAGGGTGGGCTCATCGAGAAAGAGTATTTTCGGCTGGTGAACCACCGCCCTTGCCACCTCAAGCCTCCGCTTCATCCCGCCTGAAAATTTCCGCACAAGATCGTCCCTTCGCTCATAAAGCCCCACGAAACGGAGGGCGCTATGGACGAGATCCTTCCTGTGAGTTCTCTTTACATTGTAAAGCACCGAGTGGTAGTAGAGGTTTTCGTAGGCTGTGAGGTCTTTATCGAGGGTCGTCTCCTGAAAGACGATGCCGATTGATTCCCTTACCCTGTCTGGCTGGCGGAGACAGTCGAACCCGTTGACTCGAGCCTCACCGGAGGTGGGGGCAAGGATGGTGCAGAGCATATTGATGGTGGTTGTCTTACCCGCACCATTGGGGCCGAGGAAACCGAATATGCTACCCTCCTCAACCTCGAAGGAGATACTGTCAACGGCAGTAAGCGAGTTAAACCTCTTTGTGAGGTTTCTGACTTCTATGACAGGCATGAAAAATTATAACAGAAATATGGATGGGCTATTTCTTTTCAGGAGACTTCGGTGCCTCTTCTGCAGGTTTTACCCCACCACCTGCCGGTGTAACACCCTTTGAAGGGGCTGGAACCGTTTTTCCCTGGGTGGCTGTGGGCACCTCTTTTATTACAGATTTCTGCTTTACCGATATTACGGCAAGCAGAAGAGAGGTAATCATGAAGATTACTGCAACCACAGTGGTAAGTTTGCTTAGAAACGTGGCAGCACCCCTTCCACCAAAAAGGGTCTGGCTTGAGCCACCACCAAAGGCGGAACCAAGTTCGGCTCCCTTTCCGCCCTGTATCAGCACCACTCCTATAAGGAAGAAACAGACAATAAGGTGTATTATTATTAACAGTGTAAACATAATGCTTCTCTCCTGTATAACTTAATTTTGCTCCCTGAATCTGACTATCTTTGAAAAACTCTCCGGTTTCAGACTTGCACCTCCTACAAGCCCACCGTCAACATTTTCCATTGCCATGAGAGAGGCCACATTTTCAGGCTTTACACTCCCACCATAGAGAATTCTTATCTCTTCCGCTGTATCACCAAGCAGGTTTGAAAGTTCCTTTCTGATAAACAGATGTGCCTCTTCTGCCATCTCGGGAGTGGCTGTCTTACCTGTGCCTATCGCCCATACGGGCTCGTATGCTATCACCAGATCATCAAACCGCACATCCTTCAGGCCAGCAGTTATCTGGCGGCTCAACACATTGAATGTCTCACCCTTTTCCCTTTCTTCAAGTGTCTCGCCCACACAGATTATGGGTTTCAGGCCTGCATTTATAGCAGCATGAATCCTCTTGTTTACAGTCTCATCGGTCTCTCCAAAATACTGTCTCCTTTCAGAGTGGCCGATAATCACATACTCACAACCAATATCCCTGAGCATAATCGGGGATATCTCACCGGTGTATGCACCCTTTTCCTCCCAGAACAGGTTCTGCCCAGAGATGGAGACATTAGAGCCCTGAACCGCCTCTTTTGCAGCATGCAGAGATGTGAAGGGAGGCGCTACCACAATATCCACATCATCGACCCCCTTGACAAGAGGGAGAAACTCACTGAAAAACCCCCTTGTCTCAGGCACAGTCATGTGCATCTTCCAGTTTGCGGCAATGAGCGGCTTACGCATAACTATTAATTAAACACGAACAGGACTGGATTTGTCAAACCTTCAACCAAATTCATATACTAAATATCACACGGCCATAGGTATCATTCTCAAAGTTGATAATTCCGGTAATGTCAGGTAAAATCGCATTAAATCCGGTTTCGATAGTGGTATGTAAATGTTAAATGACATTATTGATTTAAAAATAGTAAATCGCACATGAAAACTCTGATCTACGGGAGGTTGTTTGGGTATGCCCATATATGAGTTTTACTGCCAGGATTGTAATACGATATTTAACTTCTTTTCAAGAAGGGTGAACACCGAGAAGGTACCCTCCTGCCCAAGGTGTAAAAGGCCGGAGTTGAGGCGGGTTCCCTCATCCTTTGGAATAGCAAAAAGAGCAGAAGAAGGGGGTGGGGATGATATGCCTTTCCCTGACCTTGATGAGTCAAAGATGATGGATGCACTTGCCACACTTGAGAAGGAGGCCGGGGCACTGGATGAAGAAGACCCCAGACAGGCGGCACGGCTCATGCGTAAACTCACCGATATGACAGGGCTTAATCTTGGCAGTAGATGGGAGGAGGCGATGGAGAGGCTTGAGGCGGGAGAATCTCCCGATGAGATAGAGGAGGAACTTGGGGATCTGCTTGAAGAGGAGGAGCCCTTCGTGGAGCATAAAAGAAGGGTACCCAGAAGCAAGAGACCACCCAAAAGGGATGATACCCTTTATGAACTTTGAGGGTTATCGGATGTACATACCGGATATTGCGTAGATAAAATGCCCCGTAATGGTGATGGAGTCCTCTTCCCATCCAGGTGGGAGAGGCCAGTATGGAGCACCGTCTTTTAAAGCCTTCATGGCCGCCTCATCAAGTTCCTGGTAGCCGGATGTCCTTACGAGTTTTACCTCACCAAGGGAGCCGTCTCGGAGAATGGTGAACCGGATGTATAGATCGCCAAAGACACCCCGCCTTGCCATCCTTGGAGGGTAAACCCAGATCGATTCTATCCGGTTTTTGAGTTTTATAAGATAACTTTCATACCTCAAGTCCTCCCCTTCAAAGGTAAGACCCCTTTCTTTTTGAGGCCGGGTTTGTCTTTCCCGCTCATATCTCCTTGCAAGTCTGCCTATGAGGTTGGGGTCAAGGAGTTCCCTGCCGGAGGGTATTTTCTTTTTTACTGACCCGACAGGGGATGAACTTTCCTTTCCAGGAGCCTTCCGGGGTGTAGATGTCTCTGTTTTCTGTTCAGGGATCAACTCCTCCTGGCCATGCCGCTCTAATTTTAGTGGCTTTTCTGGTGGGATCTCCCTTTTTTCTTTCCTTTTTGCAGGTCTCCTTTTTACCCGCTCTGGTTTTCTTATCGGTTTTTTCCCAGGGCTTATTTTCACCTCTGCAGGGGGTTTTTTCTTTACAGGAGCAGGTGGGGGTTCAGGTTCTATGAGATGTGCTATCAAGGGCCTGCCGGTTTCCTTTTTCACCTCAACGGGATTAATTGAGATCAGGATGACCACTGAGATGAGGTGAACTATAAGGGACAAAAAGAGATAATGCTTAAACCTCAACGCAGATATTTCCTGAAAATATTCAGATAACTGAGAAGGCTTCCCCTGTCGGCGTCTTTTTTGAGCCATAACCGCATGGAAATCTCCTGAACCTCTTTGCGTGAGAAGATGGAAAATAGCCGCTCCATCTGTTCATCGTTTCTTAGGAACACCGTCTCCAGCCTCCTCATAAGGTTAAACCTCCCGTAAAACCGTTTGCGCCAGAGTTTTCGGTAAAGCCCGGGGCGGTTTTCAATAATTGCCTCTGAGAGGAACTCTGCTCCTTTCATGGCATAGTAAATCCCCTCATAGGTAAAAGGCATCACCTGGCCGGCGGCATCACCAACAAAAAAGACATTTCCCAACCTGTAGGGGCCATCTTCCCACTGTGGTATCATGTATCCCCTTGCCTTTTTGACATTTACCGGCGAGAACCCGGCACGTCTTAAAAACCGTTCAAAGGCCTTTTTAGCCTCTTTCGGATTTTCAGACCCCGTGCCTATGGAAAGGGCATTGCCCTTTGGAAACACCCAGGAATAAAATTTAGGGGCATGGATGTTACCAAACCAGAATTCACAGGCAGATGCCTGCCTTCCCTCAAGCCTTGATGAGTAGGTATAAACGGTCTTGCCTCTGCCAAGGCCGAGGGCTTGCCGTACCCTTGAGTTTACCCCGTCGGCGGCGATCAGGTAGTCTGAACGGATTTCCCTCACCTCACCATCTATCTTCACGGTGGAAATGACCTCACCGCCATCCTCGTGAAGATTTAAAAACATCCCCTCCTTTACCTCTGCGCCCTCCTTTTCAGCCATATCCCTGAGTGTGCGGTCAAATAACGGCCTTTCAACTATATCTATTTCGCCCCCTCTAAGAGGTATCCGAAGGTTTCTACCTGAAGGGAAGAAGACCTTGATCTCCTTTACCTTCCAGTGAGGGATGTCAAGGTTGAGCCCCAGGTCGTCAAGCCCCCCGGATGGGATACCCCCACCGCAGGGTTTCCTGTGGCTCAGGTCTTTTTCAATAAGCAGCACATCCCTGCCCTCATGAGCAAGCAGCCGTGCTGCAGTTGCACCTGCTGGCCCTCCACCTACTATGAGAATGTTTCTCTTCATTTTTATCTATATTTTTGAATAAGGGGATCTGCACTTACCCCTTTTCTGACCTGCCGAATCAGGTATCAGGGTACTGGCCTGAGGTTGCTTTACAATGTCACTTGCCGAAAGCCCCGACTTTCAGTCGGGGATGAAGGCAAGAATAATAATAAAAATTTTTCATTTTCCTTGCATTGGAAGCCCCGACCTCTGGTCGGGATGCTTCACTAATAACTACATTATCAAAGCCAACTACCCTGATTAAGCAGCGCATGCAGAAATAGGGAGAACCCCGGATTTTCACAATACCTGTAGTGCCATGATATAACCGCCCATATTATTACTGCACATGGAACTGTTTTTTACAATTACTAATATCTACATTAGTAATGCCACCAGTCCTGATAGAACAGGGCAGGCAGAACTCGGGAGAAACCCCG
>CAYMML010000122.1:0-6121 GCA_964391515.1 uncultured Thermodesulfovibrio sp. | reverse complement strand
ACTGAAAGATTGGATTTCAGAAGTGTTCGGAAATCAGGATGTCTTTGATTTTCTTATTCACAAACTCAGAAGGGCTTAGTATCTCAAAGGGACAGGTCTTTGTAGATCTTAATGGTGCAAAATCCTTTTTGTCTTCTGTTACAAGGATATCTGCGTTAGATTTTCCGGCAGAAGCAATTACAGGAGCATCCTTGGGAGTTATAATTTTGCTCCACTTCATTACTGTTTTTTTATCAGGTAAAGGAACAATCCTTAGATTCAGAAAGGGAAGATATTTTTCATAGACCTTAAGTGCCTGGGGAAGTTTTTTCTCCAGATTCCGTTCAATCTCCAGGAGGTTGTACTCCCCTGTGAGGAATTGAATCCCCCTGAGGTTGAGACAGCAGAGGTCAAGGATTATCCTGGGATATGATTTTTCACTGAGGAGGCCTGAAAGTATAACATTGGAGTCAAGAAAGACCTTAACTCTTCTGTCGGTATTTTTCTTCAAAAAGAGATTTCCTTTCCTCTTGCAACCCTGCCAGAAAATCTTCAGGAGAAAGCCCGGCAGCCTTCATGATTTTCCTTATCTGTCTTCGTGCCTCTTCAATCTCAAGCCGCCTGGGAGTAATAATCAATGTGTCGCCCACGGGAATGATGTTTACCACTTCTCCCTCGTCCAGACCTGTTTGTTCCCGGATTTTCTTTGGGATCGTAAGTTGCCCCCTTGCCTTGATTTCAGCGATTGATGTTTTTGTCTCTGCCATAGTTAATCCTTTCCAAGAATTCATAATTCAGAATATCAGAAATCAAACTTTTTTGTCAAACCTGATTCTTTTGCACTTCGGAAGTGCAAAGAAATCAACTTCTGCAATCATAGAGACTGCTACGGGGTATCGAACCCTCGCAGTGACAGTTCTGATGTGTCATTGTGAGGAATGTTAGTGGCGAAGCAATCTGAGAGATTACCATGACCTCCTTCGGTCGTCCTCGCGATGAAAAAAAGTGTCTTTTCAAGCGATACAAAGCAAGACGTGGATCTCTGCGTAGGGTCGCTTCGACAATCTATCCGTGTCAAATAATGACAAGATTGTCATTCGTATTCGACAATTCTCAAAGACAGAGAAATACGGATATAGGTTAGGCATCTTTAGAAACAGAAGATGAATAAAAAATAAACCCCCATCTCCGGAGGGGTAGAGATGGGGGTGTGTGGGATCTGGATCCTGTCCCGAGGGGGCGGGGGACAGAATCCGGTGGGGTATATATAAATATATTACTTTATAAATATGAAAAAATTGTGAAGAAATGGTTAAAACGGGTTAATGATAATTTTGATGCAGTTTTTAAATGGCTCCTCCTTATTTGTTATCTCAGAAAATAAATGTTTTTGTCTATAATATTTACCTCAATGTCACGTAAAATAAGGAAATTTCTCTAAACTATTTGCCCTCTGAGTTTTCAGAGTGCTCTGTGGTTGGTTTTTTGCAACATTTAGGTAAACTCTAAGCCCATGAAGTTTGATCTTGTCATAAATAACGGTCTTGTATATGACGGTACAGGCAGGGAACCCGAGAGGATGAATGTGGGGGTTTCTGGGGATAGGATAGCGTTTACGGGCAGAGAGGGGATAGAAGGAAAAAGGGAAATAAATGCCGAGGGGCTAATTGTAACCCCTGGGTTTATTGATGTTCACGGCCATTCCGATTTTTCACTTCTGTCTGACGGAAGGGCGGAGAGCAAAGTGCTTCAGGGGATAACTTCAGAGATTGGAGGCAACTGTGGTCTTTCAGCGGCACCACTCATTGGTGAGTACAGAGAGGCAAGGATGGATGAGATTGAGGGACTTGGAATTACAGAGCGGTGGACAACACTCTCTGAATACAGGGGTATCCTTGAGCGAAGTGGGATTTCTGTAAACTTTGGGGTTCTCTGTGGTCATGGAAATCTGAGGGGGGCTGTGATGGGATACTCAGGAAGACCTGCAAAAAGAACCGACATGGATGAAATGATGAGACTCCTTACAAAAACTCTCAGTGATGGTGCCCTTGGTCTCTCCACAGGACTAATTTATCCACCAGGCTGTTTTGCTGAAACAGGCGAGATCATAGATCTTGTCAAAACGCTTGATAAGAAAAGGCATATATATGCAACCCATATGAGAGGGGAGGGGGAGAGGGTTGTTGATTCGGTGAAAGAGGTCTTAAGGGTTGGGGCAGAGTCCGGCAGGAAGGTGCATATCTCTCATCTAAAGACATGGGGAGAGGAAAACTGGCACAAACTTGAGAGTATTCTGAACCTTATCAAAGATGCAAGGAGCAGGGGTATTTCAGTAACAGCAGACAGATACCCCTATACTGCCTCTTCTACCGAACTTGATGCGATACTTCCTGAATGGGCTATGGAAGGAGGGAAAAAGAAGGCGATTGAGAGATTGAAATCTCCCGAAGATGGTAACAGAATCAGAGATTTTCTCAGAAAAAAGTCAGATCCATTCTGGGATAAGGTTTTGGTATCTTTTGTTCGGAATGAGTCTTACCGCTGGGCAGAGGGGATGAGGATATCCGAGATAGGGCAAAGGATGGGAATCTCTCCAGTGGATACCGTAATAAAACTGCTTGTGGAGTCTGAACTCAGAACTGGTGCGATTTACTTCGTGATGAGTGAGGAAAACCTAAAAAGGATACTTTCATTCGATGGTGTGATGATTGGTTCGGATAGTTCTTCACGCCCTTTAAAGGGTGGGGATGAGCCGGAACTTCCTCATCCACGAGCCTTTGGGACATTTCCGAGATTTATCAGGAGGTATGTTATCGAAAGAGACCTTTTGGAGTTGAGAAGGGCTGTCAGGATGGCCACAGGGCTACCTGCCGATACATTTGGGATAAGGGAAAGGGGGTATATAAGGAAGGGTTATTATGCGGATATTACCATTATTGATTTTGAAAAGATTACAGATAGGGCGACCTACCAGGACCCTTTCAGGCAGCCTGAAGGTGTGGAGTGGGTGATTGTAAATGGCAAAGTAGTTGTGGAAAATGGGGAGCACACCGGCTCAAGACCTGGAAGGTTTATAACAAACAAATGAACATGGTGTATTGGTATATTGGTGTATTGGTGTATTGGTGTATTAGTAGATTGGTAATTGGGCTTTTCTTGCTTTAATCTTCATCGGCTTACTTATTCCTTGTGCGATAACTCCGTAAAAGACTTATAGGCAAATTCCAACTAATACTCCCTGAATTCCAAGCAGATTGAAAACACCAAAATACAAAACTTGATTTTACGTACTGATAACTCAGAAAAACAGTAATCACATAGATATCTTATCCTTTTCTTTTTGACCTTAAACTCTTTGCCCTCTGTGTACTCCGAGCGCTCTGTGGTTGGTTTTTATTTTTCTATATCCTGAAATCACCTTTGTGTATATCGTAAGAGGGGCTTTCCTCCTTGCATGCCTCTCTGTGCTTGTGGAGAAATCTGCATATATCGTGCAGGTCGTCTGCGATGGTAAAGAGTTCCAGGTCTTTTTCGGATATGGTGCCGTGGGCAAGGGGCTCCCTTCTCAGCCATTCTGTCATGCCCTGCCAGTATTCCCTTCCAAACAAAATGATAGGGAAGTTGCCTATTTTCTTTGTCTGCGCAAGTGTGATCGCCTCGAAGGTCTCATCCAGTGTACCGAAACCGCCCGGGAAGATGATGAATGCAATGGCGTATTTTACAAACATCAGTTTTCTGATGAAGAAGTACCTGAAATGCAGTGATATATCCTGATGCGGGTTTGGTATCTGTTCGGTGGGTATCTCGATATTCAATCCTACAGATGGGCTCTTTCCCATCTTAGCCCCCTTATTGGCTCCTTCCATTATGCCGGGACCTCCTCCCGTTATTACAGCAAAACCTTCATCAGACAGCCTTTTGCCAAGTTCCACCGCCTTTTCGTAATAGTAGGTGCCGGGGCCGAGCCTTGCACTTCCGAATATTGAGACCGCCGGTCCCAGGTCGTAGAGTTCTTCAAACCCCTCCACCAGTTCCGACTGGATACGGAATACACGCCATGTTTCAGAGTGCCTGATATCCTCCATCTGTTACCTCCTTGAGTGTTTTTGAACATACAGGGCAGAACCTGTCAGTTTTAATGTCTGTTGTGCTGATTGTGTTGGAAAAGTGCATCACACACCTATCGTCAGGGCAGTGCCTCAAACTGAATAGATGCCCCATTTCGTGAACCACCTCTTTTTTAAGCCTTTCTATCATCAGTTCCTGCGCAGGTTCACTGCCGTAAAACTCCTCCCTTAACCGTGCCATTGAGACAACCGCAATACCCTCTACCGGGTCTGCCTCTCCAAAGAGGAAGTTTACGCCTTGGGTGAAGATGTCAAAGTCTATAACACCCATAACAAGCCCCTTAGGTGACCAGTCTGAAAGTATCCTGAATATCTCCCTGGTGTCCATCTGTTCCCTCTCTCGTGTAACCGCCTCGTAGGGGAATGGGACTGAATCCACAATAGTCACCGAGAGCAGGAATCTCTCCTCAAGGGTGGTCTTTACATCTTCAAGTATCCACCACTGGATCTTCCCGATCGGCACAAGGTATATCTTATCGGCTTCCTGGAACCACATGGGAAAAATAGTAAATAAGTAACTAAGTAATTAGGTAATTATGTAAATTTGAGAAAAAAACTTATACAGCACAGAAAATATTCTCCTTTAATGTTGGAAGGATGCCTTTTTCTGAGCCCATCTCAAGCAGTGTTCTTACTGCAGTCTTTCCCTCTTTGCCCATATTCAGGGAAAAATCATTTACATAGAGTTCTATGTGTCTTTTCTGAACATCTTCAGAAAGTTCCTGGGCGTTTGATTGGATAAAATCACATGCCTCCTCAGGATGCTCTCTTGAAAAGATGATGCTTTGCTGTATTGCCCTGCTGATGCCTTCAAGCAACTCATTTCCAAGTGATCTTTTGGCCACTATCCCGCCAAGGGGGATGGGCATTCCGGTCTCTTCCTCCCACCACTTCCCAAGGTCTATTATCTCGTGGAGTCCGTTTGCCTGGTAGGTAAATCTACCCTCGTGGATGATGAGACCGGCATCGATGTTTCCCCTCTTTATCTCGTCCATTATAAGGTGAAAGGGCATGAAGACAACCTGTTCAGAAAGGCCGGGGTTATAGAGCAGCATAAGCAGATAGGCGGTGGTGTATCTTCCGGGCACCCCTATCCTTTTGCCGGTAAGTTGCTCTGGTACAAGGGGTTCATCGGCAACCAGGAGGGGCCCGCACCCCCTTCCAAGGGCGCTTCCCGACGGTAAAAGGCAGTAATCCTCGAGGATATGCCCCACAACATGAAAGGATACCTTTGTTATATCCGGAATGCCCTTTAGTGCAAGGCGGTTCAGTTCTTCCACATCCTGTATAATGGGGCTGAGGGAGATGCCTTCAAGATTGACCTTTTGGTGGAGCAATCCGTAGAAGATGAATGTATCGTTAGGGCAGGGGGAGATGCCTATGGTGATGGTTTTTTTATTCATCCGGTATATCAAGGTTATAGCCCATCTGGCGTGCCATGCCAAGAAGAGGCCTTCCAAGGTAAAAGGGGATTTCTGAACGTTTGAATACCCCCTTCTCTGACAGAAACTCACGAAAGTGGATGTCGTATATTATCATCTCTACGGCAGTTTCATTCCTGCCGGACTCAAGTGCCGAGATAAACCCATAAACAGGTACCCTCTCCTCATGGGCGGTAACGAGTGTTCTGATGTTATGGTCATCTATTATATCTGCCCTTGAGAGCCGTCTTTCCCTGGAGACCTGGATCAACTCATCCGGTTGCCAGCACTCAAACACCCGGCACTGAAGAGGGCGGCTTTTGTATATACTGCAGGTGTTTTCAGATGCCTTTAAAAACTTGCAACCCCCACCCTTAGGGGATTCTATTAGTTTGATCATCTCCTGCTCGGAAAAGGTGAGTCTATCACTTATGTTGTCATAAACAGGCTCTCCCTTACGGATCGTGAAGAGATCGGCAGGGGAAAGCACATCATTTCTGATCAGAGGTATATCCTCCCTGTGAAGTGTTGGGGAGTTATCTCTGCAACAACTTCCACACCGCCGACAGGAGTTTTTTACCACACTGTACATGA
>CAYMML010000121.1:0-6349 GCA_964391515.1 uncultured Thermodesulfovibrio sp. | reverse complement strand
TCTCTGCCTTTTTTATCTGGCGGTAATCAGTTCCTTCAAATACTATTCTTATGACAGACTCTCTCAGGCTATACCGCATCTTTATTTCCTGTACTGCCTGTGCATGTTTGAATGGCGTGATTAAGAAGAAACTCAGGATAGAGATAGCCAGCCATACCTGGAGGCGGTGGCGAGAAAAAGGCGTTTTATGATAGTTTTGTTTGTTATTTCTGATCATGATAGCTCTTTTAGATACACGGACTAACAGTAATTCTATCATATCTTGGTTTAGCATTGTAACATGGTGTTTTTGCTTGTGCCTGATTTGTACTTTCTATCTCACAACCAACTGTAGTATAATATCCAGTCTTTATTGGCCGGTTTTAATATTCAGGAGTTGAAAATCTTAAGCGGGTCTGTTAAAATCATTCCCGCTTGGGAAAATAAAAAGGATTGTAAAGAGTTTAATTAAAGGGGAGCGAAATGAAAGAAAGAGTTGCAGTAGTAACAGGTGGAGGCCGGGGTATCGGTGAGGCAATTGCCTTACAGATGGCAGACAGGGGGGCACACATTGTGGTTGCAGACCTGAACATGGAGGATGCAACAAGGGTGTCAGATGCCATAAGGTCGAAGGGTGTTAAATCTATAGCGGTAAGCGTTGATGTCTCAAATGAGGGGAGCGTCAAGGAACTCTTTGATAAGGTAAAAGCGGAGTTCGGAGGCGTTGACATCCTTGTTAACAATGCAGGAATCACGAGAGATACACTTATACTGAGGATGAAAGAAGAGGACTGGGACAGTGTGTTGAATGTGAATCTCAAGAGTGTTTTTCTCTGCTCTCGTGAGGCGGTTAAACTTATGGCCAAAAAGAGATACGGAAGAATAGTTAATATGGCATCGGTTGTTGCCTTCATGGGTAATCCGGGTCAGGCAAACTATTCGGCATCAAAGGCGGGGATGATTGGTCTTACAAAGACTATAGCCCGTGAGTATGCCTCAAGGGGTATAACCGCAAATGCCGTTGCCCCTGGTTTTATAAAAACTGCCATGACCGATGCACTTGCTGAAGATGTGAAAAATGAGATGTTAAGATCGATTCCACTTGGCCGGTTTGGAACTGTGGATGATGTGGCAAATGCGGTTCTTTTCTTAGCATCAGAGGCAAGTGGTTATATAACAGGTCATGTAATTCATGTAAACGGTGGCATGTATATGTAAGACTTCAGATGCCTTGCATCTGGCAGAATTATAGAACCGGTCAGTTCTTCGGTTCTGGATATCATAGTTATGGAGGTAGTTAGAAATGGTTGAAGAGAAGGTAAAGGAACTTATTGCCAAGCAACTTGGTGTCGATCCATCACAGGTTACACCTGAGGCCTCTTTTGTGGAAGATCTCGGGGCAGACTCACTTGATACGGTTGAACTGGTTATGGCTTTTGAGGAGACCTTTGGTGTTGAGATCCCAGATGAGGATGCTGAAAAAATTGCAAAGGTTCAGGACGCTATAGACTACATAAAAAACAAATCAGATCAGCAATAAAACCAATCGAAAAACCATAAAGTAATAGAAGGCGGGTAAAGTAATCGTTGTTTCCTGCCTTCTGCAATTATTTCTATAATGAGAAGTAGTGAGATGAGTAAAACCTTAGAAAAAAGAAGGGTTGTAGTTACAGGACTTGGTCTTCTCACTCCCCTTGGGACAGGGGTGAAGAAGTCATGGGAGAATGCCCTTGCAGGTAGATCCGGTATCGACAGGATCACGATGTTTGATGCCACCGACTTTCCCGTTAAGATAGCAGGTGAGGTGCGGGATTTTGATCCCTCTGAGTATATTGAGGAGAAAGAGATAAGAAAGATGGACAGGTTCATCCATCTTGCTATTGCCGCATCCCAGATGGCCTATGATGATTCGGGGTTGAAGATCACCGATGAAAATGCTGAAAGGGTAGGGGTTATTATTGGCTCCGGTATAGGTGGGATGATAACCATTGAGAAATACCATGAGGTGCTGCTTGAGAAGGGGTATAGAAGGGTAACACCCTTTTTTATACCCATGTTGATTATCAACCTTGCTGCAGGCAGGGTATCCATGAGGTTCGGGGCTAAAGGGCCGAACTCCGCCGTTTGTACCGCCTGTGCCACCGGAACCCACTCAATTGGTGATGCCTTCAGGGTTATTCAGCGTGGTGAGGCAGATGTGATGTTTGCAGGCGGAACTGAGGCGGTTGTAAGCCCTCTTGCCGTAGCCGGATTTGCTGTGATGAAGGCGCTTTCCAAGAGGAATGATGAACCTCAGAAGGCAAGCCGTCCATTTGAGAGAAATAGAGACGGTTTTGTTATTGCAGAGGGAGCAGGAATAGTAATACTTGAAGAGTTGGAACACGCACTGAAAAGAGGTGCCCGTATCTATGCAGAGGTTGTGGGCTATGGGATGACCGGAGATGCCTATCACATAACCGCTCCATCTCCCGATGGTGAAGGTGCAGCAAGGTGTATGCAGATGACCCTTGATGATGCTGGAGTCCGGCCTGAGATGGTTGATTATATAAATGCCCATGGCACATCCACAAAATTTAATGATGAACTTGAAACAATGGCAATAAAAAGGGTTTTTGGTGAACATGCCTATAAACTTGCAGTGAGTTCTACGAAATCCATGACCGGTCATCAACTGGGTGCTGCAGGAGGCGTTGAGGCGGTATTCTCTGTGCTGAGCATTTATAACAATGTGGTGCCTCCAACTATTAACCTTGATGAACCTGATCCAGAGTGTGATCTTGACTATGTTCCCCACAAGGCAAGAGAGATGGAGGTCAGGTACGCACTTTCCAACTCGTTCGGTTTTGGTGGTACAAATGCATGCCTCTTATTCAAAAAATTTATCCCTGATTGAGGGTGCACTTCAATACACCTTCAGGCAACAAGGCCTATTGCTTGAGGCACTCACTCACAGTTCCTATGCAAACGAACATCCCCGGGAAGCAGTGGGGTATAATGAGAGACTTGAGTTCCTTGGTGATTCTGTTCTCGGTCTGGTGGTAGTGGAAGAACTGTTTAGAGGTTGCCCCGGCCACAGTGAATCACTCATGGCAAAGATGAAATCCTACCTCGTTTCAAGGACAGTCCTTTCTGAGATAGCAAGAGAGATAGGGGTTGGCAATGTCATCCGGCTTGGAAAAGGTGAGGAGGCATCGGGTGGCAGGGAAAAGGACAATATTCTTGCAGATGCCCTTGAGGCAATCTTTGGGGCGGTATTTCTTGACGGTGGCTACATTGCTGCCCGTGATGTGATCCTTTCTTTGATTGGTGGATACATAGAGTCCACAATCAAGACCGGCAAATATCATGATTATAAAACAGATCTACAGGAAAAAACGCAGGCCATTTTCGGCACATTACCGGAGTACAAACTTGTCCTTGAGGAGGGGGAGGAGCACAATAAAAGGTTCACCGTGGAGGTTTATGTGGAGGGCAATGTGATGGGGCGAGGTTGTGGGAGAAGCAAGAAAGAGGCGCAGATGAACGCAGCCGCCGAGGCGATTGAGAAACTGTCAAGATTTCAAAAAGATTAATCATGTCTTTTGAGAAAATTGACTGTTGCGGCAAAGAGACAGAGGCTTCCTGAAAAAATAAACATTACTGGAGTTCCAACAAATTCTGCAAGATATCCAAGAGAGAAACTACCGATCGGAACCATCCCAAGAAATATAAAAGAAAAGACGCTCATCACTCTACCTCTGAGTTCATCTGGTACCTTTAGTTGAATGTAACTGTTGGCGGTTGCAAGGAGGCTTACCATTGAGAAACCTGCCACCATCAGAAGAAGAATTGCTACCAGGAAGTTTTTTGTAAGTGCAAAGGAGATAAGTGCAATGGGGAAGATGAAAGAGGCTATCATAATATAACCCTTTTTGTTCTTGATGTCACCCCTTATTGCAAGGGTGAGTGCTGCAAGCAATGCACCTGTACCTCCACCTCCCATAAGAAGACCAAGCCCCTTTGCTCCTTTTTGAAATATGTCTTCAGCAAAGTAGGGCATAAAGTGGTTGTATGGCATACCAAATATACTGAAGACCATTATCATTAACAGCAACTGCCTGATACTCTGGTTATGCAATATGAAAGAAAATCCCTCCTTGAAGTCTGAAATAATATCCTTTGGGATGGTCTTTCTCTCGTTTATCTGCATACGGGCAAGAACCATTACCACCGGGATAAAACTTAGTGCATTTATCAAAAAGCAGTAGGGCAGGCCAATGGATGAGATCAACAATCCTGCGATAACAGGCCCGAGCATTCTTGCTCCGTGAAAGGAGGCGGAATGAAGTGCAATGGCATTTAGAAGATACCCCCTTCCTACCATCTCAATCAGGAAAGACTGCCTTGATGGGATGTCTATAGAGTTTATACTCCCCATGATAAAGGCTATTATCAGCACCTCCCATACGGTTATGGAGTGTGTCAGGGTGAATATGCCGAGCAAAAGTGGTGGCAAAATGCTTAAAAATTGTGTAAACATGAGTATTGATTTCTTGGGAAACCTGTCTGCCAGCACCCCACCAAACAGTGTGAAGAGCAGGATGGGGAGTGTAAATACTGCGCCGGTGTACCCGAGATAAAGGGATGAGTGAGTGAGGTCATATACAAGCCATCCCTGTGCAGCCTGGTGCATCCATGTGCCTGTGAGCGAGATTATCTGAGCGGTGAGAAAGTACCTGTAATTTCTCACCGTTAATGCGGCAAAGGGTAATTTCTTTTCTTTAACTTCCATATAGTTATTTGGTTAAGGGCAAATCAGTTATAGATGTTATGTAGTATAATAAAAAATGAGGTTGAAAAAAACAGAAACTAAATTGCACACATCCCTTACATACAAAATCTTACAGGGTTCATCCGGAAAGACATTTGATTTAAATGTGAATAATGCATCAGAGATTTTGAAAGAGATCCAGAGATTGTCAGATGAAGGTAGAATTCCTCCTTATACAAGGGAATTGTTTATCCTTGAAGATAAACTCCTCGGTCTGGAAGACAGGGTTGTCAGGATACCAGAGGTTTATGAGGGATACTGGTTAAACCCTTCAATTTTTCTTCTTGAGGTAGATTGGTCGGGTCTAACGCACATTATAAAAAACAAGACTGGTGAACCTGTTAAGGGAAAGACATACATACTGGGCTGGAAGACACCAGACGGCGCGGTGCAAATGGAGGAGGGGAGGGAGGATCTTATACTTGCCCTTAAGATAGCAAGTGAAGCCCATGATTTAAAGGGTCTTTCACTTGAGACTGGTAAAAGCATATCTTTTTTTAACTCAGTTTTATATAAGGCCGAGAGAGTGGGACTTATAAAAAGGCCACTTTCAAACCTTGTGCGGAGATTCGGGAAAAATGAAATCTTCAAAACAGACGAGTTTTTTACCACTGAAACATTTACCCTGCAATGGCATATAACCCAGGCATGTGATCTTCATTGCAAGCATTGCTATGATAGGAGTATAAGAAAATCGGTAAGTATGGATGAAGCACTTTGGATCCTGGATGACCTTTACGACTTCTGCAGTGTAAAGGGGGTGAGGGGGCAGGTCTCATTTTCAGGTGGGAACCCCTTTTTACATCCCCATTTCTTTGATATTTACAAAGAGGCGGTTGATAGGGGTTTTATAGTTGCAGTGCTTGGAAACCCTGTTTCTGAAGGTGATTTGAAAAAACTCGTCTCCATTAAAAAACCTGCCTTCTTTCAGGTGAGTCTTGAGGGGTTGCAGAAAAAGAACGACTGGGTGAGAGGAGAGGGGCATTTTGAGAGGACCATTGGGTTTCTCTCACTTTTAAATAAATACGGGATTTATAGAATGGTTATGCTTACCCTTACTGCTGATAACATGAACGAGGTAATACCCCTTGCTGAGAAACTCGAGGGTATTGTTGATACCTTTACATTCAACAGGCTATCACTTGTGGGTGAGGGGGAAAAACTCTCGCTACCGAAAAGAGAAGATTTCAATAAATTCTTGAAGGAGTATTTTGATTTATCAAAAAAGAATGATTATATGACACTTAAGGATAATTTCTTTAATATCATAAGGTATAAAAGGGGGCTTCCACCAGGGGGCGGATGTACCGGCTTTGGCTGTGGTGCCGCATTCAACTTCGTCTCACTACTTCCCGACGGTGAGGTTCACGCCTGTAGAAAGTTTCCCTCAAAGATTGGCAAAATAAAAGAAAGAAGTCTTCTTGAGATTTACGACTCACCTCTTGCGGAGAGGTATCGGGAGGGGCCTTCTGCATGTCTTGATTGTAAATTGAGACCGGTCTGCAGAGGGTGCCTTGCTGTTACCTACAGCCATGGCCTCGATCCTTTTAAAGAAAGAGA
>CAYMML010000120.1:4640-6351 GCA_964391515.1 uncultured Thermodesulfovibrio sp. | reverse complement strand
GCAATCCACTTATAACCAATATAATGAAAACTGCAAAGAGGCTCCTTTAATCCTCTTTACAAAAAGCCTGCCGTTGCCAATCACTATTGCCTACCTGATTGAAAGACATCTCATCCATAAGATATACTTTCCTATGAAAACATCACTATGGAGTATCAGGATGCGTGCCTCCCGCCAGGGCACCCACATCTCGGGTGCAGAGACCATAACAACCTCCAAGGAAATTGAAACACTTACAGTGAGTTATTCAAAACGGGCGCTGCTTCACGAAAGGGGAGAGCCCGACCAGATCACAATCAGCATAGAGAAACTCAACGAGGCACCGTTATTGATACAGGCGCTAAATGTCTTTACACTCAAAACCGGAAGCCATGAGGAGTCTCTGAAACACATAAACACCATCCTTACAAGACTTGGAATTTCCGAAAAGGCCATTGAGACTGCCCTTGGTGTGGTCTATTCAGAACAGGCTATGAGGGGTGCTGCCATTGTGGAACAGACTGGTGGAAAGAGGTTAGAGCCCGACCCCGAAAGGGGTATCCGTGTATCAAGGCTCGGGATAGACCATACCATCAGGGATGAACTCCTTGAGAGAATAAAAACCTCCGGCCTTAACCCCACTGTTGTTTCCGAAGCAATAACGCTTGCATCCAAGGTTGCCTCCGCACCTGAAGTCATTGCCGAACTCTGTGTATCAGATGACCCCTCCTATACCACAGGTTACATAGGCTCCAGGAGATTTGGTTACATAAGAATTCCGCACATCAAAAATCCAGGCGTTCCCTCTGGTGGAAGGGTACTCTTTATTACACCATCAGCAGATACTGAAAGACTCATTAAATACCTCGAACGGGTTCCGGTTCTTGTCTCCAACATGCCGGAGATACATGGTATAATAACCGTTGATGAACTCTTCGGCACTTCTCATAGTTAACCCTACCGCCGGTTCCTTTTCTGAAAAATCCCTGGTTAAGGCGGTAGAAATTCTAAAGGAAAAATATAAAAAAATTGAGGTGGTTTACACCGGTGACGCTGGTGAAGCAGGTGATATAGCCCGCAGGATGCAAAACCGGTTTGAGATCATTATAGCCGTTGGAGGGGATGGCACATTCAACGAGGTTGCAAACGCCCTTGCCATGACCGACAAGAAGGTCTCCTTTCTCCCTGCCGGCACCAGGAATGTGATGGCTTACGAGTTTTCCCTCCCGCCCAGGGATATCATCGGGGCTGCAAAAAGGATTATTGCGGGAGAAGAACACGCCATCTCACTTGGAGAGGTCTCCGGCAGGTTTTTTGTTTCCATGACGGGCATCGGGTTTGATGCCGAAACGGTCTCAAGGGTAAACCCGAAACTAAAAAGGGTCTCCGGCACCCTTGCACACATACTTTCAGGAATTGGTGTGTTCCTGTCGCACCACCCTCAGAGATTAAAGGTACTGATTGACGGAAAAGAAACCTTTGCCTATAGTCTTATCGTCTGTAATGGACGGTATTATGCAGGCCCTTACTCGGCATGTCCCTCTGCTGACATCCTGAGTGACACTCTTGAGATACTTGCACTTGAATCACCTTCAAGAACCTCTCTACTAAAAACCGTCCGAGGCATAGTTACCGGCAGCATAAACACATTAGGAGGGGTCAGATTTTTTACCGGCAAGAAACTCTGCATAGAAGGAAAAGCCGCTGTTCAGGTGGACGGAGAGTTTGTCGG
>CAYMML010000120.1:2279-4540 GCA_964391515.1 uncultured Thermodesulfovibrio sp. | reverse complement strand
CCCCTAATAATTCTTCCTCAACTCCACAAGCACCTGTTTACCCACATCCTTCAGAGTCTCAAACACACCTTTACCCTCTGTAGCAACCGCCTCAAACCAGGGTGATCCCTCCGGATTGAGTATCCTGTTCATCTCCTCAAGGGGCGCCACATTGGGGAGGTCTCTTTTGTTGTACTGTATCGTGTAGGGAAGCCTCTCAAGTTCAAAACCGTGTTCGTTTAGATTAATCTTCAAATCTTCAAGGCTCTCAATATTTGCATCCATCCTCTCTATCTGGGAGTCTGCAACAAAGACCACCCCATCCACACCCTTTAATATCAACTTTCTGCTTGCCGCATAAAAGACCTGTCCCGGCACTGTATAGAGATGGAACCTCACCTTAAACCCCTTTATCTCACCAAGGGCAAGGGGTAGAAAGTCGAAAAACAGCGTCCTCTCCGTCTCGGTGGCAAGGGAGATAAGTTTACCTTTCTGGTCCGGGAGGGTCTTTCGGTAGATAAACTGGAGGTTAGTGGTCTTCCCGCAGAGACCAGGGCCATAGTAAACGATCTTACAGTTGATTTCTCTTGTAGAGTAGTTTATGAAGGACACTTACAGTTCCTATTTGAAGAGATTATCAATGTCATCATCTGTTATCTCGGCAAAGGGTGATGCCTCAACCTTCTCCTCCCTGGCAACACGAGTCTTCTGTTCCATCTGCTGAAAGATCCTTGAAAGCGCCTCTGTGGACCTCTTTACACGTAGTCTCACCAGCCCGAGAGACGAACGCTGATCGAACACCACAACGAGTATCACCCTATCAGCAATCAGCGAGATGTGGATATTGTCCTTCTCGCCTTCGTGAAAGAGAATGGAAAACTCCTTCTGCCCGAGAAGTTTGGCAATCCCACCGGTTGCTGCAATATTACCGGCCGTCAGAGATGCAAGCGCCGTCGTGTCTAAATTATGTGTCTCACCAGAGGAGGCGATTAACTGCCCATTTTTGTCAACAAGAAAAACGAGTTTAGCATTAGCCTGTTGCTGCAACCGCCTGAGTTCTTCCTCAATCCTCCTGAACTCAGGCTCATACATCACAAACTCAGACATGTCCCCCACCTGTTCATAAGTATTTTCCACCAGATTTATGGTGTGTCCCCGTCCATACAATCCCTGGCCCGGGTATCTTACATATGTTTAATTAACTATGTATAATTAACTATACCAGAATACTCAGAATAAAGCAAACCCGGTGCCAGAGAAATCAAAAATCTGCCGTTTACTTTTCCTTGTCCTTGTCAGTTGTATAAAGGCTTTCCTCTCTGAGAAGTGCCTCCCACTCCTGGTCAACCAGTTCCTGAGCCTGCTTCAGGAGGTCTTCATTTTCCGGAGAAAAGAGGTGCTTGAACCTTCCCTGGGTCTTGAGGAACTCCACTACCGGTTTCTTCTCTTTTGGCTTGTAGTTAATCTTCAGCCTTCCCTCCTCATACTCGTAAAGGGGCCAGAAACAGGTATCCACGGCAATGCGGCTGTCCTCAATTGCCCTATCGGTGGTGGTTCTCCAGCCACGATTGCAAGAGGCAAGTATGTTTATGAAGGCAGGGCCATCCACATCAAGTGCCTTTCGCACCTTTGTCATCAGATCACGCCAGTGGGCAGGGGTGGTCTGTGCAACATAGGGGATACCATGTGCCGCCATGATCTTTGTGAGGTTCTTTCTTGGCTGCAGTTTTCCGGGTATCACCTCTCCTGCCGGGCTTGTAGTGGTATTTGCACCAAAGGGGGTTGCGCTTGAGCGCTGGATACCGGTGTTCATATAGGCACCATTATCGTAACAGATATATACTATATCGTGTCTCCTCTCCATTGCACCAGAAAGACTCTGGAACCCTATATCGTAAGTGCCACCGTCACCACCAAAGGCTATGAATTTTATCCGCTCCTCTATCTTGCCCTGCTTTTTTAAAGAACGGTACATTGCCTCCACGCCAGAGATGGTTGCTGCTGCGTTTTCAAAGGCGGTATGTATCCAGGGAATCTTCCAGGCAGAGTATGGGTAAATGGTCGTTGATACCTCAAGACAGCCGGTGGCATTGGCAGCAACTATCGGCATCTCGGCGGCAAGCAGCACCTGCCTTACTGCTATGGGAGCACCACAGCCGGCACAGAGTCTGTGCCCCCCAGTGAGGAGTTCCTCCTTCTTGGAGAGTTCCTTTAATCTAAGTGGTGTTGTACTCATCATCCAACTCCTTTCATATAATTCTTAACTCTGAAATCTCAAATCT
>CAYMML010000120.1:0-2179 GCA_964391515.1 uncultured Thermodesulfovibrio sp. | reverse complement strand
AAATCCTAAATCTTAAATCTTAAATCACTTTATTCCCTTACACCAAGGTAATCCTTCTGGAGTTCCACCCGACCGGTCTCTCCTATCTTCACCATCTCGTCTATCACCGAAGCGGCATGCTCGGGCATGAAGTCCCTTCCTCCAAGGCCGTAAATCTTGTTTATCATCAGCGGCCTTGAGCCGTTTGTGGTCATTGCCGATGCTATCTCCATGTACATTGGCCCAAAGCCACCAAAAGACTCTGCCCTGTCAAGCACCGCAATCACCTTGGCATTTGAAAGGGCCACTGCAACCTCGGTGTACGGGAATGGCCTGAAAAGACGGGGTTTCAGAAGACCGACCTTTACACCCTTATCCCTGTACTGATCAATCACATCCTTTGCCGTGCCTGCTGCAGAGTTGAGTATGACCATCGCAAGTTCGGCATCATCAAGTCTATAAGCCTCAAACAGGTCGTACCTTCTACCGGAGATCTTCTCAAACTCCTGGGCCACCTGAAGCACCACATCCTTCACACGGAGCATCGCCTCATGCTGCTGACGTTTGAACTCCATAAAATAGTCAGGCAAGACAAGTGGCCCCATAGTGACAGGGTGTTCAATATCAAGCAGGGCATTCCTCGGTTTGAACTCACCCACAAACTCCCTTACCGTCTCATCCGGTAGATACTCCATGCTCTCTATGGAATGGCTTATTATAAAACCGTCCATGCAGACCATTGCAGGGAGCCTTACATCGTCATGCTCGGCAATCCGTATTGCCTGTATCAGGTTGTCGTATGCCTCCTGGCCGTTTTCTGAATAGAGTTGAACCCATCCACAGTCCCTTGAACCCATACCGTCTGAGTGGTCACCGTGGATGTTGATCGGGGCGGAAAGTGCACGGTTTACAAGTGGCATAACTATTGGGAGCCTCATGCCTGATGCAATATGGAGCATCTCCCACATCAGGGCAAGCCCCTGGGAACTCGTGGCGGTCATCACCCTGCCGCCAGCCGCAGAGGCGCCTATACATGCACTCATCGCACTGTGTTCACTTTCCACCGTCACAAGTTCTGTCTTTACCTTCCCGTCAGCAACAAAGGCTGCAAACCTCTGCATCACCTCTGTAGATGGAGTGATGGGGTAGGCTGCACAAACATCCGGGTTTATCTGTCTCATGGCCTCTGCAACGGCCTGGTTTCCTGTGACTGCAAGTTTCTTTCCCATCTATTTGCCCTCCTCTACCATTACTATCGCCTTTTTGCCCTTTTTGCCGGGGCACTCTCTTGCACAGATACCGCATCCTTTACAGTGTACGTAATCAAAGGGGCCTCTCTTTCCGTCCTTTACAGTTATTGCAGAATCCGGGCAGTATATCCAGCAAAAGAGGCACTGAATGCAGTTTTCCTCTATCCACTCCGGCCTGAATGAACGCCAGGAGCCCGTGTTATATTTATCGGCACTACCAGCCTCGGTAAGTGCCCCTATCTCAAGTTCTTTCCAGCCTTTCATCCTTCCTTTACCTCCTCATATCCTCTTCTTGTTGCCTCAAGATTGGCGGT
Source organism: uncultured Thermodesulfovibrio sp. (assembly GCA_964391515.1). Taxonomy (GTDB): domain Bacteria; phylum Nitrospirota; class Thermodesulfovibrionia; order Thermodesulfovibrionales; family JdFR-85; genus WFTX01. The sequence continues at coordinate 636 of CAYMML010000120.1, read as the reverse complement.
GATGATCTTTTCGGAAAACTTGCTTCCAAAACTCCCCTTTACATCCTCAAGTAACACATTTAGATCGACCAGCCCGGTAGCCTTTGCAATGGCACCGAGCATACAGGAGTTAGGAAGCGGTCTACCGATAGTCTCAAGGGCTATCTTCGTAGCATCCACAGTATAGACCTTCTGGGTATCTTTAAGTCCCATTTTCTGCCTTATCTCAGCAGGTTCTTTAGATGTATTTACAACGAAGACCGCATCATCAGCTGCCCCTTCTGCAAGATTAAGGCTGTCTATCAGTGTGGCATCCACAATGGAGACAATGTCCGGGTTGGTAACCGGACAGTGTATCCTTAAAGGCTTTGAACTGATACGGTTATAAGCCCTGAGCGGGGCACCTGCCCTTTCAGGTCCGTACTCAGGGAACGCCTGAACATTCTTCCCACTACTCAGACAGGCATCGGCAAGAACCTTTGCGGCCGTAACAGTTCCCTGACCACCCCTGCCATGCCATCTGATCTCAACAGAGTCCTTCATGGTATCCTCCAGTCTCAGATAGTATTTTCTTTTTAAATTCCAGATATTTTAGGAAATCAAGGGGGTATTATGCAAGGATTCATTGTGAGTTATAAGCATTTCTAATGAGGGAGC
>CAYMML010000119.1:0-6442 GCA_964391515.1 uncultured Thermodesulfovibrio sp. | reverse complement strand
ATTCCTTGAATGCCATTGTGATCTCCGTGCCTTCTCCTTCTTTACTCTTTAGCAGAAACCTTCCTCCATGTGCCTCGATTATCTTTTTACAGATCGGAAGACCGAGCCCGGTGCCAGACTTTTTGGTGGTGAAAAAGGGCTTCATCACCTTTTCCATGTCGGCGGCTCTTATGCCTCTTCCGTTGTCCTTGACGACGATCTTTTTGAACCTCCTTTCCTTTCCCACACTGACGGTTATCTGAGTGGCACCGGCATCCACAGCATTCCTGATGATGTTGTAGAACACCTGCTTTATCCGTTCCTGATCCACCGAGACGGTAGTTTCACCTCCGGTTGCTGAAAGTTCCAATTTGCAACCCGACTCCTCCAGGTAGGAACTGAGGCCATTTAGTGAGTTGTTTATCAGTTTTCCGACCGGTACCGGTTTCTTTTCAAGGCTGAGGGGTTTACCGTAGTTGAGCAGGTCTTCCACGAGGGCATTCAGTCTTTCGGTCTCTCTGAGAATGGAATCTATAAACCGGCCATCTTCTGTGCCGCCGTATTTTTGCATGAGTATCTTGGCGATGGATGAGATTGCAAAAATGGGGTTTCGCACCTCGTGGGCTATTAACGAAGCCATCTCCCCTATAGTGGAGAAGTATTTCTTACGCTGAAGTTCATTTCTGAGTTCTATTATCTCCGTGAGGTCTCTGAAGAGGATAACAGTGCCGTGCTCACCTTCCTGTCCCCTGAAGGGGGAGCAACTGAACCCTATATATATCTCCCTTCCGGATGCAAGGAGAACAGAACCCTCATTTTCCCCTTTCTTGTGGAGTTCTCTCAACCCTGGAACCGCCTCATCAACGGATAGACCAAGGATGTCCTCTTTCGTATATCCAAGGGATTGAAGTGCATAGGGGTTTGCATTCAGGATCATGCCCTCCTCATCTATCACAATAATCCCACTGTTGATACTATTGATTATGCCTTCTATAAAATCTTTCTGGTTTTTCAGTTCCAGATTGCTTTTCTCAAGCCCGGTTCTCAAACGGATGTTCTCGATGTTTCCAGCAATGTTCTGTGCAAGGACGAGGGCAACAGCCCTCTCCTCGGGTAGTAGAAACCCCTTATGTGTAAAGAAAAATCCCATCAAACCCAGCATCCTTTTTTCTCTGATGAGCGGACAGAGAACCACAGAGTAGTAGTTTTCCATTTTTATGTCGTAAAGGTCTACCGGTTCGGTGAAGTACTCATCCCCGAAGATATCCGAAAATGTCTCAACCGGGAACTCCTCGCCAAGGTTTGTCTCAACTACATGCATCCTGCCCTCATCGTTTGGCATGTAGAGTGCCATTCCAGGGATTATACTTTTTATCTCCGGAGAATCCGCCATACTGCGAAATACCTCTGTGATATCCTCTGCCGCCTGGGTCTTCAGGAATGCCCTGTGAATCTCCATAAGGTATTTGACCATGTTCTTTTCGTACCTTATAAGATCGTAAACCTCACACAGGAGTGCTATTTCAGAGGAGACCACCTCGATTAACCCAATATCCTGTTCATTAGGTCTGGTGCCTTTCCCCAGCAGTAGCAACCCCCTCAGGGGAAATGCAAGACACTGTCTGCAACTACCAAGGCCTGCACCGTGCCTCTTTTCACACCTGGTATGTGGTATCTGCCAGCACCTCATATCCCTGCCGTAACAGGGGCAATCGGTAAGGTCACACTCGTTTAACTCATAGCAGGTTCCCTTTTTGAGTCCGTATATGGGAACGAATATATTCACTTCACCTGAACTGCCGGATTCTCTTGTAACTATCTCGCCGGTATAGAATATGGCCATCAGGTCTTCCTCAACTTTTAACAAATCAGTATCACCCGAAAAGGCGACCCTTTTCAGTTCATCGTCTCTGTGATCTAAGAGATACAGAGCCACCACAGGGTAGCCAAGTTCCTCCCTGATGGCGGTTACAAAGGCACTGAGGACATCCGTTAGTGACTTATCCCTTCGCACAAACCTGTTAGAAAATCCGGAGACCTTTCTCAGGTCTTCGGAGTATCTTTTGAGGGCATCTTTCCTCTGCTCAACCTCCCTTTTTGACTGCTGAAGTGCCTCGGTTCTCTCCTGAACCATCCGTTCAAGTTCCGTGTGAAACTCCGACAACTGCCCACACAGCGTATTGAATGCATCTGCGACCTCCGATAGTTCGTCCCTGCCTTTCAGAGAAATCTTATAATGCCCGCCCCCTGTCATAAAACTCCTTATGGCAGTGCCTATCTTTTTTACCGGCTCAGCAATCATCCTGTTTACAATCACCACGGTTCCTATAATCCCAAGAACCACTATGAATGCCCCGTAAAGCAACAGCCTCCTTTCTGTTTCCAAGATCTCTGCTTTTGCATGTGCAAGGGGGATATCAACAACCACAACACCACGCAATCTGCCTCCCCTGTGGCATTTCATACAGGGTCTTTCGTTTATCAGAGGCATGAAAAACCTGGCGTTTTCTTCCCTGATCATACTTACCGGCTTTAATCCAATGGATATCTCCTCCGGTATGGACAGCGTCTCATCCCCTCCAAACACCTCATTCCCCTTCTGGTTATAAACCTTCACAACAAGATTCCCTTCCCTGGAGAGTTTGCTGAGATACTTTTCCGTTTCCTCCGGGTTACCCTCTATCATGCTTTCGGCAAGAACCGCCTTCACGGTATCTGCAGTAAGTTCAGCAAAGTGGAGTGTGTTTTTGATTGAAGTTGTGGTTTCACGCTTGATAATGAGATAAGTCAGAACCCCGTAGGTGACCACAATACCCGCCACAAGCAGCACCGTTAGTTTCAACCCTATAGGCCGAATATTCTCCTTCAGCATTCTTGAAAATTACCCCATCTGTGTTTTATAATCCTGCCATGCCGCTCAAAAAGATAGTAATCTTCGGAAAAGGTGAGGCAGGGAAGAGTACCTTCATAAGTACCATTATCCCCGATGCCATCAATGTAAACCACAGGGGAAGGACGATTGCCCTGGACTTCGGAACCTACCGGCACAACGGCAGGGAGTTCCATTTTTACGGCACCCCCGGGCAGGCAAGGTTCAACTGTATCAGGGATATCCTTGCCCTCAATGCCCACCATGCCCTCATGGTATTTGACGCATCCCGCCCACTTGAAATTACAGACAGCGACATCCTCAGAGAGATAGAGGGTCTTTCTCTCCCCTTCTTTGCCATCCTCAACCTGAAACGGGGGCATAAGTCACCTCTTTCCGAATCAGATGTTTCTGGTATCTGCCAGGATGTACCCGGCTATCGGGGGCTGTTTTGTGGTGATGTTAAAGACCAAGGATTTGTCATCTCCGTTCTAAACGCCCTCTGAACTCGTCCCTGACCACAGGAACCGCCTTACGCAACTTCATCAGCACCATTCCGAGTGCCACATTTGAGGAGGCTATTATCATCATATACATCTCGCTGGCAACGGGGGCAAGGACAAAATAACCTTCTGTACCGATTGTTACCACCGCCTCTATCTCCCCGAGGTTGAGTTCGGTTACACCGCGTTGTCCGGCATTACAAAGGATGGCACCGCCTGCGGTGTACCGAACCTCCTCGTCTCCAGCCTCAAGGGTGCTGACCACAGGGAACCCGTCTTCTGTGATAACCAGAACCTCTTTTATGCCGTTGACGCTGTTTTTGATATCCAGAAAGATATCCTTTAACTTCTCAACATCCATTCCTTACAGAACCCTTGCGATCTCTTCTGCCGCCCTCTTGACATCGAGGAATATAATCCCGAGTTTTGCCCTGGCATTTGCCATGACGGCAAGCACCGCATCGGCGCCAGACTGGGTTATCAGCATGTATCCGGCGTTTCCCTTGATGTAGAGTTGCTCCACCTCACCCCTGTTCAACTCTTCGGCAGTCCTTGCGCCTATACCGTAGAGTGCTGCACTCATGGCAGATACCCTGTCTTCTTCTACCTCAGCGGGCAGGGAACTCGCTATCACCAGCCCGTCCATGCTGATGATTGCAGCCCCCTCAATATCAGGTGTGCTTGCATGAAGCCCCTTCAGTATCTGTCCCAGTTGTTCCTCTCTGGTTAATGCCATTTTAAACCTCCTGTTTTGTTTTGTGTTCCTTGTCCTGCGATGATACTATGTGAAACCTTCGTTCAATATCAGGTATCAACCGGCCTTTATTGCAAACAGACATGCCTTGCCCTCCACCATCTCCCTTGCCTGATCAGGTGTAAGTCCAGCCTTTTCTGCAGCCTTTTCAGCCACCTCGATCTTTCCGGTTGAGCCACTCCTGCAGGCGATGCTTATGATGCCTGCGTTCATGGCATTTCTGATGCCTTTGTGCACAAGGCAGAGAGGGTGAAGTGCTCCCCCACCATCAGGCTTTTTGTTGTATGCCTCCACCAGTTTCATTGCCCTTTCCCCCCATTCTGGGATGTCTTTGTATATGGGGGTGAATGGACACGCCTTCAGGATTACATACCGGAGCCCGTCCTTTTCGGTTATCTCGTAGTTGTTTTCGCCGTCTATCTGGGAGAGTTTCTCGAGAACATCATCTCCCTCAAGACATCTTGCAATCGCCTCACCACCCTGAATGGCAGGGAGGATACCCATGTTTTCTATATTGCCAACAAGCATCCCCCAGAGCGCACATTTGATCGGATCTCGCTTCATCTATAACCTCCTCTATTCTTTAATTCAGGGGAAAATTTCCCCTCAGCATAATCCCTGAAGGATCATATACTGCTGTATAATGTAAGAAAAAGTTCCTTCACCTGCTCACTGCTCCCAACAGGCCATATCCTCTCCTCATGGACAGGCGGGCTGGTGAGAGTTACAGGGAAACAGGGCTTTCCCCTTGCAGGGTCGAGTTTTTTCAGGAAATATTTGTATTCCTCGTAGTCATCCGCACAATTTATCAGATACAGAGCGGCATCCGATGTGGGAAGCAGGGGTTCGTAAAGGAACTCAAACCCCCTCTTCCCCTGAAGGGTGAAGATATGTACAGGATGGTCAAGAATCTGTGCCCTTATAAAATCTGCCACACCAGCCTTTATCCCCTTGATCTGCTTCTGGTTGAAGGCAGAAAGTATGGAGTTTACCGATTCTGTGGCAGCCTTTTCATTACAAAACAGAAACAGGAGTTTGAGCGGCTTTATCTGTAGTTGAGGTGTTTTGCTAACGGTAGGCTCTGACGGTTTTTCTGTCTGTTCAACACTCTTTACAACCTTTAATGCACCTTCTCTATTAAGTTTGCCGATTGTTACCAGGGTTCTGATCCGGGACAATCCTGAAAGTGAGGCAACCTCGCCGGTTGTTACGCTTCCCTTTTCAAGAATCCGGAGTATCCTGTCCATTTCAGGACTTTCAGCCTCAGGGGTGGAGACCAGAGACAGTGTATCAGAATTTTCTGGGATGTATGAAGACAATGCCCCAAACTCATCCAGCAACCTGGCAGATTCCATGACCAGAAAACCAACCGGCCTTGCCGTTTCTGTATCTGGCACAGACTGGGGCTTGAAGGCAAATGTCCCCTCGTTACACTTCATCAGTTCCACGAAGGCATCCTCCCCTCTCAGTGCGCCAAATACACATTCTGTCACTATCCCCTGTTTTATGAAAATAGCCCCATCCTTCCCGCCTGATTTTATGATAACCTTGCCCTCTTTACCGGTCTGCTCAAGCATCTGGAGGATGTCCGGGATGGATATTTCATCTATCTTGCCTGCCAGGTCACCTGAAACAATCCTTTTCTTAACCTTTTCATAAAGGATATCGATACGGGTGATGAGTTCTTCTATATCGAAGGGTTTAATCACATAGTCGTCTGCCCCGCTTTTCAGACCCTTTACACGCTCTTCCGGTTCGCCGTGGGCGGTAAGGAAGATAAAGGGGACTTCGGCAAACTCATCCCTGCTTCTGAGTTCACGGCAGAGTTCGATGCCGTCCATTTCCGGCATGGCTATATCCGAGACTATAATATCAGGATGGTCTTTAAGTGCAACGGAGAGAGCCTCTTTACCATCAGAGGCCTTGAGGACACGGTATCCTGCACTCTTCAGGTTAAATTCAAGTGCAAGAAGAACCGTTTCGTTGTCGTCCACGATCAGGACGGTCTTTTCTTCCATTTACCCACCTGTACCCACACTTTTAAAACTCTGATAAAAAAGCGTTAATAATTTATAATACCTTTCACAGAAAATGCAACTTGGCCGTTCATAAATCTGACTTTGTGGCTAATTGATCTGGATATTCAAAAAGCAAATGTGTTTTTCTGAAGGCTTCTGAAATGCTATTTTCTGAAGGTGAGGTGGAAGAAATTGCTAAAGGGTATTTATGCTGGTTTTGTACTATGTCCTTTTTGGTTGGTTTTTTTGAAAAGTTTCGTGTGATTTTCCAGGACTTATTCAAACCTTCAAAAATAAACCACAGTTACAGCCTCGCCTC
>CAYMML010000118.1:0-6450 GCA_964391515.1 uncultured Thermodesulfovibrio sp. | reverse complement strand
TGGATATAGCGGAAAACGGTAAGGAGGCGGTTGAAAAGTTCAAGGCAGGCAGGTACGACCTTGTGTTCATGGATGTGCAGATGCCTGTAATGGATGGCTACACCGCAACCAGGGAGATAAGGAAATGGGAAAAAGAAAACAACCTTGAGCCCACCCCAATCGTTGCACTTACAGCACATGCCCTCAAGGAGGAGGAAGAAAAGAGTATCCAGGCTGGCTGTGATGCCCATCTTACAAAACCCATCAAAAAGGCAAGACTCCTTGAGGCAATAGGGGAGTATGCAAAGAGATGAGCATCCTTGTTGTCGATGATTCAGAGGATATGAGACTCTTGATGAAGACTATACTGAACAAGGCGGACTACAGTGATGTGATCCTGTGTGGCTCTGCCGATGAGGCGTTTAAGGTCATGGAAGAATGTGATGTTGATCTTATCCTAATGGATGTGATGATGCCGGGGATTGATGGGATAGAGGCATGTAGGAGGATAAACGAGAACAAGGAAATGCTTGATATACCCATAATCATGGTAACTGCAAAGGATGACCGGGAGCATCTTCAACGTGCCTTTTCTGTAGGGGCACTGGATTATGTGACAAAGCCATTTGATAAGGTTGAACTCCTGGCACGGGTTCGTTCAGCCCTCAAGTTGAAATGCGAGATGGATAAGAGAAAGGCACGGGAAAGAGAACTGGAGGAGATGACAAGGAAACTCGAAAAGGCCAACGCACAGTTGAGGAGACTTTCCTCGGTGGATGGGCTTACCGGAGTGGCAAACAGGAGAACCTTTGACGAGACACTTTCACAGGAACTCAAAAGGGCGGTAAGGTCAAGGCAGCCAATTTCTCTTGTGATGATAGATGTGGATTACTTTAAACTCTTTAACGACACCTATGGGCATCAGAAAGGTGATGACTGCCTGAAGAGGATAGCAGGTGTTTTAAAGACACTGCTGAAAAGACCTGGAGACCTGCCTGCCCGATACGGTGGAGAGGAGTTTGCCTGCATCCTTGCAGGCACTTCATCTGAAGGTGCATCAAAGATAGTATCGGAGATAAAGAAGTCACTTGGCCAATTGAATATCCCTCACGAGGGCTCACCCTATGGTGTGGTGACTATCAGTGCAGGCATAGTTACCGCCATCCCTGACATGAATATGACCCCGGGGGAGATTATCAGGTATGCCGATGAGGCACTTTACATGGCAAAAAGGGGTGGAAGAAACGCTTTTGAGATTATAGACATTACTAAAAATAAGGAGGAAGGGTGATGTCAGAGAAGATCGTAGTCGTTATTGACGAGGACCTGGAGGATATCGTTCCAGGATTTTTAGAAAACAGGAAGGCCGATATTGAAGAGATAGGAAGGTTGCTTGAGAAGTCAGATTTTGAGTCGATAAGGATTCTTGGGCACAGTATGAAGGGCTCAGGTGGAGGCTACGGGTTTGACAGGATAACCGAGATAGGCGCTGCCATAGAGGAGGCCGCAAAGAGGAGCGACGCAGAGGAGATAAAGAGGCAGACTGCCGAACTTCAAGATTATCTCGAAAGGGTGGAGGTGCGGTATGAGTGAGACCTCAAAGAGGATTCTGGTGGTGGATGATGACAGGGACATGCTTAACCTTATCAATACATTTTTAAAGGATACAGACTATGAGGTGATCACCGCAAGGCGTGGTGATGATGCACTTGAGATTATTCGTGAAAATAAAGTAGATCTTGCCCTGATTGATGGTCTTATCCCGCAGATTCACGGCTTTGAACTCTGTAAGAAGATAAAAGAGAGCGACGATATCCCCAGAAAGCCAAAGGTGATAATCATGTCGGCTGTGTACAAGTCCTTGAAGTATAAGTTTGATACCATGAAGGCTTATAAGGCAGATGATTACCTCGTCAAGCCTTTTACAAAAGAGCAACTGTTAGAGATACTGAAAAAACATTTATGATGTTTAGGGTGGTGTGGCAAAGTGCTGGTTGTCGGTGATGATCCATTATTCATTAACCGATTTTTTGTTGCGCTCAATCTCCAGTATAAAACCTTTTCTGCCGCTTATATCATCAAAGGGAATCCTCTCCTGTATATTGAACCCCCTCAGACTATCCATATCACTGGTTCTGACATACAGGAGTATCTCCTTGCTATTATCGAGTTTTTTTCTTACCTCATCCGGGTTTTTAAGAACAGAAATACAACGGTGCGCATAAAATACCAGATCCTCCCTTTCTTTCTTATAAAAGAATACCGGCGTTTTGTCAGGATCGTATATTGACTCAAGCATTACATAGAACTCGCCTGGCCTTACCTTAAGTTCAAACGCAGACATGTAGAAGTTTACAATCAGTAGCAGTGATAATGCCTTTATCATAATGAGAGGGAAGAGTTTCTCTCTACTTCCTGCATTTATCGTTATGAGTATGGTAAGTACAAGTGTAATCAAACCTCCAAGGGGTATAAAGGGATGAATCTCTTTTTGTATAAAAGGGCTCACCACGATTGCTGCCAGTTCAAAGATTGCCATAATGACAAAGCCGGATCGGATCAGGTTTGTAGAAGGGAGTCTTCTATTTATTGAAATTGCTGTTAGTATAGAGATAGGGGGATAGGCTATGAGTATGTAATTGTGCAGTTTGTTTGCCGATACGCTGAAAAAGATGAGAACCGACACCATCCAGACAAAGAGGAATAACTCTGAAGACCTTTCTCTGAAGCCCTCTTTTATCACCCTGAAGACACCGGCAGAGAAGGGGAGCCATATGTAAAGTGAGCCAAGAAAGATAGGGATGTAATAATAAAATGCAAATGGGTGCTGCCTTGCCCTGCCGGTAAACCTGTAGAGGTTGTGATACAAAAAGAACTCCTCAAAGTATCTGTAGCCGTGTATCTTGATCATCGCAACATACCAGGGAAGACCGATAATGCAAAAAAGCAGTATGCCAGTGGGAGTGAACAGCCCCTTCACGGTGTTCCTGAACCCATCTCTGTATAGGAAAAACAGACCGCATACCATAGCAGGAACGATAACCCCAAGGGGGCCCTTGGTAAGGAATCCAAGTGCCATCGGGATATATGCCAGGATGATATGTTTTCTGCTTTTAAAGTTCAATCCCTTCCAGAGGAGATATATCGAAAGGGTTTCAAAAAATACCAGTACCATCTCAGGTGCCACGGCACGGCTCATGACCCATACATGCAGAATACTGCTGAATACCGATGAGGATATTACCGCCACTGTGCCGTCCCACATCTCTTTTGAAAACCTGTAAGTGATCAGGATTACACCAAGGGCGGCAAGGATGGAGGGAAGTCTTGCCGCCCAGTCGGAAACACCGAAAATCTTGTAAGAGAGGGCTATCATCCAGTAGATCATGGGGGGCTTGTCGAACCTTACATGGCAGTTGAATCTGGGGGTTATGAAGTCGCCAGTTTTCAGCATCTCTTCGGCAGCGGATGCATACTTTGGCTCATCAGGAGGCATCAGGGGAAGCGAGAAGACCCCATTAAATATGAAGATAGTCCAGATTGATAGTACAATCAAGAGGCTAAAGGCACCGGTTTTATTACTAAATAGTGGTTTTTCTTCCATTTTTTATATAGTTGTTATCGTTATCACACTTTGTACGAAAAACTCTGTACTGTTTCCACTTAATAATTTATGTTACGGTGTTCTTCTGTTTCCCATCATATAGAGAGATGCGATAGTTGTGAAAGGGTGCCCCCGGTGGTTAAATGGGAAAACAGTTATATGGTAAAATATAGCCAATGATAGTTTCAATTATTATTACCGTTTGTGGCATTCTTTTTGTCCTTGTTCCGCATTTTGTCCTTCCCCTTGGTTATGTAAAGGGTGGAACCGGTGCCCTTCTCCTCTCTGAATGTTTTCTCAGGTACCACCCTGAGGTGTATATCGGGATTTTTCTGGCAGTTCTCGGAATCTTATCGCTCAGATATAAACGGTTTGTCTATCTGGGGGCACTTGGCGGGCTGCTTGGTCTGGTTCAGGCTTTTATACTCAGACCATTCAGTTACTACCTGCACCCGGAAGATATGGTGCTCGTGCTCGGGCAGACTTATTCCATAAGATCGCATGCCCACATTCGCGAGACCCTCATAATCCTTTCAGTCGTTACACTTGCGTTTTCACTTTCGCCACTTTTTATAAAAAGGAAGAAAAAGGTGTCTCTGATGACACCATTTCGGGTATCCTCTGCCAATCTGGGCAGGAGGCTGTTCAGGACTGTCACACTGGTGGTTGCGCTAACGATTGTGATTGGTGCATTCTTTGCCGACATACTGCTTTCAAAGAGCATTGAGAACACCCTCGAGGTGGGGGCGGGAAGGCTCGGGGCTGACCTGATGGTGGTACCTGAGAAGGACAAGAAGGCGGCACAGGCGGTGCTCCTGAGCGGTGGCCCCACAATTTTTTATCTTGGCAAGGATATTCTTGGAAAGATCAGGGAGTTTCCAGAGATTGAGAAGGCATCCCCTCAACTCTATGTTCAGCCCTTTTCCTACAAGGTATGCTGCACCGTAGAGAGTATACTGATAATTGCCTATGACCCTGAGACTGACTTTACCGTGAAGCCCTGGATACAGTACTCCCTGAGGGGTAAACAGGGGCTCTATGATCTGGTAGTGGGAAAACTGGTGAAGTATTATCCGGGGCAGCATATTGATCTCTTTGGAAGGAAACTCAATGTGGTGGCAAGCCTTGAGCCAACTGGTCTTGGGTACTTTGACAACTCGGCATTTATACCTATTGATGGGGCAAGACGCCTGCTAAGGGAGTTGAAGAAACGGGAAGAGGCTCACCGGATCCCCACAAGACAGGAGATACTGGACGAGTCTTTCTCGCACCTCTTTGCCTCTGACAAGGAAAAGAGGGTGAGCATCGAGGAGATAGACCCGGAGGGGATTTCTGCAATATTTGTTAAGGCAAAAGACGATGTGGATATCCAATCTCTTACCAAAAAGATAGAGAGTAGATTTAAAGGGGTAGGGGTGATAAATGTGCGCGAGGCTACCATATCTGTTAAGAGGCACCTCTCCTCCATGCTCAATGCCTTTATGCTTCCCATTGCCATCCTCCTTTTTATGGGGATTGTCATACTGAGTGTGGTCTTCAGCATGAGTGTGACAGAGCGGCAGAGAGAGATCGGGCTTATGCGGGCTGTAGGGGCAAGACAGTCTGATGTGTTCAGGATTGTGATTTTAGAATCACTGTTGCTTGCCTTGATAGGGGGTGTGTTTGGAATACTCTTTGGTGGGAGCCTGGTGTTTCTGTTCAAAAACCAGATAATGGCAGCCCTGAACCTTCTCTACATCTGGCCATCACCCCGTGTGATTGTAACTGTGTTTGGACTGACGCTTGTTACATCACTACTGGTAGGGCTCTGCTCCGGACTCTATCCTGCCGTGAGGGCATCCAGGATGGAGCCCTACCATGCGATCAGGTCAGGGGAGCGTTAGTTAGTCCACGGTTTTGGGGTTTATTATGCTGTCACCGGTCTTCTGACTGCTGAAAAAGGGCTCTTCCACCACTTTAGAGACCTCATCGGGCTTTCCGCCTTCGTCTATCGCAAAGGATGAGACAAACGCCTTCCCTTCGGGCAGTTCCACACCCTTCCAGATGTGACATGACTTGCATAATGCATAGTTTTTGATCACCCGTCTTGAGTTTACATCTATAACAGTTAGTGTTGCTTCGTCATATTCAGGCATCTGGCTTGAGATGGTGTAGGCATATCTTCCGTCTTCAGAGAAGATTATCTGAATGAGGTTTCCGCCCACAATAATATGATCTTCCATGGCGCCGGATGTCGGGTTTATTATATTCACCCCGCCGGGCGCTGCCTCGGTCTTTGCAAACCCCACACCGTAGGGTTTACCGTTTTTGAACTCGTTTCCTTCAGAGACCCAGATGCCGCTTCCCGAGGGATCATAGACAGCCTGGTGAATGGAGTTTCCAACACCTTCTAATTTTTTGATAATAGTCAGGTCTTCAAGCCGAATAATCCTGAGAGACTGTGCCTTCTCATTTGATAGAACGATGTGAGTGCCGTCTTCCCGCCGGGTTGTGCTTATATAACACTCACCTTTCTGGATGGGCATTAGCCTTGATATCTCCCCATCGGAAGGAATGTACCTTAAAACCACCCCTTTTGAGTTATCGGTAACGAGGATGTCACCGGAAGAGAGTATAGATGCACCACAGGATGCACTGGTGATCCTTCTTGGAGGTGACTGATCGCCTGTAGATATATCTACAGTATTTACCTTACCATCATTGCTGAAGATGAAAAGTTTGTCTTCAGGTTTTTTGAGTAAGAGGCTCTTTCCGTTAATATTGGTTTTTATCCTTGCAAGTTCCCCATTTGCGAGATTAAGGACAGAAATGTGATCCCCTTCTGATACCTGGACAAAGGCTACCCCGCTGAATGTGGGGGGCCTGAA
>CAYMML010000117.1:0-6480 GCA_964391515.1 uncultured Thermodesulfovibrio sp. | reverse complement strand
AAGCAATTACTACATCTGTTAGCGGCAGGGTAAGCCCCTTCTTTCTTAAAGAGGAGCAATAACTAAAACAAAGAGGGTAGCCCTGTTGGTAAGGGCTACCCTCTTAATTGATCAGGTGAAAAGTTATTCAACAACCGGAAGTTTAGCCAGTGCCTCCTTAATCTTTTCCTCAGGGTACTCATAGTCGGTAAGTTTACCGTCGTGATAGTCGGCATATGCCTGGAGGTCAAAGAGGCCGTGCCCACTCAGGTTGAAGAGTATTGTCTTTTCCTTACCCTCCTCCTTAGCAAGCAATGCCTCATCTATTGCACCCTTAATGGCGTGGGATGACTCAGGGGCAGGGATTATCCCCTCAGACTGGGCAAACATCATCGCCGCTTCAAACACGGCAGTCTGATGATACGCCTTTGCCTCCATCAACCCATCATGATAGAGTTGGCAAACAAGAGGTGCATCGGCATGATAACGGAGCCCGCCGGCATGGATACCCGGTGGCACAAAATCGTGCCCAAGGGTATACATCATCAGAAGGGGTGTAAGTCCAACGGTATCGCCGAAGTCATACCTGAACTCACCCTTCGTAAGTGTGGGGCATGATGCCGGCTCAACGGCAACCACCCGTAGTTCCTTACCGTTAATCTTGTCCTGCAGAAATGGAAAACTTATGCCGGCAAGGTTACTTCCGCCTCCGCAACAGCCTATGATAACATCGGGATAATCACCCACCATCTCCATCTGTTTCTTCGCCTCAAGCCCAATTACCGTCTGGTGTAACAGCACATGATTGAGGACGGAGCCAAGGGCATAGTTGGTATCACCGTGAGTGGCGGCATCCTCCACCGCCTCTGATATGGCTATCCCCAGGCTTCCGGGGCTATCGGGGTCTTCGGCAAGGATCTTCTGCCCTGCCTGTGTGAGATTTGTGGGGCTTGCATGTACCTCTGCCCCCCAGGTCTCCATGGCAACCCTCCGGTATGGCTTCTGATTATAACTGACCTTCACCATATAGACGGTAACATCAACACCAAAGAGGCTGCCGGCAAGTGCCATGGCAGAACCCCACTGGCCTGCACCAGTCTCGGTAGCGATCCTCTTTATGCCGGCAATCTTGTTGTAGTAAACCTGCGGAACGGATGTGTTTGGTTTGTGGCTTCCTGCAGGGCTTACCCCCTCGTATTTATAGTATATCTTCGCCGGCGTGCCCAGGGCAGCCTCAAGCCTGTGTGCCCTGTACATGGGGCTTGGCCGCCAGAGTGAATAGATATCTAACACCTCCTCCGGTATATCAATCCACCGCTCCTGTGAGACCTCCTGCTCTATAAGAGCCATAGGGAATATAGCCGATAGGTCATCCGGCCCAACCGGCTGTTTCGTGCCGGGATGCAGGGGCGGCTTTGGCAGATTTGGCATGTCGGCCATGATGTTGTACCACTTTCTGGGGATATCCCTTTCCGAAAGCAGAATCTTTGTCTCTTTCATAATACCTCCCGTTTGAGATTTTGATTGCTATCCATTATACCAGATTTTCCCGAAAACCTCCCTGATTTTTGCCCCCACATCATCTGATGACATAAGTGCCGTACCCACCAGAACTGCATCTAAATGTAATGCATTCAGTTCGATGGCATCCTCAGGGGTAGATATGCCCGATTCACTTACCCTAA
The DNA here is from genome assembly GCA_964391515.1 of uncultured Thermodesulfovibrio sp. Taxonomy (GTDB): domain Bacteria; phylum Nitrospirota; class Thermodesulfovibrionia; order Thermodesulfovibrionales; family JdFR-85; genus WFTX01. The sequence continues at coordinate 4,816 of CAYMML010000117.1, read as the reverse complement.
CCACCCCATCCGGGATATAGGGAAGGAGTTTCTTCGTCGTATTGAGATCTATCTTCAGAGTCGTAAGGTCGCGGTTATTTATACCGATTATCCGTTGCCCGGCCGAAATAGCCACCTCAAGTTCCTCATGGTTATGAACCTCATGGAGTACCGCAAGACCCAGTTCACCGGCAAGCCCCGAGAGTTCCTCAATCTGACCCCTTTCAAGTGATGCCCCAATGAGGAGAACCGCATCGGCACCGTAGGCCCTTGCCTCATATATCTGGTACTCGTCAATGATAAAATCCTTTCTTAGAACCGGCAGCCCTGACGCCTTTTTGGCAATGGGAAGAAAATCTATGCTTCCCTGAAAGAAGTCCTCCTCTGTAAGCACACTCAGTGCTGCCGCCCCAGCCCTTTTATAGATCAAAGAGAGGGATTCCACATCGAAGTCCTGCCGTATCAGCCCCTTAGAGGGGGATGCCTTTTTGAGTTCAGCAATCAGTTTAAGCGGTTCGCCATCCGGTCGGGTTATGGAGGCTCTGAAGTCAAGCGGCGGTTCAGCATCCGCAGCCATCGCCCTGATATCCCTGAAAGAAATCAGGCTCTTTCTCTCTTTCAGGCGTTCTCTCTTTGTCTCAATGATCTTCTCAAGTACGCTCATCCGGTTAAAGATAGCATAAAGTTATCCTTAACGGCAAAAACACCTCTCCCCCCATGACAATAACACTCAAACAAAAACCACTACAAAATCACTCCCCCACCCAGGACCTTTTCATCTTTATAAAAGACCGCCGACTGCCCCGGTGCCGGGCCCCACTGGGGCTCATCAAAGACGAGTCTTGCCACACTTTTATCTTCACTGACCTCAAGGGTGGCCGGTTGCGCATCCATCATGGAGCGTATCTTTGCGGTCACCCGCTCTGTGGGAGGTTCTAAAAGATTGAGATCAGAGATTGAGACCTCCCGCCTGAAGACCTCATCTCTATAACCAACATAGATGGTGTTATTTTCAGGATCGATAGCCGTAACATAGAGCGGCTCCCCCCAGGCTATATTTAGCCCCCTTCTCTGACCGAGGGTGTACCGGAATATCCCCTCATGCCTCCCAATCTCCTTGCCCTCAGGCCCGATGATAGGACCTGGCCTTACCGCCTCCGGGACGAGTTGTCTGATAAAGCAGGCATAGTCATCCTCAATGAAACAGATCTCCACACTCTCAGGTCTGTCTTTTGAAGGTAGCGAGAGTTCACGGGCAATTTCCCTTACATCGTCCTTCCTCTTGCCTCCCAGGGGGAAAAGAATCTTTTCAAGCCAGTCTCTTTTTAATACATACAAAAAATAAGACTGATCCTTCGCCGTATCAACCCCCTTCAAAAGGTGAGTTTCACCACTTGCACCCCTCTCAATCCTTGCATAATGGCCTGTTGCAACGAACGCGGCACCCCGCCTTTTCGCCTCCTCAAGGAGAACGGGAAACTTCACATGCCGGTTACAGAGCACACAGGGGTTAGGTGTTCTCCCTTTCAGATACTCATCCACAAAAGGCTCTATAACCCTTTCCATGAAAAGCCCCCGCACATCCAGGGTGCTGTGCCTGATGCCTATCAATTCAGCAGAGCGCCCTGCCGTATTGAACGCCTCAATAGAACAGCATGTGCGTGGATTCTCCCTTGCCCTTGCCTCCCAGAGCCTGAGACTAACCCCCTCCACCTGGTAACCGCTTTCTTTTAAAAGGTAGGCCGTTACGGAGGAGTCCACCCCCCCACTCATACCAACCAGAACCTTCTTTACCTGAAACACCTCTGATCCTTTCTCAAAGGAGACTGCATAAACCTAAATGTTTTAAAAAACAACCAAAGCAAAGGCAGAGCATGCAGAGGACAAAGATTTCCTCGTCTCTTTGTAGGTCTCACTCCGTGTGAAATCGCTCAGACAGATTGTTATCAAAGTACCCATTGGGGTAAAAGTCTGAACCATCGGTCTGTTTTTTAAACCGACAACCTGGCAAGCGGCGTACTATTCCTCCTCAGGCAGGTCGGTCTTTATGTGCAGTTCACGAAGTTGCCTTGAATCCACCTCTGAAGGGGCATTACTGAGCAGACAGACCGCCTTCTGTGTTTTAGGGAAGGCTATCACATCCCTGATGGATTCCGCCCCCACCATCAACATCACGAGCCTGTCAAGACCCAGGGCGATACCGCCATGCGGGGGTGCACCATAACGGAGGGCATCAATCAGGAACCCGAACTTTGCCTCCGCCTCCTCATCCCCAATACCCAAGAGTTGGAACATCTTTTTCTGGACATCAGGACGGTGTATCCTGATGCTTCCGCCGCCGATCTCAAACCCGTTCAGGACTATATCATAGGCACGGGCACGGAGGGAGGAAAGCCCCTCTCTGTCAGTGACCGATTCGGCAAGCATCCTCTCAATGTCCTCATCGGTGGGCGAGGTAAAGGGATGGTGCATTGCCTGAAACCTGCCTTCCTCCTCGTCCCACTCAAGGAGTGGGTAGTCCACCACCCAGCAGAACCGAAACCCATCCTTTATGAGGTTCTGTCTCCTGGCAATGGAGAGCCGGAGCCTTCCAAGCACATCAAGGGTGGTCTCCTCGGTATCGGCAACAAAGAGCATCATATCACCGTTTTCCGCCCCGAGCCTCTCAGCCATCTCCTTCAGAACACCAGGGGGAAAGAACTTCGCAATAGGCGATTCAAACTCATCCTTTACCTTTATCCAGGCAAGCCCACCTGCACCGTAGGACTGGGCCTCCTCGGTAAGGAGATCGATCTCCTTTCGAGAGATTCCTGCAAGCCCCTTTCCGCAAAGCCCTTTCACTCTACCTCCTGATTCAAGTGCGTTTAGGAACACCTTAAATGAGCCCTGCCTGGCAAGGTCTTCCATCTCAACAAGTTCCAGGTCTATTCTCAGATCGGGCTTATCGGTGCCAAACCGCTCCATTGCCTCCTGGTAGGATAGCCTCTCAAAGGGGAGAGAGAGTTCCACCCCGAGTATCTCTCCAAAGAGGGTTGCAATCATCTCCTCCACAAGGCTGATCACATCGTCTCTATCAACAAAGGACATCTCCATGTCTACCTGTGTAAATTCCGGTTGCCGGTCTGCCCTCAGGTCTTCGTCACGAAAGCATTTCACTATCTGAAAGTATCTTTCCATACCGGCACACATGAGTATCTGTTTAAAAAGTTGCGGTGACTGGGGCAGTGCATAAAACCTCCCGGGGTTTACCCGGCTTGGAACCAGATAGTCCCTTGCACCTTCAGGGGTGGATTTGGTCAGCATGGGTGTCTCTATCTCAAGAAACCCCTTGCTGTCAAGAAAATCCCTTATCTTTTTGGTAACCCGATGCCTGATGATGATATTTCTCATCATCTCGGGTCTTCTCATATCAAGGTACCGGTACTTAAGCCGGAGGTGCTCAGATATCTCTCTGGGCTCATCTATGTTAAACGGAAGCACATCAGCCCTTGAGAGCACATCCACCTCTTCAACATAGACCTCAATCATCCCTGTCTTCAGATCGGGGTTTTCGGTCTCAGGCGGTCTCCTCCTCACCTCACCCTGAACCCTTATCACACACTCTGAACGGAGTGTGTGAGCAGTCTCATGAGCCTCTTTCGATACATCAGGGCTGAACACTACCTGAATCACACCCGAACGGTCACGAAGATCAATAAAGACAAGTCCTCCATGATCCCGCCACCGGAAGACCCACCCGGAAAGTGTTATCCTTCTACCGATATCAGACTCTGTTACCTCTCCACAACCAGCATCTCTATACATGCTCAGATCTCCTCCTCATCAAAAATTCAGACAGTTATTTTAACATGTTCTTTCAATCTTTTTACCTCCTCCGGGCTCAGTTCCCGCCACTGTCCGGGCAGAAGGCCGCTGAGTTTCAGCCCATTAATTGCCGTCCTCTTCAGTTTCAGCACGGGATGACCGATCTTTTCGAGCATCCGCCTGATCTGGCGCTTCTTGCCCTCCCTTATGGTGATCTCAATCCACGAGTTGTTTACCGACCTGGGCATTCTTACCCTCCTCACCTTTGCAGGAAGTGTCATCCCGTCCTCGAGCATAACCCCCTTTCTGAGCCTCCAGATGTCTTCATCACTTATCCGCCCCTTCACCTTGACCAGATACTTTTTAGGCACCTTGTGCCTTGGGTGGATAATGCGGTTTGCAAGGTCACCGTCATTGGTAAGGAGCAAAAGCCCCTCAGAGTTGAAATCAAGCCTCCCTACCGGATATACCCTTACCCGCAGCCCCTTAAGGAGGTCTTTAACCGTGGGGCGACCCTCAGGGTCTGAAAGCGCTGTTATAACCCCACGTGGCTTGTTCATGATAATATATTTCCTTGGTTCAGGCCGAAGCACGAGTTTTCCGTCTATACGGATATAGTCAGTCTCAAGGTCGGCCTTCATCCCGATTTCGGCGACCCTGCCGTTTACCATAACCCTGCCCTCCCGTATGAGATCCTCGGCCTTACGCCTTGAACAGATACCGGAATTGGCAAGTATCTTCTGAATTCTCTCCTTCATCTGCAAACACCGTTTTTTTCTTATCTGCTAAATACCAATGCGGGCATATTGCCACAGATGGCTTATGAAACTCATGAGATTTATAGTAGCCCCGTGAATTACTAATATCTACATTAGTAATGTCACCAAACCTGATGGAGCAGGGCAGGTAGAACTCAGGAGAAATCCGGATTTTCGCGATACCTCAAGTACCGTGAAACAACTGCCAGTGTTACTATTTTTACTGCCTGCGAAACTATTTTTATGATCGAATAAAATCGCATTAAATCCGGTTT
>CAYMML010000116.1:6011-6528 GCA_964391515.1 uncultured Thermodesulfovibrio sp. | reverse complement strand
GTTGGTGTATTAGTAAAATAGTATATTGGTATAGTTGTGTATTGGTGTAATAGTGTATGTGTATTCTTTTAATTTTTAAGGTTTTCCTTTCTGTTTTTTATTGAATTTATAAAGCTGTTAAGTTTTTTTACAAGTATGTTAAGGTTATCTGTAAGTTGTGTGTAAACCTGTTTTTCTAAAAGCCCCCTTTCGTATAGGAGTTCTATCCAGTGTAAACTTTCCCATAGTGACCCTCTGGCATTGTAATAAAATCTTATACAATCAAGATAGTGATATCTACCGTATCCTTCAGCAATGTTTGCTCCTATTGAATCAATCGACCTAAGGGCCTGTGTCCCTATGTTGTATTTAATACTATTGTCCATTCCTTCATATACTTTCCAGAAAACTCTGCTCAACTGCCTTGCCATAACATATATCTCAAGCTCGTCCAATCCCACTATCTACTACACCACTATACCAATACACCAATACACCAATACACTAATACACTAATACACTAATAACTTATCAACAA
>CAYMML010000116.1:0-6001 GCA_964391515.1 uncultured Thermodesulfovibrio sp. | reverse complement strand
CCTCCAAATCTTCAAGTTCCATACTTTCAGTTACTCAATTACTCAATTACCCAGTTACTTAATTACTTAATTACCCAATTACTTAATTACTTTACTCAGTATCCCTTAATAACTTATCAACAACTTCACCAGTTTTTCGTTCATGGCATGGACGTTTCTGCTTGCTACCCTGGCGATGGTCTTCATTATCTTGTACATGATCTGGGGGTGGGTCTTTTCGAGAGACTTGAAGTCTTCCTTCTTGAATATAAAAAGATCGGTATCGTCAATCGTGGTGGCTATGGCACCATGGTCTTTCTTGTCTTCAATAAGGGATAGTTCCCCGAAAAAGTGGTTTTCGTTAAAAACGGCAAGCGTCTGTTTCCAGCCATCAGGCGTGCTCTTTGAGATCTCTACCTTCCCCTTCTTGATGAGATAAATACCCCTTGTGGGCTCCCCCTCCATAAAGATGAGTTTTGCCATGGGGAAAGACTCAAGGTCTATCTTTTCGGCCACCACCCTGAGTTCCTCATCGTCCAGATCCTGAAAGAGGATCTGTCCCTTCAGTTCCTTCGGATCAACCATTTTAAACCTCCCATCTCCCCGCCTGCTCCATTCTTTCACCCTTTAAAAAGAGAGGGTTGAAAAACAGGCAGGGATAAGATAACATAAAGGATTATTATAAGTCTATAACTTTTTTATATCTATTTAACCGCCCCGCCAAGGGGAGTGATCTTTACTGCCGATACCTTCAGTTCAGGGATTTTACAAAGCGGGTCTACGGAGAGGCTGTTGGTAAGCACATTTGCCGCAGCCTCGCGGTAGTGAAACGGGATAAACACCACCCCCCTCTCAGGCCGGTCAGAGACCTTCGCCTTAAGTTTGATGGCACCCCTTTTTGATGAGACCTCAACCATTTCACCATCAGTAATACCAAGGTTCATTGCGTCATCAGGGTTTATCTCCATATATGGCTCCGGGGAGACCTTGTTTATTGGATCTATCCTCCTTGTCATCGTCCCTGTATGGTACTGAAAGAGTTGCCTTCCGGTGGTCAGGATAAACGGGTAGTCATCGTCGGGCTGCTCCACCGATGGCCGGTATTTGACAACGGTAAACCTTCCCTTGCCCCTTGGGAACCCACCCTTGAAGAGGTACTCTGTTCCCGGGTGGTCGGATGTGGGGCACGGCCACTGTAAACCACCCACGAGATCGAGCCTTGAGTAACTCATACCTGCCATCGCAGGCCAGGCCTGTCCTATCTCACGAAACACCTCAGATGCGTGGGAGTAGTTCATCTCGTAGCCAAGCCTCCGTGAGAGTTCCATGATTATCCAGGCATCATCCCGTGCATCGCCTGGAGGGTCAACCGCCTTACGCACCCGCTGAACCCGGCGTTCGGTGTTTGTAAATGTGCCGTCCTTCTCGGCAAAACTTGCCGCAGGGAGCACTATGTCTGCAAGTTCTGCGGTTTCTGTTAGAAAGATGTCCTGAACGATCAAAAATTCCAGGTTCTTCAGGGCATGCATGGTGTGGTTTACATCTGGATCGCTGAGCACCGGGTTTTCCCCCATGATGTAGAGGGCCTTCAGTTTCCCCGCCTCTGCCTCAAATACCATCTCCGTTGCGGTCAGGCCGGGCTTTGATGAAAGGCTTACGCCCCAGAGTTTCTCAAACTTCTCACGCACAAGTGGGAGGTGAACCTTCTGGTAGCCGGGAAAACTATCGGGGCTGCAGCCCATGTCTGTTGAGCCCTGTACATTGTTCTGACCTCTCAGGGGGTTTACCCCTGCGGATTCCTTGCCGAGATTACCGGTCATGAGGGCGAGGTTTGCAATGCTGAAGACATTGTCAGAGCCGTGGCTGTGCTGGGTGATACCCATGGTGTAATAGATACCGGCCTTCTCTGCACTGCCGTAGAGCCTTGCAGCCTCTATAATCTTTTCCTTCGGTACACCTGTTATCTTCTCACCCACCTCCGGGGTGTACTCGTTTATGTTTTCAATAAACTCCTCCTCAAACCCTTCGGTGCGTTCCACGATGAACTCACGGTCTATCATGTCTTCCTTAAGGATCACATGCATCATGCTGTTGAGAAGTGCCACATCCGTTCCAGGGCGGTGCTGTAGCCAGAGGTGGGCAAACTTCACAAGTGGCACCCTCCTTGGGTCGGCAATGATGAGTTTTGCCCCTTTTCTTACCGCCTTTATCATCCTCAGCGATACGATGGGGTGGTTCTCCTTTGTGTTAGAGCCGATTACGAAGAGGAGGTCGTTATCTTCAATCTCCCTGATGGAGTTTGTCATGGCTCCCGAGCCGAACACTGTGGCCAGACCGGCCACCGTTGCAGAGTGTCAGTACCGGGCACAGTGGTCAACATTGTTGGTGCCTATGGCTGCCCTCATGAGTTTCTGAAAGAGATAGTTTTCCTCATTGGTGCAACGGGCAGAACTTAGCCCGCCGATGGCATCAGCACCATAGGCGGTCTTTATCTCCTTGAGTTTCTCTGCTGCATGGGCAAGGGCGACCTCCCATGAGACCTCCTCAAATGTGCCATTTCTCTTTATCAGGGGTTTTTTCAGCCTGTCTGAACTGTTTACAAACCTGAACCCAAACCGCCCCTTTACACAGAGCCACCCCTCATTCAGGGAGTTTTCAGGAGAGGTGACCCTGATTATCTCGTTTCTACTCGTATGGAGCGTGATATTGCATCCACACCCACAGTAAGGGCAGACGGTGTCAACCCGTTTAATATCCTTCTGCCTCCCCCTGCCAAGGGACTGCTTACCCACCAGCGCTCCAGTGGGGCAGACGCTCACGCACTGCCCGCAGAACTCACAGTCAAGATCCTTTTCAAAGGGGGGTGTGACCTTTGCCTCAAACCCCCTCTTGCTTATGTCTATTGCCCCCACGCCCTGAATCTCGTTACATACTCTCACGCACTTTCCACAGAGTACGCACTTTTCCATATCACGGGCTATAAAGGGGTTCATGTCTTCCCTGTTATACTGCCTCCTTGCACCCCAGAACCGGTTTTCACGGAGGTTGTAGAAGTAGGCAAGTTCCTGGAGCGTGCAATCCCCCGCCTTCTCACAGACCATACAGTCGTTTGGATGGTCACTCAGGAGGAGTTCAACTATGGTCTTTCTTATGCCTTCTATCTCGTCGTTCGTGGTAACCACATCCATCCCGTCGGAGACGGGCGTGGTGCATGCGGTAACAGGCTTTGGCATCCCCTTTATCTGAACCAGGCAGAGCCTGCATCCACCGTATGGCTCAAGCCTCGGGTCATCGCACAGCGTGGGGATGTATATACCGTTTTCACGAGCGGCCTGAAGGATGGTGTAATCCGGGGGAACCTCCAGGTATTTTCCGTCTATAGTAATGGTAAACACCATATAACCTCCTACCCTTTCTTTACCGCCTTGAACTTACAGGTCTCAAAGCAGGCGCCACACTTTATGCAGATCTCCTGCACTATACGGTGTGGCTGCTTCTTTTCACCCACTATTGCACCGGCAGGGCAAACACGGGCACACATGGTGCAGCCTTTACAGAACTCCTCCAGGATGGTATAGGAAAGAAGATTTTTGCAGACTCCGGCAGGGCACTTTTTGTCATGTATGTGTGCCTCATACTCATCTCTGAAATACTTGAGCGTGCTGAGCACCGGGTTTGGTGCCGTCTGTCCAAGCCCGCAGAGAGATGCCGCCTTCACATCCCTGCTCAACCTCTCCAGTAGTTCTATATCACCCGGTCGTCCTCTACCTTCGGTGATTCTCGTGAGTATCTCAAGGAGCCGCTTTGTCCCGATCCGGCAGGGTACGCACTTGCCACAAGACTCCGCCTGAGTAAACTCAAGGAAGTACTTAGCGATATTCACCATACAGTCAGTTTCATCCATTACGACCATACCGCCTGAGCCAACGATGGAGCCCACAGAGGCAAGCGACTCGTAATCAACCGATATATCCACCATGTGGGCAGGAATGCATCCGCCTGAAGGGCCTCCGGTCTGAACCGCCTTTAATTTCCTGTCCTCTTCTATCCCACCTCCAATGTCGTAAATTATCTCCTTCAGGCTGATACCCATGGGGACTTCAATGAGGCCGGTGTTTCTCACCTTACCCGTAAGGGCAAACACCTTTGTGCCCTTGCTCTTTTCGGTTCCATACCTCGCAAACCAGAGGGCACCGTTTCTGATTATTGGCGGTACATTGGCAAGCGTCTCCACATTGTTTATCACTGTGGGCTTCTTCCAGAGCCCCTTCTGGGCTGGAAACGGCGGCTTTGCCCTCGGCATACCCCGCTGCCCCTCAATGGAGGCTATTAGTGCCGTCTCCTCACCGCAGACAAAGGCACCTGCACCTAATTTTATCTTAATATCAAAAGAAAATCCAGTTCCTAAAATGTTCTCACCAAGAAACCCCTTATCCCTTGCCTCTTTAAGGGCGTTTCTCAACCGTTCAACGGCAAGAGGGTATTCCGCCCTGATGTATACATATCCCTTTCTTGCACCGATTGCATAAGCCCCTATTGCCATACCCTCTATTACGGCATGGGGGTTTCCCTCAATGATTGATCTATCCATAAAGGCACCCGGGTCTCCCTCATCGGCATTACAGATGATGTATTTGGTCTCCCCGGGAGCCTTCCGTGCAAAGTCCCACTTTACGCCTGTTGGGAATCCTGCACCACCGCGCCCCCGAAGCCCTGATGCCTCCACCGTATTTATCACCTGTTCGGGGCTCATCTGTGTTAGTGCCTTCTGAAGTGCCTCATACCCCTGTCGCTGGATGTAAGAATCAATATCCTCAGGGTCTACCACACCGCAGTCTGCCAGGACGACCTTTATCTGTTTTTCATGAAAGTTGTGGTAATCCTCTTTTACGACCCAGTCCTCAACGGGGTTGCCGCCTATGAGGTGTTCTTCAACAATCCTTGGCACCATGTCGGGCTTTATAAACTCATAGGTGGTCTTTTCACCGTCTATCTCCACATCCACAAGGACATCCCTTGCGCAGAACCCCCTGCAGCCCACCTTATGGATTGAGCAGTGCTCCTTGACCTCAGCAGAAACCCCCTTCTCTTGGGTCTCCCTCTGAAATGCCTCCATCACCTCACGGCCACCGGCGGCAAGCCCTCCGGTGCCCATGCAGACACTTATCGTAACGGGGCGTGCCATATTACTTTAGTTTCTTTATCTCCTTGACGAGTTTATCGGCGGTCATCTTGCCGTGAACCTCGTTGTTTATTATCACAACGGGGGCGATACTGCAGGCACCCACACAGTTTACCTTCTCGAGAGTGAACTTTCTGTCCTCGGTGGTGTCCTCACCTTTTGGGAGTTGAAGTTCCTTTTCAAGCCCTGAGATCAACCGCTCTGAACCCTTCACATGGCATGCGGTGCCACAGCAGGCGGTGATTATATTCTTGCCCCTTGGCTTCAGGTGGAACTGTGCATAGAAAGTGGCAACCCCGTAAAACCGTGCAGGCGGGATATCTAATTCTTCGGATATCCTGTAAACAACCTCCTCAGGGATGTAGCCGAAACTGCTCTCCACATCCTGAAGTATGGAGATCACGCTACCCTCATTCTCCCTGTATCTCCTGACTATCTCCCTTATCTTCTCTTCCAAGATGCCTCCAAGAGTATAGAGAAAAAAGGGCAGGTGGCATGTTACGGTTTTTCACCACCCCCCTTTTATTTGTCCAATAAAGTAACAATTAAATATACCGGTTTTCAACGGTTTTAAAGACTTATTAAGATTTTTAATATCAAAGCGGGCGGATTTCCCATGGTCTTGCAAGGGGGTAAGCCTAAAGAATGTAATAAAAAGCATCTTTCCAACATGTTGAAGATACACGGCAATAATGCCTCAGGGTATCTTTATTGAGATTCATGCCTTTGTCTGGTAACGAATAGCAACAGGACTGTGCCAATGACACCTGAGAGGAAAGAGGCGGTAAGTATCCCTGTTTTTGCATAATCCAGAAGGTCGGGGTTTTTAAACGAAAGGGT
>CAYMML010000115.1:0-6540 GCA_964391515.1 uncultured Thermodesulfovibrio sp. | reverse complement strand
TTCACTCTCTGGAAACTCTCAAAAAAGATAAGCAGGGGAATTAATACGGAGTTAGAAGAAGTGAGGCTCAAGGCACTCATCGAACTGGCAGGAGCAACGGCTCACGAGATGCGTCAGCCCCTTGCAGTAATAATCGGCTACTCGGAACTTCTCTCAGACAGTACAAAGAGGGGGGAACCGGCCGATGAAGAGATCAGCATTATAAAGGATCAGTGCTACCGGATGGACGAGATTATCAAGAAGATGCTGAATATTACCCATTACAAGACCATTGAGTACACCGATGGAATAAGGATACTCGATCTGCACTCACAGGGAAAAAGTCAATGTCTTAACTGATCTTTCTTCATATTTTATTCACATTTTCAGTGTACAATAAATCCGGATGAGAAAATCTTTATTATACAAACTGTCTTTATTCCTTTCCGTGCTGATTTTATCAGCCCTGACACCCCATGTTGCATCTGGATGTGGTGGTGAAAATGTGGTACTCTCAGATGACCCTGCCTCAAATGCCTTCAGGGCGGTACCGGCAAAAAACGGCTATATCTATTATGACCCCCTTGGAGATCTGCTTCTTGGAAAATCCCTGGCAAGGGTAAGCCCTGAGAAGGCATGGGCGATTGTGGAGCGGTTCAGAAAGGAACGCCTCCCATCGCTGAAGAATGGTTTCAGGTTCAGGAAACTGGAACTCGTTCATGGAAAACTCATATACCAGTTTGAGTCGGTTGATCCTCTGCCCGGGTATAATGGGAAATACCACTTGGGCCCCGTGAACTTCATCGTGGATCATGTGATACTTGATGTGGATTCCAGAACAGGTGAACTATTTCTTGCCAATGGCTGTGGCGCCGCCCCGGGACAACTGCTTGCAAGATACGACATAAACAACATCACACCCCCTAACGACATCAAAGAGCCATTTATATCAGACAACACTAATTTCATCGCCCGTAAAACCGGAAACAGGATAAACATAGACGGTGTCATAGGGAAAGATGAGTGGCAAAACACCGCACACAGATATTTCTACATAGGTGAATACTCTAAACACTCTCCTTCCACCCCCCACAAGAAACCCTTTTACCATGTGGAGGTGTGGTCACAGATAGATGATAAAAACATATACTTTGCCGTCAAGACCGATACCCCTTACTGGGTGGGGCTGATGTTCAAGGGTGATTCTAACCTTGGCATGCTCTGGTCTTATCTGGATGCAAAGTTAATGAAGTCAGACGGCGAGGTAACAGACCGGTTTTTCACCCAGCGGAAGGACAAGACCTTCTTCCTTGAAAGGGACCCCGACGATGATATAGTTGCATCTGCCAATAGACAGGATGAACTTTACACTTACGAGTTTGCCTTTCCTCTTAGGACTACCGACAAAAACGACATACCCTTTGAGATCGGAAAGGCGTACAACATGCTCGTGCTCGTGGGTAACACACTTGATCATTACGGCATATTCACCCTTGATGATGCCCACAAGAACCACGACCACTCAAAAAACAACAAGGAGCATGCCGATGTCTGGGCAAGCAACGAAACCACCCTGAGAATAGGAAACCCACCTTCGGTGGACATCTTCGGGAATACAGTTACACCGAAATATGATAACTACACCTCCGGATACGATGCCACACGTAACGATACCCATTTCCACTACGCAGCCCACACCTTTAAAGATGTATCCAACCGGTTTCAACTATCCTCTTATATAAACTTCGTGACAATATTCTTCGGAATCATAGGGATGGCCTTTCTCTTTGTAAAAACCGGCAATGAAAAACCCCTTCCGCCTCATGGAGATACCGATTTATTCAGATACGGAGCGGTAAGGGCGTTCTTCCGTTCAAGATACTACCGGTACATAATCACTATTCCGGTACTCTTGGTATTCATCGCCATCATACTTGCAGGCATCTTCGACACCCAGGACGGCAGACAGAACATAGCCACCATATACACCTGGACGGTCTGGTGGACGCTTATAATCTTCAGTTTCATACTCGCAGGAAGGCTCTGGTGTATGGTCTGCCCCTTTGCATTTATTGGTGATATGGCACAGAAGATAGTCTCCTTCAATAAAAGACTTCCCCGTTTTATGCAGAACATGGGGTTTCAGACAATTGGTTTCATTGCACTCACCTTTGCCTACGCTCATTTTGCACTCTACCAGAAACCCTTTGCCACCTCACTCCTGATACTGGGAATACTCTTTGCTGCAATACTTGGAAGCATAATCTTCAGAAAGAGAACCTTCTGCCGTTACCTCTGCCCCATTGGTGCGGTAATAGGGCTTTATTCCACGGTTTCCCCCTTTAAGTTAACACCCTCGAGTCAGGACAGGTGCACCAACCACAAGTCAAAAACATGTTCAGGTGAATGCCCCATGCTTGAAGACCCCTACAATCTGGACAGCAATCTGTACTGCAACTACTGCATGAAGTGCCTCCCCTCTTGCCCGTCAGGCAATCTCAGCCTTAAATACAGGGGGTTTGGAAGGGACATCCTGGACGGCATCCGACGCTCCCCCGTAGAGGCGGTAGCATCTCTGATGCTCTTCGGACTTGTACTGTATGAAACACTTGCGATGACCACGGCACTTCCAGCCATCAAGGGATTTGTCTCCACCCATCTCTCAGTAGAGTCTGATACATTACTTACCGCAATTATATACCTTGTGGTAATTGCCGTTCCATCGCTGATATTCGGCTCCCTCTGCTACGGGCTCTCCAGGTGGCTTGGGGGCAGATACACCACATGGCAACTCGTAAAGGAGTACGCCTTTTCCTTTATCCCCCTGGGCATAGGGCTCCACCTTGCCCATAACCTGAGCCATCTATTTACAGAGGCACCAGTTGCTGTGCCTGCAACTATAAGGTTTCTCGGCAAGGCAGGCCTCATGGATACCGCAGGTATAAACTGGAACCCCCTTCCCCCGGTCGGTGCAGAGTGGATATTCCTTCTTCAGATGCTCACCATAATTGTCGGGTTTCTCTCAACTATATTCCTTCTCTATAAGACCACAAAGCGCCTTGAGATCGGTGTAAGCGGTGTACTGAAGACCGCAATCGTGATGACCACATTTGCCATAATCTCTGTAAGCATAACCTTCTATATGATCGGGCTCCCCATGAACGGCAGACATGTTCACTGACAGAACTCTATGTTTCATTACACTCATGATATGTTAAAATTAAAGAGGGAGGTGAATATGAAGAGACTTCTTATCATTTCAACAGCAATCTTTTTTGTGCTGGTTTTTTCCCCTTTTGTAAATGCGCATGTGTATATGCTTGAATGCAACCCCGAGCCCGGCACAAAAACCGACACCCCTCCACAGAAGATAACCATGACATTTGTGGGCTCTCTCGAGCCGGCATTTTCAAAGATTGAGGTCTTTAACGAAAAGGGGGATAAGGTTTCCAAAAAGACCCTCTTCAGAGAAGACGATACCATAATGGAGGTGGAACTTGAAGATAATCTCCCACCGGGCAGATACACCGTGAAGTGGAAGTGTATGAGCCTTGACGGACACATGCAGAAAGACGAGTTTGAGTTCTTCATAAAATAAACGCATAAAATAAACGAATGTTCAGTCCATCCTTTGCCTTAATGGTTCTCCTCTACTGGGGGTTTCTCACCGGTGTCGTCTTCCTTGCAGGCGCCTCATTCGTAAGACAGTTCGTTACAATGCCCACCGGTGTTGATTTCTGCCCCGTGGAGGGGAAAAAACTCTGTTATGGTGAGGCATCTATCAGGATAGTGTTTTTCGCCTCGGTTCTAACATTTGTTCTGAACCTGCTTCATCTGTTTTTCCACGCCTCCGTAATGACTGAAACACCCCTTTCGGAGACATTTTCCGTATTCCGCATTTTCCTTTTAAAAACCGCATACGGGAAATTAGGCATCCTTAGAACTGCATTTCTCGTTCTCCTGATCACCGCTATCTCCATAAACATGAAGCAACCTGCAAGGTGGAAAGACCTGACCAGCAGTATATTATCACTTCTACTGATCATCTCCATAAGTCTCTCAAGCCATCAGGCGATGGAAGGGTTCAACAGACCCTTTGTTTACCTGGATATGGCACACATCGCCGGTATATCACTCTGGATAGGGGGGCTGTTTTTTGTAAGGTTCTGCTATTCCTTCTTTTTCCTGAATGAGGCAGGGGCTGACATATCTCTGTTCAGAAAGATGATCAAGAGGTACTCGGATATCGCCACCTGGGCAGTTTATACTGCCGGGGTTACAGGAATTATTCTTCTGCTTTTCAGGGTGAAGTCAACCACAACCATCCTGCATACCCCTTACGGGATAATTATGATTTTAAAAATTTTATCCGCCACTCTGATACTTACCCTTGGCGGACTGAACAAGTTTTTTCTTATTCCAAAACTCCTGACCGATAACAATAAAGAAATTCTTGCCGGCACACGGAGGCTGCTACATCGAACCATCACCATAGAGGCATGGGCAGGGCTTCTGGTGATGCTCATAACCGCCGTGCTCACACACCTCTCACCGGAGATGTGAATACAGACATTGAGTTATTGAGTTATCGGGTTATTGAGTTATTTCTGTGGTTGTTTTTTTGCAACGTTTTGGTTATGTTACCCGTTATTGTCCTGAATATGTTGAGCCCGAGTGTTATGTAATTGCTCACATCTTCGGCAATCTCATACTTAAAAGGATATTCGTACATCCCCTTTATTCCCGGTGGATTTATCCCTGATACCGCAACATACACCCTCTCTGGAATTATGGACAGGTATATATTCTCACGCAGTGACCACATCAGTTTCAGATACCGCTCCATAAACTCAGGTGTAATTATCATGTACGGGTCAACGAGGTCTGTTGCAAGAACTGTGAAGTTTTTACTGAATGTGGGGTTTTCAAGGGTTATTAGTTGCCACTTCCTGTGTGGTCTGAAAATCCTTCCAAGCCCGGTGGGGGTGGCGGAAGGCCAGATCATAATCTTTGAGTTGATCTGCCAGGGCAGAACGAATCTCATAAAGAGCCCTCTGAAAATAGTTATGTAGTTTGTTCGGTCCTCGTCGGAATCGTCCCTCTCCTGTGCATAGATGTAGGAGAAGGAAAGGGGTATCCCATCCACCTCGCCATCAACGAGCATACTTCCGGTATAGGAGTCAGGGCTTGTGAAGAGAGACGATCTTTTAAAGGAATCTTCCTCTATGTAAAAGTCGGGTCTGCAGTTCAGGGAACTGTGGTGATACTTCGCAACGGCATCTGATACTATCTGAAAGGTCTTATGCCTTATCTCTGACAGCCTCAATAAACCACTACTTCTTGAGATGGCAAAGAGACTTATCGCAATAAGCACATAGTAGGCAAAGGAGGGTGCATGTCCCAGAATGAAAAACACAACCAGCACCCCCGTTAAGGATATGATGAGCAGGGTTTTCTCTTTTGCCTTCTCCTTTATGCTGTCATAACTGCTGCGCAGCGGGGAAAGTTCGGGAAGGATACTTTCTTTATAATAGTCTCTCAGGTTCATCTCTGTTACCAGAGATCGCTAATGTCTATCTTTTCACGCTCATGATCTTCGGCTTCAAACCACCTGAACTTTTTATACCCGAGAATTGCAGCCACACACGAGGTTGGAAACATCTCAAGAGCGTTATTGTAGTCTGTAACGGCTGCTGAAAAGGCACGCCTTGCGGCTGCTATCTGTGTTTCGATCTCCATGAGGGCATCCTGGATGCGGATAAAGGGTTTGCTTGCCTTCAACTCCGGATACCCCTCTGCCACCGCAAAGAGTCTTCTCAGTAGTGCGGTGCTCTTTTTCTCGTCGGCTAAGATATCTTCAGGCGGTCTGTCTTTTTTCATCACTGCAGTCCTCATCTCTATCAGTTCCTTCAGTATCTCTTTTTCATACTCCATGTACCGCCTCGCCACATCCACCAGGTTGGGCAGCACATCAAATCTCTGTTTCAGAAAGACATCAATTGATGATATTGCAAGGTACACCTGGTTTTTGACACGCACGAGGTAGTTGTATAGGCAGATGGCTACGATCAGCACAACACCTCCTGCAACCAGTATAAAAGTAAGCCCGCTGTAGTCCTGATGCATTACCAGCCCTCCTCCTCTATCATTTTCCCTGGATTTTTCTTCCACATTCTACAGGCATACCTGTTCTGTTCCTTTTTCCTGTCCCTATGTGTTGCCTCTCTGAACCTCAGCACAACCTGGTGCCCCAACCTCACCTTATTTATGGCTCTCCTGCTTTTCATTTTTCCTTCCTCCTTCAGGGTTTTTCAAAGCCTGATAAGAATAGCAAGAGGCATGCCAACCTGAAAGCCCTGATTTCAGGGCGTTTCCGATCAATCTTTTTAAAGATTACTTACAAATGCGGCTGAAAAGATAAACACGGCTTTAACCCCCTGCCAAGACAAAATTCGGAATACATTCAATTAAGGCATTGGCCAATGGGCGATAGGCAATAGGCAATAGGATGAAGGTGATCAATCACACAACGGTTATATGAAAGAAGTATTCGCCCTCCGT
>CAYMML010000114.1:1740-6559 GCA_964391515.1 uncultured Thermodesulfovibrio sp. | reverse complement strand
TGTAAAACCTTACCACCTCTTCCTTTCCCATCCTGTCCATTTCAGAAAACCCCCTTGACATACCAGTGGCAACTGTTGTAATTATTATATTATACTTGCCACTGGAAATCTTTCTTCTTTTCCTCTTTAAACATTATGATAAGCATCAAAGGTCTTCAGAAACATTACGGCTCGGTGAGGGCTGTTGATGGGATCACCTTTGAGGTGAGGCCGGGAGATGTGGTGGGCTTTTTAGGGCCAAACGGTGCAGGTAAGACCACCACCATGCAGATACTCACCGGCTACATCCCACCCACCGTCGGTGATGTGCTTCTAAACGGGATGGACGTAACGGAAAACCCCATTGAGGTCAAAAAACTGATCGGTTATCTTCCTGAAAACATATCACTATACGAGGACCTTACTGTTTACGAATTTCTTCAGTTTGTGGGTGAGATAAGGGGTCTTAACGGTAAAAAGAGGCAGGCAATCAAAGAGGCAGCAGAGGCATGCGGTATTACTGAGGTGGTTAACAGAAAGATCGGGGAACTCTCCAAGGGCTACCGCCAGAGGGTGGGGCTTGCACAGGCGATTATCCACGACCCACCATTTCTCATTCTCGACGAGCCGACCACAGGCCTTGATCCCATCCAGATAGCGGAGATCAGAGACCTCATAAAGCGGCTGGGCATGGAAAAGACAGTGATACTCTCCACCCATATACTCCCGGAGGTTGAACAGACCTGTAACAGGGTGATCGTGATACACCAGGGCAGGATCGTTGCAGACAGCACCATAGACGAACTAAAAACGGGCAGGTCATCTTCCATCGAGATAGAGTATAGCGGTGAAGCACCGCCTGAAGAGTTCTCCCGTTTCGGAAGGGTGGACATTATCAGTTCGGATGAAGAGTACAGGAAGATCAGGATAACCCCTGAGGGAGGCTCAGACCCCAGAGAGGATATCTTCGGGTTCTCCCTTCAGAAGGGGCTCAAACTGAGGGAACTCCACCTTGAGACAAAGAGCCTTGAGAGCATATTCAGGGAACTCACTTCAGGAGAGGAGGCAGGGGAAAATTGATCCGGGCAATAGTTAAGAAGGAACTCAGGCATTACTTCTTTTCTCCTCTTGCCTATGTGGTGATCAGCATCTTCCTTGCCATAACTGGATGGTTTTTCTCAAGCAACCTGTTCCTGATCAAGGAGGCGGAATTGCGGGGGATGATGGAGATCATGCCGCTTGTGCTGATGTTCTTTATACCTGCGGTTACGATGAGAACCATTGCGGAGGAAAAGAAACTCGACACAATCCAACTCATCCTCACCATGCCTCTCAAAGAGTGGCAACTGGTGGTGGGCAAGTATCTTTCGGTTCTCATACTCTTTCTGGTAACACTCCTCTTTTCTCTGTTTTATCCCCTCGTGCTCTCACTTATAGGCAACCCCGACAGCGGTGTGATCATATCCTCATACCTTGGCATCATCCTGCTTGGTTCATCCTACATAGCCATTGGCATCTTCGCCTCATCCCTTACATCAAACCAGGTTATAGCCTTTATATCCGGCTTCAGCATAATCTTCTCTGTCTTCATGATAAGCCGTCTTCAGATGATACTGCCGGTGGGGCTTCAGGGCCTGGTGGAAAAGTTCTCCATTCTATCACACTTTGACAACCTTGCAAGGGGTGTTATAAGCACATCAGATATGGTGTTCTTCATTCTTTTGAACATCCTCTTTCTCTCCGCCTCAACCCTGTTGCTCGTAACAAGGAGGGGAAGATGAGAAGGGGCTCCACAAGGGTTCAGATATGGATAAACATAATCTCACTGATACTCATCTTCATCTACGGCACTCTGCTTGCCGAAAGGCACTTCATAACCAGGGACATGACGGAGGCAGGTATTTACTCACTCAGTGATGCAACCCAAAAACTCCTAAAGGGACTAAATGACCGGCTTACCATAAAGGTGCTCTTTTCTGAAAAGATTCCATACCCCTATAACACCACCACAAGGTATGTAATGGACATGCTAAACGACTACCGCCGTCTATCAGGTGGAAAGATCGTTATCGATGTGGTTGACCCTGGCAAAAAGGAGGAGTTTGAAAGAGAGGCAGGCCTTTACGGCATACCTCCCGTGCAGGTAAACGCAATCGAGAACGACCAGATACAGATAAAAAAGGTCTATATGGGGCTTGCCTTCGTCCACGCCGATAAGATTGAGACCCTGCCTGTGGTATCAGAGGTAAAGAGCCTTGAGTACGAGGTCTCATCCACTATAAAGAGTTTGCTAACAGAAAAGAAAAAGACTATAGGCTTCCTGACAGGCCACGGGGAAAAGCCCCTTCAGAGGGTAAGGGAGTTTTTGAGCAAGCAGTATGAGATAAAGACCGTAAACACCACAGAGAACACGGAGATTAAGGATGTGGATCTCCTTGTGGTTGCAGGCCCCACGAAGGAACTAAAAGAGGATGAACTCTTCGGTATCGACCAGTTCCTTTTAAAGGGCGGAAAGGCACTGTTTCTCCTTGACCCCGTGGTTGCAAATCTGCAATACGGGTTCGGGCGTGAGAATAAGACCGGTGTTGAGGAACTCCTTTCCACTTACGGTGTAAAGATTGCCAGGTCCCTCGTGTACGACCTCTCCGCCGGAATGGTGAATGTTAGCCAGAGACGGGGTGGCTTTATCTTTACCACCCTGACACCGTACCCATTCTTTCCGAAGATAATCGATTTCAACCGTGAAAGCATCATCACTAAAGACATAGAGACCATGACCCTGGGCTTCAGTTCTCCCATAGAAACTGAGGACAACGGCTCCATAGAGGTTACACCACTTATAAAGACGTCTGAAAAATCCGGCGTTATGACCCCGCCGTTTTACGTCTCCGTTGAAAGGAAGTTCAGACGAGACGAGTTCGACACACCACACCAGGTGCTCGGTGTGATCGTATCGGGTAAACTCAAATCCAGGTTCCCCGAAAAGGAAGATGCCATAAAAGAGGGGCAGACCCGGTTTGTGCTTGTTTCAGACAGTGAGTTCGTCTCCGACGAGTTTATCGGGGCACCGGGAAACGCACAATTTCTCCTTAACGCAATAGACTGGCTTTCAGAGGATGACTCCCTCATAAGCATAAGGTCAAAAGACATCGAGTCAAGGCCGATAAAGGAACTGGAGCCCTCTGTGCAGAGGCTCGTAAGATACCTCGCAGTGGGCATCCCGCCCATGGCTTCCATACTACTTGGTTTATTCCTCTGGTTTTACAGAAAGGGAAGGAGGGTGAGTCTGTGAGAAGGTTCATTCTGCCTGCCATAGCGGTTATACTGATAATCCTTTACTATCTTCCCCTCTTTACCACGACACATGAGGCAGGTAGTTTCTTATTGTCATCTGACAAAAAAATAAATGCCCTCTATGTAAAAAAGGGGGATGACTCATTCAGGTATGAGAAAAAAGACGGGCAGTGGATGATGACCTCTCCTTATAAGTGGCGGGCTGACTCTTCCGTGATAAAGAGGCTCCTTCAGAAACTGCATGAGACAAAACTTGAAAACCTCATCACAGAGGATCAGGAAAAATTCGGTGATTTCAAACTGAAAAACCCCGAAACAGTAATAGAGGTCAGATACGATCAGGGTGGTACGGAAAAACTCCTGGTTGGTAAGCGAGGGCCAAGGTACTCCCTAATTTATGTCAGCAAGGACGACAATAAAGGGGTGTATCTTGTAAGTGCAAACTTCATGGAACTCCTCCCCAACAGGAGAAACGATTTCCGCGACAGAACCATAGCAGACCTGCCAGAGGCCAAAATAGAGGAGATCAGGTGGGAAGAGGGAAAGGAATCCTTTCACCTCATCCATAACAAAGAGGGATGGCTTATAGTCGATGGAGAGAGGAAGGAAACACCAGAGCCTGAAGACCTTAAACGCTACTTAGGTAGGTTTGCCCCCCTTGCAGGTAACGGCTTCCCCGAGGGGAACAAACTCCCCGAAAAGGCGGAGAAAAAAGGTCTGTTAACCATAAAGGCAGGAGATACTATTGAACTTCCCCTTTACGGAAAAGACAACAAGTGGTTCCTCCTCAAAGGCGGTGTACCTTACGAGATAAGCGGTTACCTGAAAGGGGAACTCTTCAGAAAGGTGAAAAAGAAGGAAGAAAAACCCACTTCTACTGAAACCGAAAAGAAATAATGAATCATTCCTTTACAAGCACCGCCACATGGCTCCTCACAACAGAGGGGCTTTCTTTGTATGAGAAGCCCGATTTTTCAAGCACCCAGAGCGTTTCCTCAAAGGACTTCTTCTTTACATGCCCCTTTGGCTCTGCATAAAAGAACACACCCCCTGTTTTCATCCTTGAGGCTATCTCTGAAATAAGGAACTCTTTGTCTTCCACCTCGTGAAGCACCGCAAAGGCAAGGCAGAAGTCAAAGATCTGCCTCTCAGGCAGCGGCAGCCCCTCCCCGGGTTTTATCAACACCGTCTCTATCCTTTCACCCAGGCTGCTCTTTTCTGCCCTCCTGATAAGTGCATCGAGCATACCCTTCTGGATATCCACACAGACGACCTTTCCCCCCTCTCCAACCATCCTTGCCATGGGAATACTGAAAAACCCCATGCCGGGCCCTATATCGAGCACGGTCATCCCGGGGCGTAAATATGGAGAGAGCATCCTTTCCGGATTATGTATCAGCCTCCTTAAGGGGCATACAAGCAGATACCCCGCCCAAACAGGACAGGTATGACTCCTTTGTCTCGTAGCCATTAAGTATTATAGTAAAGTTCCACTTCGGAAGTGGAACTTTCTGTTTCATCAGTCACTAAAGGTGATGGTTTTTGC
>CAYMML010000114.1:0-1640 GCA_964391515.1 uncultured Thermodesulfovibrio sp. | reverse complement strand
GTTTTCTGATATAATCTATCCCATGAGCCGAAAAACCGAGATAGCCCGATCTGCCGTTACCATATCAGCCGCCACCTTCCTGAGCAGGATCCTTGGGTTTGTCAGAGATATGGTCATAGCCAGGTATTTCGGCGCTACAGGTCTTTCGGATACATTCTTTGTTGCCTTCAGGATACCCAATCTTTTGAGGGAACTCTTTGCCGAGGGCTCCATGTCTTCTGCCTTCATCCCGGTGCTTTCTGAGAAACTCACAAAGGAGGGGATGGAGGAGGCAGACCGATTGTCACACATCGTGTTTACATTTATTGTCGTCTTTGTTGGAGGTATCACGCTTGCGGGTATATTCCTTGCCCCTCAGATAGTCAGCCTGATTGCACCCGGGTTTAAAGACCCTGAAAAGGTGACACAGACGGTTCGCCTCACCAGGATAATGTTTCCCTTTCTACTCTTTGTAAGCCTTGCCGCCTATTCCATGGGGGCACTTAATGTAAAGAAAAGGTTCTTCGTCCCCGCCCTGGCTTCTGCATGGTTTAATGTGATGGTAATTCTGACGATAGTTGCCTTTTCGGGGCTGTTTGCTGATCCCATCACATCGGTTGCAGTGGGGGTTACAGCAGGGGGGCTCATGCAGTTTATAACGCAGGTGCCATCACAGTTAAGGGCAGGATACACATTCCGGCTAAACCCCGCCTTTCGGGATGAAGGTCTCAGGAAGATGGGGCGGCTCATACTGCCCACAATAGGGGGGCTTGCAGTTGCCCAGATAAACATATTCGTCAGCACCATCCTTGCCTCCTACCTCAAAGACGGAAGCATCACCTACCTTTACTACTCCATGCGGCTCATACAGTTTCCTGTAGGGATGTTCGGGGTCGCCATGGGGATGGCGGCACTTCCCTCCCTCTCTGAGCATGCATCAAAGGGTGACCATGAAGCGTTGAGGGAGGACTTCTCATCCTCTATAAGGTTTCTCTTTTATATAACGCTACCTGCGATGACAGGACTGATATTTCTTAGACACCCCATCGTAAACCTGCTTTTTCAGAGGGGTGAGTTTGACATACTGGCAACCAAGGGAACCGCCTTTGCACTCTCATTCTATGCACTTGGGATATGGTCTATGGTGGGTGTAAGGCTTGTGGTCGTATCTTTTTATTCAATGCAGGATACGAAGACACCCGTTAAGGTGGCAGCCCTTGCAATGCTTTCCAATATAGCCTTGAGCCTGCTTCTCATGGGGCCGCTCAGGCACGGAGGGCTTGCACTTGCAAACAGTATCGCCTCGTGGCTGAACTTCTCCCTGCTCTTTTTCCTGCTGAGGCGTAAACTTGGGCGTATAGACGGCAAAAAGATACTCCAATCCTTTATAAAGGCGCTAATCCTTTCAATCATGATGGCGGTGGTGGGGTATCTGCTGGTAAGCCCTATTGAGTGGCAGAGTTCTGGTGAAACGGTGAAAAAGGCCCTCCTCCTTGGCACAGCCATCACTGTCTCCGTGCTGTTTTATCTCACCGCATCAAGGGCTCTAAACATCCAGGAAAGCAGGATGCTTATAGATATACTCCGACGGAAGAGATAACAACATCACCATTTGCCGCTCCCTTGCCAAAAGCATCCTGAATCTGTTATAAAATATATCT
>CAYMML010000113.1:0-6584 GCA_964391515.1 uncultured Thermodesulfovibrio sp. | reverse complement strand
TGTATGAGACCCCTTGAGAGGCTCAAGGACCGGCTTGCCACCGTTCTGAAGGGTAAGGAGCCTGTAATCAGGATGGCAATAGTAACGCTGATCGCCCGCGGGCACCTCCTTATTGAGGATGTCCCCGGTGTTGGGAAGACCACCCTTGCACTCGGGCTTGCAAGGGCTATGGATGCAACTTTTCAGCGAATCCAGTTTACAAGTGATCTGCTGCCCTCGGATATCACAGGAGTAAATGTCTATAACCCCGAAACTCGTGAGTTTGAGTTCAACCAGGGGCCTGTTTTTGCAAACATTGTCCTTGCCGACGAGATAAACAGAACCAACCCCAAGACGCAGAGCGCCCTCCTTGAGGCGATGAATGAAAGGCGTGTATCCATTGACAGAAAAACTTATCCACTACCCTCCCCTTTTATGGTTATTGCAACACAAAATCCATACGAATACCATGGGACATTCCCCCTACCCGAAAGCCAATTAGACAGATTCATGCTGCACCTCCGTATAGGTTACCCCGATAGGGAGATTGAAAAAGAGGTCATAACGAGGGGTGAGCAGATTGAAGACCTTGAGACCCTGCCCCCGGTTATATCTAAGGAGGAGGTGCTTACACTTCAGGAGCAGGCCGAGAGGATCCATATGGATGAGTCAATTCTTGAATACATCATGAAGATAATTATCTCAACCAGAAGGGATGAAAGGATACATTTAGGGGTTAGTACGAGGGGCGGGCAGTTTCTCGTGCGTGCCTCCAGGGCTCTCGCCCTTTACGAGGGGAGGGATTTTGTTGTCCCCGAAGACATAATTGAGGTGGCACCGCACGTTCTTGGTCACAGGATAATACTTCGCTCAAAAACGTATATAAGAGATGCAGATGAGATCATTAAAGATATCCTCGAAAAGACAGAGGTCCCGGTCTGAAGAAAGCCTTCCACCGTTTTCTGCCACAAGAGAGGGTAAAAGATTCCTTCTTGCCGTCATCGTAATCGGGTTTGCCTCTTTAAATACTGGAAACAACCTCATGTACCTTATCTTTTCGATGATGCTTGCAATCACCCTGCTTGGTCTTTTGACACCACCTTTAATGCTCAGGGGGGTGGGCTTAACAATCGAGCCGGTTGGTGATATATATGCGAATATACCAACAGGGATGAGGGTGATACTGAAAAATAAAAACAAACTTATACCCCTTAGGTCTGTTAAGTTAATGTCGGAGTTTTTTGGCCAGCCTATAAACATACCGTCTCTCCGAGGTGGTGATATGCTCGATGTTACCCAACAGGTGGTTTTCGGAAGGCGTGGACGTTACCCTGCTCTTCCAATAAAGATAGAGACCACCTACCCCTTTATCTTCTTTATTTTCAGAAAGAGGGTTGATGTCAGAGCAAACCTCCTTGTGTACCCTGAACCCTACGATCTGAGAAAATACACCCCCGGTCTTATCAGATCAGTATCAAGTTCCGCAGTCAACAGCAGAACGGGTGAGGAGTTTTCACATATAAGGGAGTTCAGATATGGTGATCCAGTAAGGAGAATAGACTGGAAAAAGACGGCTCGACTTGGTGAGTTGATGAGCCGTGTTTACCATGACTCTGAAATAAATGAGATAACCATCATGCTTGATAACACCCCATCTGATACTGATGAGTTTGAGCGTGCCGTCTCCTTTTCTGCATCACTTGCAGCCTTTTATCTCCAGATGGGTTGTCCCGTGAGGTTCATTACCTGCTCAAAGGCTATCCCCTTTGGTACAGGTGAGGAACAGTACATAAAGATACTCGATCTACTTGCAGAGTTGGACTTCAGTTCCCAGATTGAGTGTATCCTCCCGGAAGATATAAGGGGTCACACCATCCTTATTCTCCTTTCGGGGCACTCACCCTTTAGCCGGTTTTTGGCAGAAGCAGGAGAGGTGTTTCATGCCAGGGATATTTAAACTCCTTACAGGTCTTGTTGCCCTTACGGGGGATATGAGTATCCTCGTTACGGGCGAGATTAACCCCATCTTTCTCTTTCCTGCATCACTCTTGTTCCTTGGTTACTTAAGGGCTATCAAGGGACAGAGGCAACTTTCAAGGTATGTGGTGGGAGGTCTTTCCACCCTTAGTGTGATAGTGTTTATCATTGATGCCGTGTATATCTCTGGAGATCTGATCGTTGCGGTATCTCATCTTACGCTCATTTTTCACGGCATAAAGAGTTTTGATATAAAGGAGCCATGGGATTCATTACAGGTATTTTTCATGTCTCTTATACAGGTGATGCTTGCATCAGAACTCACCTCATCCCTTTTCTTCGGGGTTGTGTTTATCGTATTCATGATCCTTATCGTCTTTTCTCTCTTTTATGCACACCTCCTGCTAACGGGAAGGCAGAGGATGCGTGGTTATCTTCGGGATGCGGTAATGATAACGCTATTTACTACGGCACTGAGTCTTTTTTTCTTCCCTACCCTTCCAAGGCTTAAGAGCAGTATATGGGGAAAGAGTATCGGGCATGGAATTAAAACCGGATTTTCCGAAAAGGTGAAACTTGGTGGCCTTCAGGAGTTAAAGATTGACGACACCCCTGTGTTGCGTGCATCCATAACGCCACCTCTCAGAGAGCCTCCATACTGGAGGGGGATCACCTTTGAGTTTTATGAAAACAACACCTGGCATGACATCGGGCTTGGGAAAAATAACTTCACCAGTAATGAGGGCAGGTTTGAGATTGGAAGGAGCCCGAAGGGAATGACATATAAGGGAGAGTTCATACTTGAGCCTCTGGAGACGGAGTTTATCTTCATACCTGGAAGGCTCAGGAGCCTTGAGACCGCATCAAAAAGGCTCATAGGTTATGAAGACGGTGCCTTTTCCATCCCCTTTAAGAAGGGCAAAAGGCTCCGGTATCTTGCTGAATTTGACCTCTCAAGTCCTGCACCCACAGAGAATGACTATGTTTACCTTCAATTGCCATCAGGCACTGAGAGGATCAGGGATCTCACAATGAGGATTACAAAAGATGCTTCAACGCCTGAATTAAAGGCAGAAAAAATAGAGTCTTACCTGAAGAGCAACTACACTTACTCTCTCAGTGTGCCACCTCCACCCTTAGGAGCCTCCCCAATTGAGGGCTTTCTATTCCACTCCAGGAGGGGCTACTGCGAATACTATGCCTCGGCAATGGTTTTAATGTTGAGATCTATCGGTATTCCTGCCCGTGTCGTTTCCGGTTATCTTGGAGGTGAGTATAACCGGTATGGTGGATACTACATAATTAGACAGAGTGATGCCCACACATGGGTAGAGGCATTCGTTGCTGGCAGATGGCGCCGGTTTGACCCTACACCTTCTGTTTCTTTCACGGAAAAGACATCCCTATTTCTTGTTTTTGATTACCTGAAACTTAAGTGGGAAAGGTATATAGTAGGTTTTAGCAGGATGGATCAGAGGGTACTTGCCATCACTCTGTTCAATGCTCCTCTCAGGCTAAGTAAAATTCTAAAAATAGATTCAAAGAAACCATTATTTGGGATACTGTCGGCAGTCTTAGGGGTGGTATTTATTTTCGTAATCTTAAAAAACATTTTCATAAGACCGGGTAAAACGAGGCCTGAGACGGTGTTGTATCTGAAACTCAAAAAGAGACTCCTTCATCCCCGTAAAAGGACTACAGCGGAAGATGGGTTTTTACTGCTTCAACTTGCAAGACCAGACACGAGGGTGGGAAGGTTAATTTCAGAATTTATAGCACTATATCGGGAAATCAGGTTCGGTCCCAGGATGGACAATGATAAGATCAGAAAACTCAGGGAACTATACCGTGAGATAAAGAAAGAGAAATAGTAATTAAGTAATTAAGTAATTGAGTAATTGGGTAATTGAGTTATTGGATAGTGAGGATATTTGATTTTCTCCAAAACTCTCAAAGAAAACTAAGCAATGGAAGACCCGTTTCAGGATCAAAAATGCGCTCGGCAGTTATCCCCTCTATCTCCATTATCACCACCTCGAGTATGAGAAACACCTTTGAATCCTTTCTCAGACAGCCTACCTTCACTGAATCCCCCTTTCCGTAGGCACCGTGGAAGTGTATAAGGGGCTCATCCCCTTTCCAGAATATTGTTCCAGAACCGAAGACCTCATGACTTTCGGTAAGACTCCTCCAGTTGGGTTCAGGTGGCATCTTCTCAGACTTTGGACCCACCACAAACTCACCACCCTTCATTCCCCCAACAATCTGGAATACACCTGCCCTTATGTTCTCATTTCGGGCAATTTCCTTGATGCCCTCAAGTAGGTCATCGCCGTCTGAAAACCTTGCAACAAAAACCCTTCCCGGTTTTCCCTGCCGGTATTCCATGGTGTTATCCTTGTCCTCCAGAAGATTGTAAGGTGTTACACTGTTTAATACATGAATAAGATATCAGAACCGGCGGTTTAAGGACAAGTTTTGTCAATTTTTGTGCATCTCATACTCATGCTTTATCTGGTCAAGGGTCTGAATAATTTTTTCTGAAAGTGTTCTCATATCTGAAAACAGGTGTTGTGCCTCCTCCCTCTTACCCTCATTTTCGAGAATTATTATCTCCCTTCCCATGGTGTGTATCCTCTCGTGCAGTTTCTCAAGAGATGTGTAACTCTGAAGGTTGCCACAGAGAGAGCGTCCTTCACCATAATACCACTTACCGAGCCTGCAGGTCTTGTGAGTGGCGAGTTTTGCAGGATCGAGTTTTGTTCTCCCGCTTAGATGGGCATCCACCTTTTTAACCCAGTTCATATGATCGTTTTTAAAGAGATCAAGTATCACAAGTTCGGAGTCTCGGGTCTTAAACTCTGCCGTATATGACCTGAGTTCGTTGAGCACCTTTGTCACATTTTCCATAT
Source organism: uncultured Thermodesulfovibrio sp. (assembly GCA_964391515.1). GTDB lineage: Bacteria > Nitrospirota > Thermodesulfovibrionia > Thermodesulfovibrionales > JdFR-85 > WFTX01. Next base: position 1,716 of record CAYMML010000113.1, on the reverse strand, counting down.
CTCGAGATGCCTCATTTGCCGTCTTCTCCAAAGACTTTGAGATAATGGTGGATTCCTTGATATTAGAAAGGATGTCAGAAGTGGCAGAGGACTGTTCCTCTACCGCTGTGGTTATCTGCACCATGCTTCCCCTTGCCTTTTCGATAGCATTTATAACGCTATTAAGGAGGTTTTCAAACCTAAGTATCTCATCAGAAATTATTGATATATCAGTTGAGGTCTTTTCCATGCTCTTTTTAGTGATGTCAGACTCCTCTATTATCCTTTCTATTTTCCCCGTTATCTCATCAGTGGCAGAGATGGTCCTGTCAGCAAGTTTTTTCACCTCTTCAGCCACAACCGCAAACCCCCTACCCTGCTCACCCGCTCTTGCGGCCTCTATTGCGGCATTCAGTGCAAGGAGGTTCGTCTGGTCTGCAATATCTTTTATGACACTTACAACCTCTTTGATCTCAGAAATATTTGAAGTAAGTTTCTCCACCTGTTTGGATAGTGTTTCCGTGCTGTCACTTGCCTGCTTCATCTTCTCAACCGTCTTGTCAACGCTGTTTTTACCGTCTTCGACCGCCTCTGTGGACTCTTCAACCACGGAATATACAGAAGAGATGCTTGCAGAGATCTCCTCAAGGGTCTCCTTCATCTGCTCGGTGGAACTCACCACGCTATCGGCCTGTCGTGCCTGTTCTACCGCACCTGAAGATGTCTTCTCAAGCATTATCTTCAGCATATCCATGCTTGATGTGAGTGTGCTTACAGATACGACTATCTTGTTTATAGTCCTGTTAAATACCTGGACAAGGGAGTTTATCCCTCCACCTAATACCAGCACCTCATCGTTCTTCCCATGCTCGTCTATATCTATATTCAAATTTTTCTTCGCCATCTCCCTTATCTTTTGTGTCAGCGTGGCAAGGGGTTTATGAGTAATATGAACGGTGGAAAAAACGATTATAAATGTAAGCATTATTCCAAGAAGACCAAGTATGAGATATATCCTTTGGATTGTTCTTATCCTGCCAAAAGAGTCTTTGAGGGGTACATTTATCTTTACCGCCCCAAGCACTGTCCCTTTTTCAACGTGGTGGCAGGAATAACAGTTTCTGCCCTTCATGTTGTAGTCCGATGTGTAGGGAAAGACCGCTGTGAGCACATCATCATTCAGGCTCATAATTGTTTTGCCGGTAGAGAGGACATCTTTCACCGTTTTATCCACCTTTTGGAAATCTACTTTACTGTTTGAGATGGCCTGTGATGGATATACTTCGATGTTTGAGATCCGATCAATTTGTTGAAAAAAGGCGGTTTTTGCCTCGGCATAATCCTCCCTCTCCATCATGAGGGTTAGAGAGTTAAGTATGGTGTCTTTTATCTGGGGTAGTGTTGAGTGCTTTATCTCCTTAAGAACTATCTCCTGGCTTGTGTAACCTGTGACGAGGATGGTGATTATTATGCCAATGGATATAAATATTGTAACCGGCACTGCCGCCTTCCAGCGTAACGAGACATCCATCTTCTTCATGTTACCTCCCGAGGTTTTTTATATATTTATCGAACAATTGTAAGAAAACTTTAGTGGATTTCAGGCTGGGGTGATGGCAGATTATCAACGGCTGTGATATAATTTTTAGATATGAAGATAATAGTTATAGGTGCAGGAGAGGTTGGATACCACATCTCTAAGTTCCTCTCAAGGGAGGAGGATATCGAGGTTGTGGT
>CAYMML010000112.1:0-6661 GCA_964391515.1 uncultured Thermodesulfovibrio sp. | reverse complement strand
CAGAGAGCAAACTCTTAAGACTTAGAAACAGAGTGGCAGGGGTTCTCAATCGTACTCTGCCAGTTCCGGTGGCAAGAAAACTTTACGAGATGGAAATGGCGGTGCGTGATGGTATTTCCTGGTTAAAAAAAAGAGGAGATGCCTTCAGGGATTTTGATCTCATCCACCTGACTCTTCCACAGAACTACAGACCATTTGTAAAAACCAGAACCAGAACTGTAACCACGGTACACGATCTGACACACCTCTACTTTCCGGAGTTTCATACCAGGGACAATGTGGACCTCTCCTCAAAGAGCATGAAACACTTGGTTAGAAAGGGAGGTTACTTTATAGCAGTATCGGAATCAACAAAAAGGGATCTCGTAAAAGACTATTCTGTCAAGGAAGATAGGATAACTGTCATATACGAGGCATGTGATCAGGAAAGGTTCCGGAGAGTAGATGACCCTTCGGAACTCTTGAGGGTGCGTAAAAAGTACGGTATTCCAGATCTTCCATACATCCTGACACTCAATACACTGGAACCACGCAAGAATCTCCTTAATACCATCAAGGCATTTAATCTTTTTCTTGAGGAAAATCCAGACCTTGAGGTGGTTTTAGTTATTTCAGGTAAAAAGGGCTGGAAGTGTGAAGATCTGTTTCAATCTTCTGAGATCAGGCCTGAGAAAATAGTGTTTACCGGTTTTGTTGAAGATGATGACCTGCCTGCACTGTATTCAGGTGCGGTGGCTCTTAGTTATGTATCGTTTTATGAGGGGTTCGGTCTTCCACTCCTTGAGTCCATGAGTTGCGGTACTCCAGTAATTTACGGCAATAATAGTTCCATGCCTGAGATTGCTGGAGATGCAGGTCTTCCAGCCAATCCTGAAGATGTAAATGAGATAAAGGGGTGTTTCAAACACATTATGACGGACACAACCCTTTATAATCAATTAAAGAAGAGAACCATTGAGAATGCAAAACGATTTTCTTGGAGAAAAGCGGCTGAGGAGACAGTTGATGTGTATAAAAGGCTGCTCGGACTCTAAATGGCTTATCCCTACTCGGTTACCTGCTGTTTTTCAATGAGTTTTTTTATCCAGATGTGCTGGAGGATTGAGAATGTTGATAGGTGTAAATGCTACATTTATGAACCAGAGGCCAACCGGTCTTGGGGTGTTTACAATAGAGGTGCTTGGTGCCCTGTCATCACTGCATAGAGAGATGGTGGTTTACTCACCGGTTCCCATTGAATCACTGTCCGATGAGGTAGTTTCATCTGTCAGCAGTTATGTGAGGGGCAGTCTGAAGTTTCGTAATAACCTTGCAAGATTTTTGTATCTCAACACCATTCTCCCTGTAAAACTGGCTGTTAATGGAATAGACGTCTTATTCTGTCCAATGCTTGAATACCCGTTTTATAATAGCGTTCCAACTGTAATCCATATACACGATATACATCCTGTCATATTCCAGGACGAATTCAAAAGGGCAGCACTGCCTTTTAAGATTTCCCTGAAGATGCTACGTTATGGGAAGATCAGGTTGACAGTATCCACAAATCATGTAAAGAATGAGTTTCTTGATTATACATCCTTTCCGGACGAAAATATTGATGTCGTGCCTCTTGCGTACAACTCACAGAATTTTTACCCGAGAGAAGAGGGCTTTAGGACAGAGTTTTTGAAAAAATACGGTATAAGAACACCTTATATCCTGTATGTAGGTAATCTCTTCCGATACAAGAATGTGGATACTTTAATAAAGGCATTTCTAAAGATAAAAGACAAGATACAACACTCACTGGTTATAGCGGGGAATAGACAACTTGCAGGTGATTTCAGTCCTGTAGTTGATGATCGGGTAGTCCATCTTGATTATGTTCCAATAAATGATTTACCCTTTCTGTATTCCTATGCAGATCTTCTTGTGCATCCATCACTTTCAGAAGGATTCGGGTTAACTGTTCTCGAGGCGATGGCATGCGGTACACCGGTTGTGGCCTCAAACAGGGCTGCGGTGCCAGAGGTGGCGGGAGATGCTGCATTTCTTATTGACCCGTTAAACATTCAGGAGATTACAGATGCAATCCTGTGCGTAAGTAATGATAATGTGCTAAGAGAAGACCTTATCAGAAAGGGACTCAAGCGTGTTAAAGATTTCTCATGGGAAAAGACGGCAAGGGGAATATTGAATAGTTGTTACAAGGCAGTTGAGCAATTTCGATCATGAAGATATTACATCTATTATATGAAAGTGATGGAGATTATTTCGGTATAGGGGGTGTGGGTGTCAGGGCATATAAAATATATGAAAGACTATGTGATCGTCATGACATCACGCTTTTGTGCAAGAAATATCCAGGGGCGATTGACGGAGTCAAAAAGGGTTTAGGGCATATACATGTGGGGAAAGAGACTGAAAACTTTACACTTACACTCCTTTCATATGCATGTGCTGCAAGAAGGTACGTTTTTGAAAAAGGTGAGGCCTATGATGTTATTGTGGAGGAGTTTTCTCCTGCAGTTCCCACCTTTTTAAATACATTCAGAAAGAGACCTGTTTTGCTTCAGGTACAGGGGTATACCGGCTTACAGTATCTTCTGAAATATAATCCTTTTTATTCAGTCCCGCTTTATCTGTTGGAGAAGGCTCGTCCGTATTTTTACAAAAATTATGTTTTTGTATCTGAGGCAACAAAGAAGAGGTTTCGTATAAGGAGAAATTCAACTGTAAAGATAATACCTAATGGGGTTGATCTGGTGGAGGTAAAAAAAAGCGATTTAAAGAAAAGATATATACTTTATCTTGGAAGACTGGATGTGCATAACAAGGGACTTGATATACTCATTGAGGGGTTTAAGAAACTCGTAAAAAACAACAATTCTGTCCCCAATCTTGTAATTGCCGGTGATGGAAGGGACAGGGATAGATTCTATAGCCTTTTAAAGGAACTTCCTTCAGTCGTTAGTGAAAGGATAGAACTCGCTGGATGGGTGGAGGGGGAGCAAAAGTCTTTTCTGCTTCAAAATGCTGAGTTATTGGTGATGCCTTCAAGATACGAGTCTCATCCTATTGTAGCAATGGAGGCAGCCTCATCGGGCATACCTATTGTAGCAAGCGATATAGGTGAACTCAGATTTATAGGTGAAAACAGGATGGGGTTTAACTTTAGAACTGCAGATCCTATTGCGATGGTTCAGAAAATTAATGAACTATTGCATAACAAAATATTGAGAGATGAGTTTGGGGAAAATGCAAGGAGGTGGGCAGAGGGTTACTCCTGGGACAGGATTTCGGAAGAGTATGAAAATTATCTTGAAGAGGTGGCAGGTGGATGATGAGAATTCTCCAGTTGGTCTATGAAAGCCTGGGCTCACCTTTTGGGTTTGGTGGTGCAGGGGTGAGAGCCTATGAGATATATAAGAGATTAGCAGAAAAACATGATATAACACTGCTCTGTATGAAGTATCCCGGCTCGGGAGAACAAAAGGAGATAGAGGGACTGAGGCACATCTTTGTGGGCTCTGGATCGGCTAACATTTACAGGAGTGTCCTCTCTTATACCGCTCATGCCATGTATTATCTGAAAAAGTATTCGGGGGATTACGATATTGTGGTAGAAAACTTTCTGCCCTCAACACCCTTTTTAAGCAGATTTTTGTCCAGTGTACCTGTGGTTTTACAGTTGCAGGGCATCATGGGAAGGCATGCAATTAAGAAGTTTGGATTGTTCCCGGGCTTGCCAATGTATATAGTAGAGGTGTTTTACCCCGGGCTTTACAAAAACTATATAACTGTTTCTAAGGAAGATATCGGAGGCCTTCAGAAAAAGGGCAAAAGATTTTTTTTTATCCCAAACGGGGTGAACCCTCCTGAGCCCCTGAATATTCATAAGCGGGATGACTACCTGCTGTTCCTTAGCAGAATTGATATTTACACAAAGGGGCTTGATATTCTGATGGATGCGTTTATAAAGGTGGCCAAAAAATTTCCCTCCATCAGGCTTGTACTTGCCGGGTACGAATTTAATAATCATGAGACCCTTTTTGAGAGGGTACCTTCGGAACTAAAAGAAAGGGTAGAATACAGGGGATTTGTTGTTGGTAAGGAAAAGTGGGATTTATTAAGGCAGGCAAAGGTGTTTCTGCTTCCCTCAAGGCATGAGGCAAACCCGGTGAGTCTCATAGAGGCACTCTCTGTGGGTACCCCGGCGGTTGTGAGTGATATACCCCAGATGAGGTATGTTGGCGAAGATGGGTATGGATTAACATTCAGGGCTGGTTCATCTGCAGACCTTGCTAAAAAGATAACGGTTATGCTTGAAGATGATGACTTAAGAAAAAGGTGTTCCGAACGGGGGATTGATTATGCATCCCGGTTTCGATGGGACAGGATTGCTGAGGAGTTTGAAAGGGCACTCTACGAGGTGAAGGATGGCTAAGAGAAAGAAAAAGAAGGAAGTAGAAATTTATACTCCCGGCATTAGGGAGAGGTTAATACTGCTTTTCCTGATCTCTCTTTCTATATTCATCTCTTACTGCTTCGTCCTTAACGGCACCTGGGCTATGGATGATTTTGTTGCAAACAGGGCGATAAACATCTCTGATATAGGTGAACTCATGGGTTACAGAAAGATAGCCATGCTGAGTTTTATGCTCAACCAGAAGATGGGTGGATTCAGCCCTGTATCGTACAGGCTCGTAAATATATTTATACACATCATAAACGCACTTCTTCTGTTTTATCTTTCTTTAAAAACGATGAGGCAGGCAGGAAATGGGGAGATAGGCATCTGGGTTGCTACTTTTGTTTCAATCGTTTTTGGGCTTCATCCTATAAACATAAACGCAGTTACCTATATTGTCCAAAGAATGGCATCACTTGCAACACTATTTGTTCTACTCTCTCTCACTGCCTATATACACGGAAGAGACACGGATCTTCTCTGGAAGAGGTTGGGTTTTTTCAGCCTTACTGCCCTTTTCCTCATAGCAGGTGTTTTTACGAAGGAAAATGCCATACTTGGTTTTCTGCTGATTGCCTTATATGAACTCTTCTTCTACAGGGTCTCCATCAGAAAACGGGTCACCGTCGCCCTTTCGCTTGCCATAGCATGTCTGGTTATCTTGTTTGCGCTAAATCCATATCTTGGCCTGGACAGGGTTTTACGGGATTTCTTTGAGATATTTACAAGCAGGTTTAACGAACCTGTATCGGGTTATCCCTGGATGGCAAGGGATGCGTTCTGGAGCCCTAAGGAGCATATATTAACGGAGTTCAGGGTGATTGTGAGATACTTAAGCCTTTTCATTTTCCCCATTCCCTCGAGGTTCGTGTTTGACTGGTGGGGGTATCCCCTGTCTGAGGGGCTTTTAACACCTGCATCCACACTTTTTTCCTTGATTTTCATAACAGTGATTACTGTAGGTGCAATTTTTTATCGGAAGAGATTGCGGTTTCTTTCATTCGGTATTATCTGGTATTTCCTTGCCATCTCTCTTGAGAGTTTTGTGGCTGTTGGCTCAGACCTCTATTACGAGCACAGAAACTACCTTCCCATGGTGGGGCTCACTTTTGGGGTGGTGGGAGAGGTGTTGTCGTATATAAGGAGGAGACATCCCGGTTTTTTTAAGAGTAAAGAAGCACTCTTCGTGCCCGCTCTTATACTTGCTATACTTCTTGGATATACCACTTACAGCCGTAACAAGGTCTTTGAATCCTCTGTAACCCTCTGGTCTGATACCCTTAAAAAGGCTCCGGAAAACCTGCGAGCGGGGGTTGCCCTTGGCAATGCCTACCTATTTGAGTCCAAGATAGACGATGCAATAGGAGCATACGAGAATGTTGCGAAGGCGGGTTTTCAGAGAAAGACACCCCTTTTCTTTACCGATGCCCTCTATAACCTCGGGATGATGTACCTTAATAAATCAGACCTTGATAATGCAGGTCGTGTTATAGGCATGCTTGAGAAGACAACCACTGAGTCATGGCATATAAATGTCCTTAAGGGGCTTTTTCTGCATAAGAAAGGGGATTTTGGGAGGGCGGTCAGTTTTTACAATAAGGCACTTAATTTTAAGAGTTCTCCCGTCGTTGGACCGCTGGTAAACACACTCCTTGGGGATACCTATCAGGAGATGGGGCGGTTTAAAAAGGCGGAGAGATACTACAATAGGGCGATTTCAATAGATCCAAAGTTTTCTCAGGCCTATTATGGTCTTGGCCAGTTGTCTCTCAAGAAAAACGACTTCGAAAAGGGAAAAGAGTTGCTCGAAAAGGCCATATCCTATGATCCTGAAAACCCTCTTCCCCTTGCAGACCTTTCAGACATCTATCTTATAAAAGGCGATATTGAGAAGGCCGAGGAACTGGCTAAGAGGTCGGTTCTTCATAGCCCTCCGGTTTATCAGCCCTATATAAGTATGGCAAATGTGCTCTTTTACAGGGGAAGAAGGGATGAGGCAGAGGGGTATTACAGAAGGGCAGTTGAAACCGGTGCAACAGATGACCTGATAGCCCTGAGCAAGATTCGGGTTCTCAGGATAAAGGGAGATGCCAAAGAGGCAAGGGCACTTATGAAAGAGATGCTCGAAACCGGCAACCTTTCTGAAAAGATGCGCTCCCTCATTAGAAATGCTTATAACTCACAATGAATCCTTGCATAATACCCCCT
>CAYMML010000111.1:0-6683 GCA_964391515.1 uncultured Thermodesulfovibrio sp. | reverse complement strand
GTTCTGCCTGCCCTGCTCCATCAGGGTTGTTGTCATTACAAGTGTAGATATTAATATCTTGCTTTGGGTGAGGTAAAGAAAAAGTATAAAATCTGCTTCAATGCCTTGGTGGCATGGAGTTCGGTGTTTTTTTAGTTCAATAATTTATGCAACTTTTAGGGAGGCTCTATGAAGAGGATACCAATACTGGCTTTCGTTATGTTTCTGGTCTTTTCCTCTTGCCCCTCTTTTGCGGCGGAGAGGATAAGGTGTGCCTCCACCACCAGCACACAGAACTCCGGACTCTTTGATTATCTCCTGCCTTTGTTTCAGAGGGATACCGGTATCGAGGTGCAGGTGATTGCCGTGGGCACTGGGGCGGCACTGGAACTGGGTAGGCGTGGGGATGTGGATCTGGTGCTCGTTCATGCAAAGGATGACGAACTCAGGATGCTCAGGGATGGCTGGTTCGTAAACCGGCATGACCTGATGTATAACGATTTTGTCATACTTGGTCCGCCTGAAGACCCTGCCGGAGTGGGGAAGGCAAGGACGGCGGTGGATGCATTCAGAAGGATTGCACGGCACGGAGCAAAGTTCGTATCAAGGGGTGACAACTCGGGCACGCACAAAAAGGAACTCAAACTCTGGGAATCTGCCGGTATCTCCCCGGACGGGAACAGGTGGTATCTTCAGGTAGGGCAGGGTATGGCAAAGACGCTGCGGATAGCCTCAAACCTCTCTGCCTATACACTTTCTGACCGTGGCACCTACCTATCACTGGTTGACAAAGAGAAACTCGGCATGTCCATTCTCTTTGAAGGAGACCCTGCACTCTTCAACCAGTATGGGGTGATGGCGGTAAATCCGAAGATGCACCCCCATGTGAAGTACAAAGAGGCGATGAGGTTTATAGAATGGCTTATCTCCGATAGAGGGCAGAGGGTGATCTCATCATTCAGGGACGCCCGTGGTAACCAACTCTTTCACCCAAATCCACGCTGATGGGATTTCTTCTTGAATCAACCGTAAGGGCTGTTGGGCTTATCACCTCCCTTGACAGGGAGTTTATCTCCATAGTTCTTCTTTCTCTCCGGGTCTCCGGACTTGCGGTGCTCTTTGCCACCATAACGGGGGTGGGTATTGCCTTTATTGTTTACCGCATAAGGTCTCCTTTCAAGAAAATTATAGTTCCGGTCTTAAATACCTCTATGGGGCTTCCGCCGGTGGTGGTGGGGCTCTTTCTGTACCTGTTGTTTTCCCGCTCCGGGCCTCTTGGGGAACTGGGTATCCTCTATACCCCGACGGCGATGGTGATCGCCCAGTGGGTGCTTGCCACCCCGATAGTTGCGGGGATAAGCCATGCTGCGCTTGCCTCTGCAGGCCCTGAACTGAGACTCACTGCCCTGAGCCTTGGCGCCACGGAGTTTCAGTCTGCCATAAGGGTGGCGAAGGAGATGCGTTATGCCATACTATCTTCAGTAGTGGCAGGGCTTGGCAGGGTTATAGCAGAGGTGGGTGCGGTGCTAATCGTGGGCGGAAATATTGCAGGTTATACCCGTGTGATGACCACGGCAATTGCACTTGAGGCAGACAGGGGCGACTTTACCCTTGCCATAGCGCTTGGGATTGTGCTTTTACTGCTTTCACTAATTATTAATCTACTGCTTTATCTCTTTCAGAAAAAGGGGGAGACGGGTGATAAATAGGATAGAGTGTAAGGACTTACAGCGTTCCTATAACAGCAGGTTCAGCCTCCGGTGTTCCTTTTCTCTCAAAAAAGGCATCATATACACACTCATGGGGCCTAACGGAAGCGGAAAGTCCACCCTCATGAGGATGCTTGCACTCCTCGAAAGACCGGATGATGGAACCATTACTTTCAGTAATGATGAAAGGCGGGTGAACCCATTCACCGATATTGCACTCCGGAGGAGAATAGTCCTTGTAGGCACCCACCCGGTCGTATTCAGGGAAAGCGTCATGGCCAATGTGCTTTACGGTTTGAAACTCAGGGGTGTGTCCAGGGGGGAGGCAAGGAGGCGTGCTGAAGAGGCACTTGGAATGGTTGGGCTTGGCAAACTTTCTGATGAAATGGCAACGGTTCTGTCTTCCGGAGAAAGACAGCGGCTTAGCCTTGCAAGGGCTATCGCAATCTCGCCTGATGTGTTGCTCCTTGACGAGCCGACTGTGAACCTTGATCCTGAAAACAGGTCAATCATTGAAAGGGTTATCCTTTCACTGAGTGAACAAAGAGACAGGATAATACTGCTTGTTACCCACGACATCTTTCAGGCAAAGAGGCTTTCTGAAGAGGTCCTGTTCATGTTCGATGGGGAGATAACCGAACAGACCAGAGGCGAGGAGTTTTTCGCCCTGCCCAAAACCGACCCTGCCAGGAGGTTTCTCACCGGGGAGATATATTGAATGTGCCATGAGGTTGACAAAACCATTTCGTTTGTGTATTCTATAAATAGTTGCCTGTCTTGGCAAACACTTCTCTTTCTTAATTAAGATAAGGAGCATACCGCTTTAAATAATCCATTCAATGCAGAGGGCAAAGGAACCTCGTATTAACAGGTTATTTCTGAAAGACACCATCGGGAAAACCCGTGATTTGCTAACTTAGGATACATGGCCTGATGCCTGCGGTAAAGACCATCTGAAAGGAATGGGAAGGAATTATCGGCCTCTTTTATACCATTTGAGAAAATAGGGGGTTTAAATATATTTTCTTGCTAACTGTAAGTTATTGTATATCATGTGCTTTAGCAGTTGTTTGTTATAAAGACAAATCGTCAGGACACTTTAAAAAACAATCCAATCTTTAAAGGAGAGAAGCATGGGTAACATTTCGATCTCGGATCTCAAGGAGAAAAGCGTTGAGGAACTCTCCTCGGTAGCGAGGAAACTTCAGGTGGAAGGTGCATCGGATATGCGGAAGCAGGATCTGATCTACGCCATCCTTCATGCACAGGCAGAAAAGATGGGGAGCCTCTTCGGAGAGGGTGTGCTGGAGATACTGCCCGATGGGTTCGGTTTTCTCAGGTCTCCCGATTACAGTTATCTGCCAGGACCAGATGATATATATGTATCGCCCTCCCAGATAAGACGGTTTAACCTGAGAACGGGCGACCTTGTGTCCGGTCAGGTCAGACCTCCAAAAGACAGTGAGAGGTACTTTGCCCTCCTCAAGGTTGAGGCAATCAATCACGAAACCCCTGACCAGAATATTACCAGACCACTCTTTGATAACCTCGTCCCCTATTACCCAACCGACAAGATTAAACTGGAATACTCCAAGAACGACTACTCCACGAGGGTGATGGATCTTATAACCCCTGTGGGCATGGGACAGAGGGGTATGATCGTTGCCGCCCCCCGCACCGGTAAGACCATGCTGCTTCAGTCAATTGCAAAGGCGATAAGGAAAAACCACCCTGACATCCACCTCATAATTTTACTCATTGACGAGCGGCCTGAGGAGGTGACCGACTGGAAGCGGCAGGTGGATGCAGCAGAAATAATCAGTTCCACCTTTGATGAACCGCCTCTCAGACACACACAGGTCTCTGAAATGGTGATAGAGCGTGCAAAGAGGCTGGTGGAGATAAAGAAGAATGTGGTTATCCTTCTTGACAGCATCACCAGGCTTGCAAGGGCATACAATGCGATAATCCCCACAAGCGGTAAAGTCCTTTCCGGGGGTCTTGATGCAAACGCACTCCAGAAGCCGAAGCGGTTCTTCGGTACCGCCCGTAACATAGAGGATGGCGGGAGCCTTACGATTATTGCCACCGCCCTTGTGGATACAGGAAGCAGGATGGACGATGTGATCTTTGAGGAGTTCAAGGGCACGGGTAACATGGAACTCCACCTTGACAGGAAATTAGTTGACAAGCGTATCTTCCCGAGCATAAACATCAACGCCTCAGGCACGAGGAAGGAGGAACTCCTGGTAACCAAGGATGTCCTCAATAAGATGTGGATACTCAGAAAGGTGCTCAATCCACTTGGGCCGGTGGAGAGCATGGAGTTTCTGCTTGACAAACTCAAGGGTACCAAGTCAAACAAAGAGTTCCTGGAGATGATGAACAAGTAGCCCCCGACCCATGAAGAACAAGCGACCCAGAGTGATCCCCCTTGTGGGTGCGGTGTTTGGTGCCGTTGTCGGGTTTGTATCCACCGTTTCCATGGATGTACTTTATAAGGATGCACTCCAGTCTTCATGGAAGGAGGCGATTGCACACGATCTGAAGGCCGCATTCTCGGTTACACTCTCACCTGACAGCCCGCTTGTCCTCCTTGCCCTTGTCTTGATAATCCTTTCAATAACGCTTTTTGGTGCCTTTGCGGGGTATATTTTTGGGTTTCTTGTGCAGTGGTTCTTTATGCTATTTGATCATGAAAAGGCATGAGGTGGAACTTGATACCGGCTGGTGTTTCGTATGTGGTAAAGAAAACCCCCGTGGTTTGAAGGTCTCCTTTTCTGCCTCTCATGGTAAGGCGGAGGCGGTTTTTCGGGCAGACAAAACGCTTCAGGGTTATCGGGGTGTTGTCCACGGCGGGGTGATTGCCGCTCTGGTGGATGAGGCATCCATAAAGGCTGCTGCTTCAGTTGGGATAAAGGCTGTCACCGCAGAAATCAGGGTGAGGATAAAAACCCCGCTTCATACCGGTGAGGAGGCTGTGGTAAAGGCGGAGGTCGTAAAGGAGAAGGGAAACTTCCTCATGACCGAGGTTTTAATTTCCCGGAGAGACGGTATTACTGTTACTGAAGGTGAGGTGTTCTTGAGGAGGGTATGAGATCGGCGGTTCTGACACTTGTCCTGCTTCTATGTGTTGCCGGCTTTGTTTCCGGTTACAAATACTACCGTTTTATCGAGGAGGATCCCGACTACTGCTCATCCTGCCACCTGATGGAGGAGGGGTATCGTTCCTGGCGGCTCAGTAAGCACAGCCAGATCGTTTGCCAGAGGTGCCATGCCATGAGTGTGTTTGAGGGTAACAGGATACTCATTGCCTATGTTTCAGGGGCAGAAGGGGCACCGAGACAGGAGCACGGGAGGGAGCAGCCCTGGAGGGCATGTCTTAACTGTCACACACAGGAGGCATCGCAGGGTTCTGTAACACTGAGAAAGTCTTACGGCCATGCAAGGCATGTATTTATGGAAAACATCACCTGTAACACCTGCCACACCGGCAATGATCATGCCTTTGGAGTTGACCAGCAGAGGTGCCAGAAGTGCCACAAGGACAAACTCGTCCACGGTATGGGCATGGCAGGCACCTACTGCCTGAACTGCCATAGTTACGGTGAGAAGGCACCTGGGATGACCAGATCGGAAAGGTGTCTTGAGTGCCATGTAAAGATACCCAGAGCGGGTGTGATGGCTTCACTCAGGTGCTATGAGTGCCACCATCCACACGAGAAACTGAAGATGACCGAACAGGACTGTCTTTCGGCATGCCACGGAAACGAGGCAAAAGTCGGGCAGCATGGGTTACATGCACAGAAGACAGGGCTAACCTGTCTTGACTGCCACAAACCCCACACATGGCGTGTGGGTGAGAAGGAGGCAAAAGGCCTCTGCGACCGCTGCCACCCATACCGACCACCTGCAAGGTTCATATATTAACCTGAATTATTGATCTTTCGCCCTTCCACACTGAATTCTATTATTCAATCTTAGTGGATATAACTGATCATCAATGCCTTAGTAATGAGGGGAAGATAAGGAAAATGTTATCTCATTGGCTTACATTGAGCGGAGAATTCTTCTCAACAGGTATATTGAACAGCCGGCCTGGTACGGGCACTCATCTTACCTGAGTTTCTCACTTTTAGTATAACTAATTGTGATATAATGATTTTAATGTAAGATGAAGAGTGTTGAGTCCATATCAAAGAAACTGACTGAAATTAAACCTGAACTGCGCTCTCGTTATGGTGTGATAGAGATAGGGATATTTGGTTCATACGTGAGGGATCACCAGAGAGAGACAAGCGACATTGACATTCTTGTTGATTTCGAAAAAGTACCCACATTGCCAAAGTTCATAAACCTTGAAAATTACCTATCTGACGTCCTGGGTGTAAAGGTTGATCTTGTAATGAAAAGGGCTCTCAAACCTCACATAGGTAAGATTATCCTCGAAGAGGTTTCTTACATATGAAACGTGAAATATCTGACTATCTCGAAGATATACTTGCGGAGTGCGGCTATTTGCTTCAAAGGACAATTGATCTGGAATATGGAGAATTCATTACCAACGAAGACCTTACCAAGGCATTCGTTCGAAGTCTCGAGGTTATAGGTGAAGCAGTAAAGAAAATTCCGGATGAAATCAGGGCACTGCATAATGATATAAGTTGGCGTGACATAGCGGGGATGAGAGATAAATTGATACATGAGTATTTTGGTGTTGATTATGAAGTCGTCTAAAAAACTATCAAGGAAGAAATCCCGGTTTTGAAGGAAGCGGTAGAAAGAATAGTTAAGGAAAGAAGAAATATATAACTGGGAAAGTCAAGAAGATCTAATCATTAGTCAGCATTTTTAACACCTTCCAGGCGTGAAATTGTTGGCTAAGCATTACAGTATTGCACCATTGCTCTTTCTCCCTTCCGCAACTGTTTCCGTCGGAGTTGATTTTTGCTATAATATCTAAAATCTTATGTTGGGGGTTGAGGGTTTTTGGCT
>CAYMML010000110.1:0-6778 GCA_964391515.1 uncultured Thermodesulfovibrio sp. | reverse complement strand
TTAGAGGTCTTTAAATTTTTCAGAAAGGCAGATGGTGGTTTCATAGAGGAATTCCTTGCATCTGCAGATGTAAAGAGGATTCCTTCTGGTACTCTGATCTATACAGAGGGTGATAAATGTCCGGGAATCGCCTTTCTACTCCACGGCGAGATAAGGGTATATAAAACATCTGAATCAGGTCGGGAGATCACACTTTATGAGATATTTCCGGGTGAGACCTGTGTCCTGAATGTCTCCTGCATATTAACAAACAGATACTATCCGGCCACAGCGGTTACGCTAAGCGATGCAGAGGCTTTATTGCTCCCTGCAGCCACTTTCAGAACACTTTTTGATAGACATTCCATCCTCAGGGAGTATGTGTTTCTTTCGCTCAACCAGAGATTGGGTGTGATGATGGAACTCATTGATGAGGTTGCCTTTGGCAGGATGGATCAAAGGCTTACGGACTACCTGATTGAGAAGTCTGAAAACGGCAAAGTGGAAAAGACACATCAGCAGATAGCAAATGACCTTGGAACCTCACGGGAGGTCGTAAGCAGACTCCTTAAGGACCTTGAGCGAAAGGGTGTTTTGAAACTTGAGAGGGGAGTTGTAGAGATATTGAGACATACCTGATATGGGTAATTTGTGACTTTATCACATACATATCGGTTCCTTTTGTCTGATAATTAATATATGAAAAACAGACAGAAGGAGGTGTGTGATATGAAAAAGAACATCGGGAAGGTTGAAAGGGTTATCAGGATAATTGCAGGTGCTGCCATTACTTCTCTTGCCTTCTGGGGGCCTCAGTCCCCCTGGGCATTTCTCGGGCTTATCCCCCTTGCCACGGGGTTGATAGGCTGGTGTCCACCATATGCAGTCCTTGGTTTTTCCACCTGCAAGAACTGTGATTAGTGTTGAGAAAAAGAGAAACTGAAAAAGGATGGGATCATATGCCCATCCTTTTTTGTTTGTAAGCAGGATTACATTATTTTGAAACAAAAGGGCGTAAAATATTTACAGAGACAGAATATACATATAGTTGCAAATAAATCAGAATAGAGATGCTCAAAGACTGCATAAATAAAGGCGATAAGGCCGGTAGAAGGCCGGAAAGGAGAGGTAACCTCCAGGTGGATTTCTCCGGTATTGATTCGGTAGCATTCGGCTTTCTTTTGGTGACAAAGCGGGAGGTTCTTATTTCAATCATAGTTGAGCAATCTCTCTTATCCGATATTCAGAGAATTTGCAAATATTACCAACAAGGACTATAATGAAAGAGATGTTATAGAACAAAGGAGGTTATCCATGCGGAAGGTTTTATTGATTTTAGTTATGGGGATTTTTATGCTTATGGGATGTAAAACCACCGAAACCGCTCATGTGCATAAACCAGGCTTTACAAAGCATTACAAGACGAGTATGTTCAGTGTGGCAGAAAAGGGGCTTTACAGCGTGGAACTGGTGCTAAAATCAGGAGAATTAAAAAAGGGTGCCAATGAACTTGACCTGATCATACACGACAACAAGGATCATGATGTGGTGGGGGCAGAAATCTCCATACAGCCCTGGATGCCCGAAATGGGGCATGGAATAGACATTGAACCGGTTATTGAGGAAAAGGGTGGGGGGCTCTACCATGTGAGTAATCTTGTGCTCACGATGGGAGGACACTGGGAGTTGAGAGTGGGTGTAAATAAAGGAGGGGTTTCAGATGTTGCCAGTTTCGATTTTCCACAGGTGGGTGGGATGCAGATGAAACACACACATGTCAAGAGACCTGAAAAGATTGATACTTCAACTAAGCAGGTATCTGCAAAAGGCCTCTACACGGTGACTTACGAGCCTGAGATTAAACCGATCAGAATAAACACCATCCACTCATGGAGGGTAAGGATTGTTGACAGCACTGGAAATCCTGTATCCGGCGCCAGGATAACGGTTAGTGGTGATATGCCTGAACACGGACATGGGCTTCCTACAGAGCCTGCGGTGGTTGAGGAACTCCCTGGTGGGGAGTATATTATAGACGGCATGAAGTTTCAGATGCCCGGATGGTGGGTTGTTAACCTCATGATCCACTCCCCCATAGGGATGGACACGGTTCGGTTCCAACTCGATCTCAAATGACCAATACACCAATACACCAATACACTAATGCACCAATTACACTAATATACCAATATACCAATACACAAATACACCATTTTAACCGGAGGCTTCATGAAAAAGGCTTTGATATATGTTTTTTGTATGTTTCTGATAATAGGCGTTACTTACTCCTGGGCAGCAGGAAGCAGCCTTCACAACTGGAACCAGAAGGAGATTGAAATCCTGAAGAGCCTTTATATTGGTTCTCTGCCGCCTCCCGGCAAAGACCCCTCAAACCGTTACGATCAGGTTCCGGAGGCGATAGCACTGGGAAGGAAGTTCTTTTTTGAAAACCGGTTCAGCGGTAACATGAAGGTCTCCTGTGCCACCTGCCACCCTGAAAACATGAACTTTGCAGACAGCCTTCCCCTTGCACACGGTATGGGCACAACAAAGAGAAGGACTATGCCGCTTATCGGGGTGGCTTACTCGCCATGGCTTTTCTGGGATGGCAGAAAGGACTCCACCTGGGCACAGGCTCTTGGGCCGATTGAAAGCCCGGTTGAGCACGGGTTTACGAGAACCAGAGTTGCAGTGGTAGTGGTGGAGCATTATAAGGAGGAATATGAAAAAGTCTTTGGTCAACTTCCCCGGATAGATATTGACCGCCTTCCCCTTAATGCAAAGCCCTCTCCTGATGAGCCCCGATCCCTCAAGGCATGGGTAACGCTCTCTCAGGAAACCCGTGAAGCCATAAACAAGGTCTATGTCAATGTAGGAAAGGCGATTGGTGCGTTTGTTCGGACCATTATGCCTGCACCTTCAAGATTCGATAACTATGTAAAGGCGGTTATTTCCGGAAATACCAAGGAGGCTGCAAACATACTGAGTGATGATGAGGTTAGGGGGCTGAGGCTATTCATAGGCAAGGCAAAGTGTATAAACTGTCATAACGGTCCTATGTTTACTGATTACGATTTCCACGCAATAGGTGTGCCCGATCCAGAGGGGCTGCCTCCGGATCAGGGAAGAGCAGAGGGGATACCACAGGTGCTGACAGATGAGTTTAACTGTCTGAGCAAATACAGTGATGCAAAGCCCCGTCAGTGCAGGTCACTCAGGTTCATGAGCACAGACGTGGTTAAATACCGCAGGGCTTTCAAGACCCCTACGCTCAGGAATGTGGCAGAAAGGGCGCCATACATGCATGCAGGGCAGTTCATGACACTTCACGATGTCCTGCACTTTTATCGCGATATGCCGGAGGATCGGCGTCCTCCCGACCTTGAGCACGGAGACCTCTCGGATCAGGAACTGGTCTATCTTGAGGATTTTCTAAAGACACTGAGTGCACCGCCTGTTTACTATACCGGTGAACGATGAAAGAAGATATAATCGGATATCTCAGGTTAGTACATGGTACATACAACTTCATTGTATTTTTACTCTTCATGTATCAGGCATCTCTCGGATACAGGATAAGAAAAGAAAGAATTGGTATGGCAGGTAGCGGTGCACCAGTCATATTAAGACACAGAAGGCTTGGCCCCGTAATTGCAGCCCTTGGAATAGGGGGCTATGTTGCCGGAACTATACTGGTTTTAATAGACAAAGGCCACATCTTTTATTACCCCCTTCACTTTATCTCTGGGATGCTGATTGTTATTCTGATTATGAGTGCTGTTTTGGTATCAAGGCAAATAAGGCACGGTGTGGATAGGTTCAGGAAAATCCATTACCGTATCGGATTGTGCATAATTTTCCTCTATGTATTACAGATATCAATAGGAACAGGGATTGTTGCCGGTGTGGTCGGCACCAAGTGATAAGGAGGCAAGGTATGTTTAAAAATGTTTTTATGTTGTTTTCACTTTCTTCTCTATTACTGTTCTTTCTTGCCTGTTCCCCTGCATTCAAGAGGTCTTCAAATGTGCCAAGAATAACCCCTGAGGAACTCCTTTCAAGGATTGAATCTTCAAGGGTGACTGTAATAGACGTAAGGCAGGAGCGTGATTTTACTAAAACCCCTTACAAGATAAGGGGTGCAGTGAGGGAAGACCCCTCCGATATAGAATCATGGGCAGGGAAGTATCACAGGGATACCCCCATTGTGCTTTACTGTGCATGACCGGACGAACTGACCAGTGCCGGTCTGGCACGGAGGCTTATAATGATGGGGTTTGAGGATGTCACAGTACTTAAAGGGGGCTGGAATGCCTGGTATCGGAAGGGTTTCCCTGTTGAGAAAAGATAGGGATTGAAAACCGGTGATCAGTTTTTCTCAACCATTATTTTACCAAAAAGATTGAGTGTTGTATGTAAAAACAATCGTAAATGCAACTAACATATAGAGGAGGACCGGAATGGAGACATTCAGAAAGGAAGAGGGGCTTGAGGGTCTCAAACTTGAAAAAAGAAAGATAAGGACAGTTCAGATCAACCTCGGGAACCGTTGTAATCAGGCATGCCGTCACTGCCATATTGAGGCATCTCCCCGGGGAAACAGGAACATGAACAGGGAGACTGCGGAGTTAATAGCCTCTAAACTCATAGAATCTGATATCGAAAATGTCGAGTTCACGGGGGGGACACCGGAAATGAACCCAAACCTCGGGATGTTTATAGAAAGACTTTCCCGGGCTGGCAAATCACTTACTGTAAGGACGAGTTTAACAGTGCTTGAGGAGGCTCCTTATAGTGAATATCTCAATCTGTATGAAAGGCATAGGGTGAGAATCGTAGCCTCACTTCCCGGTCTCTTCCCGGAGGATGCAGACAGGCAGAGGGGTAGGGGGGTGTTTGAAAGTAGTATAAAGGTGTTGAGAAAATTAAACGAGATGGGGTTTGGCGGCAATGGCCTCGTCCTTGATCTTGTGTACAACCCCGACGGTGATAAACTGCCTCCCCTGCAATCTGAACTTGAAAATGAGTTCAGAGCGGTGCTTCGCCATCGGTACAATCTGGAATTCAACCACCTGATATGTATTGTAAACTCACCTATAGGGAGGTTCAAAAGGGAATTGCAGCAAAGTGGCAAAATAGAGTCCTATATGAGCAGGTTAAAAGATATGTTTAACCCTGAGACTGTTGAGCGTATTATGTGCCGTGATACAATAACCGTTGATTACCAGGGGTATGTTTACGATTGCGATTTCAACCTTGCACTTGGAATGAGGGTTGAGGGATATGAGGGAAAAAGACTATGGGAGATTGACCTTGATGATTTCATGCCTCTTATAACCCTGTCTGATCACTGTTATGCCTGTACCGCAGGGCGGGGAAGTTCCTGTCAGGGAGAGGTAGCAGGACAATCGGCATTGAGGGATAAGGTGAGGGACTACTATGGGGATAAACTCAAGTCTTCCGGTGACCTGAAGACTACAGCATGTTGCCCGGCTGACGCCATGCCTTCGTATGTAAGGGAGGTGATGCCTTACATCGTCAATGAGATTAAGGAGAGATTTTATGGATGCGGCTCACCAATACCACCGGCCATCAGGGGTTGTACGCTTCTTGACCTCGGTTGTGGAACCGGCAGGGATGTCTATATAGCATCAAAACTTGTGGGCCCGGAGGGGTATGTTATAGGAGTTGACATGACTGACGAGCAACTTGAGGTGGCAAGAAGAAATATTGATGTCCAGATGAAGAGGTTTGGTTATGAAGTACCTAATGTTGATTTCAGAAAGGGGTATATAGAGGATCTTGAGGGGGCAGGCGTAGAGGACGAGTCTGTGGATGTGGTGATCTCGAACTGTGTAATCAACCTCTCGCCTGATAAGGAGCGTGTATTCAGGGAGATATTCAGGGTGTTACGGCCAGGAGGCGAACTATATTTTTCAGATGTCTTTTCCGGCAGAAGGGTGCCTGAGCATTTAAAAGACGACCCTGTTCTGCTTGGAGAATGTCTTGCAGGGGCTATGTATATAGAGGATTTCAGAAGGCTTTTGAATAAACTTGGCTGTGTTGACTACAGGGTGGTGTCAAGGAGAAAGATCAGTATAGACAATCAGGAGATAGCCGAAAAGATAGGTATGGTGGATTTCTATTCCATCACCGTGCGTGCCTTTAAACTTGACGATCTTGAAGACATATGTGAGGATTATGGACAGGTGGCTATATACAAGGGAACAATTCCTGGCTTTCCTCACCACTTTGAACTTGATGACCACCACCGGTTTATCACAGGTAAACCCATGCTCGTCTGCGGTAATACGGCATCGATGCTTCAGAAGACCAGGTTTTTTGAGCATTTTCGCATCGTTGGAGACAGGTCTGTCCACTACGGGCCGTTTGAGTGTGCACCAGCCTCGGCAAAGGCTTATACTGGAACAGACGGTAACTGTTCCGGTGGGGCATGCTGCTAAAATCATGAAGGAGGTCTTATGAAAAGGTTTTTAAACTTCTTGTTAATTATTGCAATTGTCCTGGTCGCCGGATGTTCTACCCTTAAAAACAGGGGTGAGCCAACACCACATCCCGGCCATCCCGGGCATGAATACCATTATTAGAGGGCTGTTTGGGTATGTAGTGGCAGGAAAAAACAGGGTTGTGGTTGATATAGTTTACCAATCAACCAACCCACAATTACCCCAATTTACAAATATACCAATACACAAATATACTAATATACTAATACACTAATATACCAATTAACCAATTAACCAATACACCACTTTAAGGAGGTCTTTTTCATGGCACA
>CAYMML010000109.1:0-6852 GCA_964391515.1 uncultured Thermodesulfovibrio sp. | reverse complement strand
AGTGGGAATTAGCCAAAATGGTAGATGAAGGCGGCCTCATCTTTTTTGAATAACTGTACCAGAATACCTGCCGGAAAAATGATCAAAGCCTATTACAAATCTTTGCCAACGGGGAAAAAAGTTTGTTCAAAATGTTAAAAAGAAAATGCAGATTTTCAGGGAGTGAAAAACACCAGGTGCATGTGACAAATAGTTTTGGTGGACGGTAGGGGATTCGAACCCCCGACCCCCACGTTGCGAACGTGGTGCTCTCCCAGCTGAGCTAACCGCCCACTGCTCTAACAGAGCACTATTAATATTACGATATCCTTACAAGAAAAGGCTATATGGTGGTGCATTCACCTGAAATTTACAAAAACCAACCACAGAGGGCACAGAGGATAAATAATTTCCACACTATAAAGATAAATCTCTTCAGGTAAGTTAAAGAAAACAGAAAAAAGCCTGCCTGAAAGTCTCTTATCGCTGTTTATGTATTTGTGCCCTTTTAAAATTTATATTCTAACGCTACTATAAATTTTTGAGTTGAAAGTAACGGTGGTGGGTAAATTCGCCCTTTCAGAAACTCCTTGCAGCATCCGGGTAAAAGGGTGTGTTTGTAAACATGGTCGTCCCGTCTTTCAGGATCACCTTGTATATCCTTTCGGATGATGCTCCGGAGTCTCCCTGGTACTGGACAAGGACTCGCCTAACATAATCCCGGGTTTCCCTGATGGGTGGTATCTTTCCGTATTTTTCCACCACAGTAGGTCCTGCATTGTAGGCTGCAAGGGCGAGTTTGAGATCCCCAAACCGGTCAATCAGGTATTTCAGATATCTCGTTCCACCGTCTATGTTTGCCACCGGGTCAAATGGGTCATGAACACCCAACTCCCTTGCCGTCTCAGGCATGAGTTGCATCAACCCCAGGGCACCCCTTTTTGAGCGTGCATAGGGGTTCCAGGCAGACTCCACCTCAATCACACTCTTTACCAGTTCAGGGTTGAGACCATATCTGTCCGCCTTCTCCTCGGCGATCCTCAGATAGTCGTACTTTGTGAGTCTTCTCTCCCGTACCCGCACCGCTTTCTCAGTTGTCCTGGTTTCATGAACAACGGTGGCGGCACTTACAGGGGGAGAGTCTGTAAAATGGATCACACCCTCAGAGTCAACATACTTGTAAATTTTTGCCTCCAGAGAGGCAACCCCTACAAAAAGCACGATAAAAACCAATATGAGAGATACTTTCTTCATCAAAAACACTATAACATGAAAAAATGGTTATGTCAACCTCAGCATATAAGAAGGAGTGCCCCCTGCAGATTAAAGACATCCCATTATGAATATCTTTTCTTTTTCAGAACCTTCCTGAAATATATAGCAGCACTACTTCAAATTAAAAGGATCAAAAGCCTGATGATTCCTCCCCCTCACCCCAGCCCTCTCCTCACGGAGGACGGTGGCCATTCTGAGCGTTAGCGAAGAATCTCTTGTATGGAGACCCCTGCAGAGCCAGTCCTGAACGCATGTGAAGGACTCAGGGTGACGACTGTATGAAACGGCAGATCATAGTGGCAATAAGGCATTGATGAAGTTTTTTGATGTGTGTTCCGGGTATCAACCGCACGAGATATTCAGACGTGCAGAAAAAAATGCTCTTAACCCTTTTATTCAGCGGGCAATCTCAATCACTGTGTTTGTTTTTACTCCGTACAGGTAAGGTATTTCAGGGAAAGAGGATGGCATGTGTAAACCCATGACCGCCTCTCTCCCCGTCTTTCCTTTCAGTTACTTCTTTTTGATATAAAATGTAATTACTCCGCCATCCTCTTTTGTCTCAACAAGTTCATGGCCGAGACGATCAAGGAGCGCCGGTATGTCCGATTTGGAACCGGGGTCTGTGGTAAGCACCTCGAGTATCTGGCCGGGCTCAATTGTATCGAGTGCCTTTTTGGTCTTTAAAACCGGCATCGGGCAGTTCATCCCTTTGGTATCAAGCGTCTGATCGGGTTTTATTTCTGACATAACTACCTCCTTGTAGGGTTTTGATGATTCTAAACCAAGGGCTTAGAATTTAGTATATTCTAAACTATTTATCTTATCTTCAGCAAGTCTGTACCCCCATACCCGTAAGGTAAGGGGGATTATTCAGGAAGGGGGACAGATTTGAGTTTCATCTCAGTTTTTTTATGAGTTCCTCTGCCGGGATCGCAACAAGGCTCAGTAGTTGCACCGTGCCTCTTGAACCGATCTCCACGGACATCTTCATGACCGTCTCGTTATCCGGTGCCTCCACTATGTTTACAAAATCGTAGGGACCAAGCACCGCATACTGTTCAAGGACGGTCACCCCCATGGTCTCTAATTCCTTGTTTACCTCCATGATTCTTTCAGGGTTTTCCTTCAGGGTGCGTCTTCCCTCATCTGTGAGGGTACTGAGGATTATGTACTTACCCATCTCATCCTCCTTGTCTTTCCCCCTTCCTTAACCTATATTATACACAGAGCGGTGAAATAATGCCCGGCTCAGGCTTAATGTAAATTGATACAAAAAGCAGCCGGTATCTCTCCTCTACCCTAACCCTTAATACCTGAGTGAACATGGGGGGAGGTTGGCGTATCCCTTTGTAATAGTGGGAAATTGCCAAAAAAGGGGAGAAAAAATTAAAATATCTGGATGTTTCCGGATCGTGCTACCTTCCTGAGGCTTGCCCGCAAGGGCAATCTCATCCCAGTTTACCAGGAAGTCCTGGCTGACCTTGAGACCCCTGTCTCTGCCTACCTCTCTGTGGCCGGAAGCCCTTCCTTCCTGCTTGAGAGCGTGGAGGGGGGAGAGAAGTGGGGGAGATACTCAATCCTGTCGGCTTCTATTTCCAGGATTATAAGGGCACGAGGGGAAAGGGTGGAGGTTATAGAGGATGGCAAGACCGTCCTCTCAGGTAAGTTTGATGACCCCCTTAAGGCACTTTCTGATGAGTTGGAGAGGTATCGTCCGGTGGAGGATATGCCTGACCTCCCGCCCTTTTACGGCGGGCTTGTGGGGTATATGGGTTACGAGATGGTCAGGTTTTTTGAAAGGGTGCCCGACAGGGATAAGCCTGGTCTTGACCTTCCCGATATGTTTTTTATGGTTCCCGAGGTGGTAATAGTATTTGATAACCTGAAGCATATGATGAAGGTGATAGTGCCGGTTTTTATAGAAGGCGATCCCGTTATGGCTTACGACAGGGCAGATGAACTGATTAGAGAGACCGTTAAGCGGTTGAGGGAACCTGTGAGGAAGGCAAAAGAGCCACCTGCACTTGATAAGGAGGCACGCTTTGAGTCCTCTTTCGGCAGCAGGAGCGATTTTGAATCTGCAGTAAAGAGGGCAAAGGAGTATGTACATGCAGGTGATGTGGTTCAGGTGGTACTGTCCCAGAGGTTTGACAGGGAGTTGAGGGTATCTCCCCTCGACATATACAGGGCTCTCAGGGTGATCAATCCATCTCCTTACATGTATTATATAGATACCGGTGAGGCACAGTTGATCGGCTCCTCTCCTGAGATACTCGTAAGGCTTGAGGGCAGAAACATTTCCCTGAGGCCGATAGCAGGCACCAGACGGAGAGGCAGAAACGATGAGGAGGACAGGGCTCTTGAAAGGGAATTAAGGGAAGACCCCAAGGAGATCGCAGAACATATAATGCTCGTTGACCTGGGCAGAAACGATGTGGGGAGGGTTGCAGAGATAGGGAGCGTCAGGGTTACAGAACTCATGAGTATAGAGCGTTATAGCCATGTAATGCACCTCGTCTCGAATGTGGTTGGTAAACTCCGAAAGGGCTCCGATGCCTTTGATCTACTAAGGGCGTGTTTTCCTGCCGGAACGGTTACGGGTGCCCCAAAGGTAAGGGCTATGGAGATAATAGACGAACTTGAGCCGGTGAAAAGAGGTCCCTACGCCGGTGCTGTAGGGTACTTCAGTTATTCAGGAAATATGGATACCTGTATTACAATAAGAACCATCATCTCAAAGGGAACGGAACTGCACCTCCAGGCAGGTGCCGGTATCGTGGCGGATTCCGTCCCTGAACTCGAATACAAGGAGACGGTAAACAAGGCAATGGGTATGATGAAGGCGGTAGATATGGCGGAGAGGGGTCTATAGGAGGAAAGGGCTATGTTGCTGATGATTGACAACTACGACTCCTTTACTTACAACCTCGTTCAGTATTTCGGTGAACTTGGCGCTGATGTCCACGTGTACCGTAACGACAGGATAACGATTAAGGAGATAGAGGAACTTAATCCGGAAAGGATAGTTATCTCACCGGGGCCCTGCACACCCAGAGAGGCAGGAATATCTGTGGATGTGATCAGGCACTTCGCAGGCAAACTCCCCATTCTGGGGGTCTGCCTGGGGCATCAGTCCATAGGGGCGGCCTTCGGTGCAGAGATAATAAATGCACCCAGGCTTATGCACGGCAAGACCTCTCTGATATACCACGACGAAAAGGGGGTCTTCAGTGGGCTTCCAAACCCCTTTGAGGCAACGAGATACCACTCCCTCGTTATAAAGAGAGAGACCCTCCCTGAGGAACTCTATATAACCGCCTGGACTGAAAGAGATGAGATCATGGGAGTAAGGCACAGGGAGTACACTGTGGAGGGGGTCCAGTTCCACCCAGAGTCTATCCTCACCACTGTGGGAAAAGACCTCCTGAAAAATTTTCTCCTCTACGAGGGAGGGAAATGGGAAGAGGTGCAGTAAAGCGCTCAGGTTAGAGATTGAGAGAAAAACTCCACCAAAACCGGATTTAGTGCGATTTCATTAGATCATAAAAACACAGTTTCATGGGCAGTGATCATAGCAACGCCGGCAGTCATTTCACGGCACTTGAGGTATCGTGAAAATCCGGGTTTCTCCTTAATTTCGACTGCCCTGCTGAATAAGGTTTGTTATGTTTGCTAATTTAGTAACATAAAAAATCAAGCATCGCTCAATTTATGAAAGGTTACTTGAAGGGTTGAGGTCTAAAAAACCGCCAAAGTAAACTCAACCTAAAACCAACTTATTGGAGGAGGATTTATGATTAAGGAGGCAATCAACATACTGGTTCAGGGGATCAACCTTTCTGAGTCGGAGATGGTTGAGTGCATGAACGAGATAATGGAGGGCAGGGCAACAGATGCCCAGATAGGCGCCTTTCTTACAGCCCTCAGGATAAAGGGGGAGACGGTGGAGGAGATAACCGGTGCTGCGAGGGTGATGCGTGAGAAGGCGGCAAGGATCAATGCCCCGGAGGGGGTGGTGGACACCTGTGGGACCGGTGGTGATATGGCACACACGTTCAACATCTCCACCACAACTGCAATCGTGGTGGCTGCATGCGGTGTGCCGGTTGCAAAGCACGGTAACCGTTCTGTTTCCTCCCGATCGGGCAGTGCCGACCTGTTAGAGGCCCTCGGTGTGAAGATCGATCTGCCACCGGAGAGCGTGGAGAAGTGTCTGTTTGAGACCGGTTTTGGCTTTTTATTTGCCCCTCTCTTTCACCCGGCGATGAAGTATGCAATAGGACCAAGGCGTGAGATGGGTATCAGGACGGTGTTCAACATCCTCGGGCCTATCACGAACCCGGCAGGTGCAAAACGTCAGACCCTCGGGGTGTTCTCAGACCGCCTCACCGAGCCCCTTGCAAGCGTTCTGGGCAACCTGGGGGCTGAGGATGTGATGGTCTTTCATGGAGAAGACGGGCTTGATGAGATAACCATAACCGACGGCACAAAGGTGAGCAGGTACAGAAATGGAAGTGTGGAGAGTTTCATCCTATCTCCTGAAGACTTTGGGTTCAGCCGTGCATCGTCCTCAGACATAGCCGGTGGAACCGCCGAGGAAAATGCCGTCATCACAAAGGCGATACTCTCCGGGGAAAAGGGACCGAAAAGGGATACAGTTATCATGAACTCCGCCGCCACTCTGATAGTTGCAGGAAAGACGGAGGATTATCGTGAGGCAGCCTCAATAGCAGCCGAAGCCATAGACTCGGGAAAGGCTATGAAGAAACTCCAAGAGATCATCAAGGTATCCTCAGCACTGTAAAATGCCTGTAAGGGTTGGTGTTATAGGTGTGGGATACCTCGGCATCCATCATGCCAGGGTGTATCATGAACTTGACGAGGCAGAACTGGTCGGGGTTGCCGACCTTGATGCCAGCCGTGCCGGTGAGGTGGCACAGAAGTACTCCACCCGTGCCTTCAATGATTATAGAGACCTGCTCCCCCTTGTGGATGCGGTAAGCCTCGTTACCCCCACGCTGAGCCACAGGGATATAGGGCTTGAGTGCCTGCGTGCTGGCTGTGACCTCCTCGTGGAAAAGCCCATTGCAACCGATCTAAACGAGGCGGATGAACTAATAGGAGAGGCAGAAAGAACAGACAGGATATTACAGGTTGGTCATCTTGAGAGGTTCAACCCCGTCGTTATCGAGGCGGAACGCCTGATAAAGAGCCCCGTTTTCTTTGAGTCTGAAAGGCTTTCACCCTTTCTCGGCAGGGGCACCGATGTGGATGTTACACTTGATCTGATGATACACGATATTGATATAATCCTTTCCCTCTGCCACGGCAGGGTAAGTGAGGTGAGGGCGGTAGGGGCATCGGTTCTGAGTGAGAACCTGGATGTCTCAAAGGCCTGGATAGAGATGGACAATGGGATCAGGGCGCTTGTGACCGCCGGCAGGCTATCACCTACAAAGAGGCGGACACTGAGGGTGTTTCAACATACTGGATTTATCCACATTGACTACCAGGAGATGGAGGTAAGGTACCACTGGCGGCAGCCGGATGGAAGGATAATGCATGATGTGATCAGGCCAGAAAAGACCGAGCCAC
>CAYMML010000108.1:0-6960 GCA_964391515.1 uncultured Thermodesulfovibrio sp. | reverse complement strand
ATAGACCCGACTTTCTGATATCGGTAAACCACCATGGATTTGATGAGGATGGGGTGATAGCCGGGTTCCTGGATTCAATAGATATGCCCGTTGCCATCTGGTATGTGGATAGTCCCAGGATGATAATCAATGCCTTTAGAGAGAATGTAAGACAAAACAAGGTGATCTTTTTATGGGAAAGGGAGTACCTGAAGGAGGCACGAAAGATCGGTTTTGAACATGTCTTTTACCTGCCCCTTGCCACAGACGAAGAGATTTTTTGCATTGGTAAAGATAAACAAAGGATAGAGGTCGGGTTCGTTGGCAACTCTATGCTGAACCCGGTGGATACACTGATGAACGATCTTCCAACGGAAGCGAGAAGTCTTGCACAACGGTATGCAAAGGCATTTAAAGGGAAGAGGGTGCTCTTTTCGGAGTTCCTTTATTATCTACCGGAGCATATTCAGGAAAAGGTGAGATCCCTCTCCAGACGGGATTACCAGGTATTTGAGGCCGCCCTCGTCCAGAAGGCATCCCAGTTATACCGGCTTGAGTGTGTGAAGAAACTACGGGGGTTTTCTCCGGTAATAAGGGGTGATCACAGATGGAGGGAGGTAATAAACGGTAAGGAGTTCAAAATCCTTCCCCCACTCAATTATTACACTGAGACGGCGGCGTTCTACCGGTCTGTTATGGTGAACTTCAATGCCACCAATATGCAGATGCCCACGGCGGTGAATCAGCGGGTCTTTGATGTGCCTGCCTGTGGTGCATTCCTGCTTACCGATCACCAAAAGGCAATTGAGGAACTCTTCGATGTGGGCAAAGAGGTGGTAACCTATAAGGAACCGGAAGAGGTTCCAGACCTTCTGAGGTATTATCTGAGGCACCCGGCAGAAAGGGAAAGGATAGCCCTGGCGGCAAGGAAGAGGGTGTTATCAGAACATACCTATGTTCACCGGATTGATAATATGCTTAAGGCCATGAGAAGGATATTTTCATGATGGGTTTTTGACACATGGGAGAAATCTTTATCCATGCAGAGGGGGGGATTGATCCATTATTGAGAGGGTCTAAAATAAAAATACCTTGTTTTTCAGATAGTTATTAATTTTGTAATTTCTGGTAATAAACTTGCATACACCTAAGGCGATGAACAACTACTCAAGGAAAAGGGTGCTTGTTACAGGTGGGGCAGGGTTCCTTGGCTCCCACCTTTGCGAGAGGTTGTTAAAAGAGGGTAATGAGGTGATCTGTGTTGATAATTTTTATACAGGCCAGAAGGCAAACATTGCCCATCTCCTCCACAACCCCTATTTTGAGGTGATACGCCATGACATATGCTTTCCCCTCTATGTTGAGGTAGATGAGATATACAACCTCGCCTGCCCTGCCTCTCCGGTTCATTACCAGACAGACCCTGTTCAGACCACTAAGACATCCGTTCATGGGGCGATTAACATGCTCGGGCTTGCAAAGAGGCTAAAGATCAAGATACTACAGGCATCCACATCAGAGGTTTACGGTGACCCTGTGGTGCATCCTCAGAGGGAGGACTACTGGGGCAATGTAAACCCCATCGGCCCGCGCTCATGCTATGACGAGAGCAAGCGGTGTGCAGAGACGCTCTTTTTCGACTACCACCGGCAACACAGGTTGAGGATCAAGGTCGCCCGCATATTCAACACCTACGGCCCAAGGATGTATCCGGACGACGGCAGGGTGGTGAGCAACTTTATCATTCAGGCACTGAGGGGTGAGGATATTACCATATACGGAGACGGCTCACAGACGAGGTGTTTCTGCTATGTGGACGATCTCATCGATGGGCTTGTCAGGCTTATGAACAGCCCCGATACATTCACCGGCCCGGTAAATCTTGGCAACCCTGTGGAGATGTCAATACTTGAACTGGCTGAGACCATAATAGATCTAACCGGTTCTGACTCAAAGATAGAGTTTCTCCCCCTTCCTGAAAACGACCCGAAACGGAGGATGCCTGACATCAGTCTCGCAAGGGAGAAACTGGGGTGGTATCCGAAAACAGACCTCATAACCGGCCTTACAAGGACTATAGAATACTTCAAGGGGGTTCTCTATGGGCGTACCGAAGATACTCACCTTCAACTGGCATGAGCCTTACATCTGTCTTCTTGCAAAAACGGGTTGCCAGTTCGATGTTATAGAACTCTATAAAGGGGGGCGGTTTGGATGGATAAGGGAGTTCAGAGAGGTTCCCGAAAACTGCCGTCTCATATCTGAAGAGGAGGGGCTGAATGCCCTCTCTCAGGGGAAGTACGACCTTGTGATATGCCACAACACAGGGGATTTTGCGAAGGTCTCGGAGTATGATACCAGAAAGATCATCATCCATCACAACAACTTTTTTATCGAGACCGGCATAGGGGATCTGGAGAAAAAGAGGGAGACCATCAGAAAACTCAGGGAGGTTTATGCAGGCACCAAAGGCCTTACACTCGTCTTTATCTCCGAGATGAAGAGAAGAGACTGGGAACTTGAGGGCGAGGTAATACTGCCGGGGATTGATCCTGAAGAGTTCTGCAATTACAGGGGGGATATTGAAAGGGTACTCAGGGTGGGCAATGGCCTCAAGGAAAGGGATATTATGCTTGGCTACTCGATCCAGGAGAAGATACTCTCCGGTCTTCCCTCAAGCATACTCGGTATAAACCCCACCCTTGAGGGTGCAAAAATCCCCGAGAATTTTGACCAGTACAGGGAGTATCTCCGTTCACACAGGGTGTTTATTAACACCACCTTATACCCCTACGAGGATGGCTACAACCTCTCCATGCTTGAGGCCATGGCGACGGGTATGCCGGTGGTCTCCTATGCAAACCCCACAAGCCCGGTGGTTGATGGGATAAATGGGTTTGTCTCTGAGGATACGGATTATCTCAGAGAGGTGGTTGAGGAACTCCTTTCGGATCGTGAAAAGGCAAGGAGGCTCGGACGCAAGGCAAGAGAGACGGTTATTGATCTCTTTCCGATTGACGAATTTATCAGGAGGTGGAAAGACATTTTTGGGGTTGAGGAACGGAAAAAAGCGGCAAGGCCTGTAAGGGTATCCCATGAAGACATGCACAGTGAAACTCCCCACACTGTGGAAAGGTTTAAGGTGCTCATGTGTTATGTCTCAAACCCCCAGACCACCGCCGCCTATCTTGAAAGGGCACTGAAAGAGAGGCATGAGGTGGTAACCTTTGGCCCCTCAATTACCGATCCCATCTGGCAGAAGGACATTCTGAAGGAGTGGAAACTCGAGCCAATCAAAGACAGGGTAAGGCCACATGACATACCCCTACTTACGGAGGATGTTAGCGAGGTGGTGGAAAAACTGAAAGAGATCAAGCAGTGGGTTCCCGATCTGTTCTTCTTTGTTGATACCGGCATATGGTTTCCCATCTACGGGCTTGAGAGGATACCTTCTCAGAAGGCGTGTTACCTCATTGATGTCCACCTGGACTTGGAAAGGAGGATAGAGTTTGCAAAGGGGTTCGACTGGGTCTTTATAGCGCAGAGGCAGTATATCGGTGACTTTAAAAGGGCTGGCATAGAGAATGTTTTCTGGTTGCCCCTTGGCTGTGATCCTGACATTCATGGCAGGAGGCCGGTTGAGAAGATATACGATATAGGATTTGTGGGGAGCCTCAACAACCCGAAAAGGATAGAACTGGTCAATAAACTATCGGAGCGGTTCAACTTCCATCACGAGAGGTGCTTTCTTGAGGATATGTCAAGGGTCTACTCACAGTCAAGGATCGTGTTCAATATATCTGTTAAGGACGATCTCAATATGCGGGTCTTTGAGGGGCTTTGTTCAGGCAGTATGCTCCTTACCGATGAGGCAAGGGGAAGCGGGCTTACAGAGTTGTTTGAAGACCGAAAACACCTTGTGGTTTACAGAGACGAGAATGAACTTATGGAACTTGCCGATTACTATCTAAGAAACGAAACCGAAAGAGAGGCGATTGCTGAAGCCGGAAGGAGAGAGGCGGTTGAAAAACACACCTACGGGCACAGGGTGGAGGAGATGATTGAGATAATACGAGGTAATAGACAGGGTTCCACGTTGACTGCCCCGAGTGAGAAGGTGGCGGAACTCTCTGCAATCTCTGAGCAACCGCACGATTTGTCCTATTACAGTCAGGAGAGAAAAGAGGTTCAGAGCCTGGTGCCCCCCCGGGCAAAGAGGATACTCGATGTTGGCTGCGGGACGGGTACTCTGGGAAAGAGCCTGCTTGCAACTCATGCACAGGAGGTGGTAGGGGTGGAGGTTCTGCCGGAGGTCGCCGAGGTTGCCAGGGAGAACCTGTCAAGGGTTTTATGTGGAGATATCGAGGAGATAGAACTCCCCTACGAGGAGGGTTATTTTGACTGTATAATCTGTGCAGACCTGCTTGAGCATCTTGTGGAGCCGGAGAAGACCTTGAAAAAGTTAAAACGGTATCTTTCAGAGACCGGTTCGCTGATTATTTCGGTTCCTAATGTCAGGTATTATCAGGTGATAAATATGCTCGTTGAGGGAAGATGGCATTACGATGATGCGGGGATAATGGACAGGACTCATCTGAGGTTTTTCACAAGAAAAGAGATGGAGGAGATGCTTGACAGGGCAGGCTTCAGGGTAACCGCATTGAGGATGAATATCGACCCTGCCTATGAAAAACTGGAGAGATCACAGGATAGGGTCTCTTTCGGAAGGGTGAGCATAGAGGGGCTGAAGCCTCATGAACTTACGGATCTATTTGTCTTTCAGTATATAATGCGTGCCACCCATAAGGAGACTAAAACTATAAGGAAGAACGAGGAAAAAAGGGAGTTATCCTGGAGCAGATGAGTGATATTTTCAGGAGAAATCTGAGCATCTTGAGACAGGCCAACATGAGGCTCTCTGCAAGGCTGCTTTTTGCAGAAAAGAGTAGGGATGTTGAGGTAATGGAGACACCTACCGGCAAACCGACAATAAGAGTGGGAGACATCCTCCTTCACAGCCGGTTTGATCCAGTAAAAGAGGCGGAGGGCTGGGTGCTCAGCCAGAGGGATAAACTCTCAGGAAGCAGGGATGTTATCATCTTTGGTTTCGGGCTTGGTTATCATGTGGAGGCGGTTTTGCAGGAGGCAAAAGATGTGAAGGTTACGGTGTTTGAGCCTGATTTGTATCTCCTTCGGCAGGCACTTTCGGTGAGAGATCTTGGAGGTCTGCTTTTAAAGATAAAACTGGTAACCGACCTCTCTGAACTTACCTTTAAAGGGGAAGATTTTGTAATCCTGAAGCACATGCCCTCGGTTTCACTGAACCGTGAGTTTTACGAAAAGGCTGAGAGGAAACTCTTGAGGAGAAGGAGGCTGAAGGGGACGCTCAGGATATCAGTGGCAGGGCCGATATATGGTGGCTCCCTGCCTGTAACCGAATATGTGGCGGATGCACTCAGAAACATGGGGCACAGTGTTCAGTACATAGACTGCTCTCCCATGAGCGGGGCATTCAGGCATATAGAGAAGATAGGTGTGCAAGCCCATCTGAAAAGAGAGTTACAGAGGCGGTTTGTGGAGTTTGCCTCAGGTTATGTCCTTGCAAACATAGAGGAGTTCAGACCCGATCTCCTCATAGCACTTGCCCAGGCACCCATCACGGGGGATGCCCTTAAAAAGATCAGGGATGTTGGACTCAGGTCGGCCTTCTGGTTTGTTGAAAACCGCTACCACATGGACTACTGGAAGGAGTATTCACCCCTTTACGATTACTTTTTCGTGATCCAGAAGGACGGGTTCCTTGAGGAGATAAAAAAACTCGGAGGGAACCCCTATTATCTGCCGCTCTGTGCATCCCCGGCACATCACAGGCCGTTGAATCTGACGGAAAAAGAACTCAAAGAATACGGAGCCGACATCTCCTTTGTAGGGGCAGGGTATAAGAACAGGAGAAACTTCTTTCTTTCCCTCATTGACATGGGGCTGAAAATATGGGGGGATGAGTGGGACATGACATCACCCCTCTCTGCATGTATTCAGCGTGGCGGTGAAAGGGTATCGCCGGATGAGATAGTAAAGATATTCAATGCATCAAAGATCAATCTTAACCTTCACTCCTCATCTGTGCACGATGGACCGGAGCCTGAGGGAGACTTTGTAAACCCCAGGACATTTGAGATACCTGCCTGTGGGGGGTTTCAGTTGGTGGATGAGAGGAGGCTCCTTCCGGAACTCTTGAAACCGGGTGAGGAGGTGGTCTGTTACAGGGGGGCTGACGATCTTCGCTCATTGATAAATTACTACCTCAGACATCCCGATGAGAGGCGTGAGATTGCCATGAATGGTTACAGGAGGGTATTGAGGGATCATACTTACGAAAAAAGACTGGGTGAGATGCTTGAGGTGATACTTTCCAGTCCACGGTTTGATCTCCCCGCCTGGGGTTCGCCGAAGGACAGGATAGAGGAGTTGATAGAGAGAGCCGGTGATCTGCCGGAACTGAGAGACTTCCTTCAGAGGTTCAGTGACTCAGAGCAGCCCCTCGATGGTGAACTCTCGATAGATATACTTGCATCTGGTATAAATGTGGGTGAGAGGGAACTTTGTGAGACAGAAAAGATTATCCTGCTTCTTGACCAGATGAGGAAACAGTATCTCAGGACTGAGGTGGTCTGATGAGGGATGTGATAATCGTAAATCTCACCAGAATGGGCGATCTTATTCAGTCAACTCCTGTGTTTCTGGGGTTGAAAGAACAGTATCCTGATGTTACCACCACACTGCTTATAAATTCAGAGTTTAAGGGGATCACCCCCTATCTCCCGGGTGTGGATAGGTTGATTACCCTGAACATGCGAGACCTTGTGCGTAAGACCGATTGCGGGGATATCCCCGATGCCTATAGAGAGGTAAAGAACACGCTTCAGGAGGTAAACGACAGGGTTTACGACAAACTTATAAACTTCACGCACTCTCTCGATA
>CAYMML010000107.1:0-7072 GCA_964391515.1 uncultured Thermodesulfovibrio sp. | reverse complement strand
GTGCAGATGTCAAGACCCATCAACCCCATCGTCTTACTGCCTATCGCCACGGTTCTATTCGGTATAACCTCTGTTGCATCGGTGCTGTACGGGGCACTTGATGCATGGCGTCACGATGTGTTTGATCAGGTGCAGATTGCCATGATACTGATACTCTGGTGGGGAGGGTTTTTCCCCATACTGCTCAGCACAATGCACGGGGTCTATTCTGTAAGGAAGACCTACATTGAAACGATGCAGATATTGGGTGCAGACTGGTGGCAGACCTTCAGGCATGTGTATCTTCCCTACACACTTCCCCATATAATAAACGGGATGAGGATCGCCATGGGTGTTACCTGGCTTGTGCTTATTGCGGCGGAGATATTCCCGGGTACCCGTAGCGGGCTTGGGTATATGCTCTGTACCGCATGTAAGACCTCTGACTACCAGTACACCTTTGCCGCCCTGATTGTTATCGGTGTTACCGGCTTTATACTTGACAGTGGCCTTCACCTGATGGAGAAAAAGACCGGCCACTGGCTCTCTTCGGTGAGGTAACCGGGTGGGGATCAGGCTGAAGTCCGTTACTAAGACCTTCCTCAGTAAGGAGAATCGGATAATAAGGGCGGTTGAAGATGTGTCATTTCACGCACAACGGGGCAAAATCACCACCCTTCTCGGGCCGACCGGCTCCGGAAAGACCACCATTTTAAGGCTTATTGGGGGGCTCGAAACCCCGGATAGTGGGGAGATAATTTTCAACTCCCCTGTGGATGACAAAAAACTCGGTTATGTGACCCAGTACGATACACTTTTCCCCTGGAAGCGGATTGGCGAAAACATTGGACTTCCCCTGAGGTTGAGGGGCGAAAGACCCGATCAATTGAAGGCGAGGGTTGGGGAGATTGCACGCATGGTGGGGCTTGAGGGGGTTACTGATCTTTACCCCTATGAGGTATCTGGCGGGATGATACAGAGGGCGGCAATAGGGAGGCTCATCGCCTCTGATGCGGGTATCTGGCTTATGGACGAGCCCTTTTCTTCTCTTGACGAAAAGACGAGGCACAGACTCCAGGACATCCTGCTTTCTCTGGTAACAAAAAGGGGGGTTACCGTGGTCTTTGTGACGCACTCCATAGACGAGGCGGTATATTTATCGGACAGGGTGGTTATACTTTCCAGTTCACCCGGAAGGGTGGTGGATCTGCTCGATCTGGAAGACGAAAGACCAAGAGACCGGCTTTCGACCCGTTACGGGGAGATCATGGAGCGGCTCAGGATGAATCTGGAGGAGGTGCTGAAGGGATAAGAAGAGATAAAGGGTTAACTGGCAGGTTATTTGCTATATAAAAAGATACTGATTTATAATTAAAAGTCTGCTATGAAAAGAAAAAGGATACTCTTTATAACCCCTCCCTACCACTGTGGTGTGGTGGAGGTGGCTGGGAGGTGGATTCCTCTGACCTTTGTGTATCTTGCCGGTGCGGCAAGGGATGCGGGGTTTGAGCCCATCGTTTACGATGCCATGACCCTCCGGGAGACACACGAGGACATTATTAAGAGGATAGAAGAGGTTAAGCCGGACATAGTTGCAACCACTGCCATTACTTCCACCACCCCTGATGCCCTTCAGATACTTGAGAATACCAAAAAGATAAATCCTTCCATCAGGACGATCATTGGCGGGGTTCACCCGACCTTCATGTTTGACGAGGTGCTCCGTAGTGGTGTTGTTGACTATGTGGTAAGGGGTGAGGGTGAGGCGACTATGAAGGAACTCCTGCTAACGCTTGCCCATGGTGAAGACCCGTCAGAGGTGAGGGGAGTTGCAATGATGAAAGGGGGTTATACGATTTCCACCCCTTCGAGGCCTTTCATTTCTGATCTTGACCGCCTCCCTGCGGCATGGGATCTCCTGGACTGGCGGGAGTACAGGTATTTTGTGGTTCCCGGAAGCCGCCTTGGTGCCATAAGCACATCCCGTGGGTGTAACCACGACTGTACTTTCTGCTCCCAGCAGAAGTTCTGGCACCAGTCCTGGCGGGCAAGGTCTCCAGAGGGGATCGTAGAGGAGATGGAGCATCTGAACTCCCGGTACGGGGTAGATGTATTTCTAATAACCGATGAGTACCCCACGAGTGACAGGGTAAGGTGGGAACGCCTCCTTGACCTGCTGATTGAGCGTGATATCGGGGTGAAGATCCTTATGGAGACCCGTGCCGAGGATATATTAAGAGACAGAGACATCCTTCATAAATACAGAAAGGCAGGGGTTATTCATATCTATATCGGGGTGGAGGCAACCGACCAGGAGACACTTGATCTTATCAAAAAGGACATAGGTGTTGAGACCGGGCTTGAGGCACTGAGGCTTATTCATGAGCATGGTATGATATCCGAGACAAGTTTCATCCTTGGCTTCCCTGACGAGACCCCCGAGTCGGTTAAGAGGACTCTGGAACTCTCCCGGTTCTACAACCCGGACTTTGCCCACTACCTTGCCCTTGCACCCTGGCCATATGCGGATATGTACAGGGAACTCAAGCCGTATGTAAAGGTAAGGGATTACAGGAAGTATAACCTGATTGATCCGGTTATCGAGCCGGAGAATATGTCTCTGAAAGACATAGACAGGGCGATCATAGACTGTTACCAGTCGTTTTACATGGGGAAACTCCGGGAACTTGCCACCATGAAGGATGGCTTCAAAAAGCGGTATCTCCTCCACTCCATGCGGCTCATAATGAACAGTTCCTTTATCGTGGATAAACTCGGCTCTGCCGGGAAGATACCACCTCAGGTGGAGGCACTCATGCGTAAACTCCAGCCTGAGCCCGTTAAGAGGCTTACAAGGGATGAGGAGAGTTATGTCTCACTTGCTAAGAGGTCTGTTTTTATCAACCGGCCACTACAGGAGGTCTTCAGGATGGTGGCTGATCCGAAGAACTGGCCTTCTTTCATAAACGGCCTTGAGGGTATAAGCAGGGCAGATGAGGGTGTTTTTGACCGCCCCGGTGAGTTCGGTTGGCAGTACCGTATCAGGGGGATAAGGCTCTCAGGCAGGGGAGAGGCCTCCGAGGTTATACCTTTTAAGAGGATCGTCCTTCAGATGGAGAGCATGATGCCCATAAGGAAGGTGATTGAGTTTGCACCGGAAGGTGAGGGCACTGTCCTCTCCGTGGAGGTGGGGTACAAAAACCCCGGGAAGGTGTTGAGTTTCCTCTTTAACGCTGTAAGGCGGCTGCTCAATGTGATGGAGACCATGAGCGTGCTTGAAAGGATCAGGTCTTTCTGTGAGGAGGACATCACGGAGAGAAGGGAAAGGGCAGGAAACCAGTAATGAGTAAGATACTTTTTATAACACCTCCTTTTCATGCAGGCGTAGTGGAGGTTGCCGGCAGTTGGGTGCCCCTTTACCATGTATATCTCGCCGGTGCCGTTAGAGAAGCCGGGTTTGATGCCGAGATATACGATGCCATGACAAAGAAGGTCGGTTACGAGGAGATTGCAAAGAGAGTGGAGGAATCAAGACCTGACTATGTGGGGCTTTCGGTGATCACCTGCACCGAGCCCGATTCCATAAAGGTGGCTGAACTGGTCAAGGAGATAAGCCCCAAGACCAGGGTGATAATGGGTGGGGTGCATGCAAGTTTTATGTACGATGAGATTTTCGGTAAGACCGATGCGGTGGATTTTATTGTAAGGGGCGAAGGAGAGGTTACCCTTCCAGAACTCCTGAAGGTGCTTGATGCTGGAGGAAATCCCGAAAAGGTGGTGGGCATAGCCTACAGAGAGGATGGAAATACCGTTATTACAGAAGGGAGGCCCTTTGTTGAGAACTTTGACGGTCTTCCCATGGCATGGGACCTCCTTGACTGGGACGACTATACCTACTACATACTTCCTGGCTCAAGGCTCGGTGCCGTGTGCACCTCCCGCGGTTGCGGACAGGAGTGTACATTCTGTTCCCAGCAGAAGTTCTGGCATCGCACATGGCGTGGGCGTAGTGCGGAAGATGTTGTGAGGGAGATGGAACTCCTCAGAAAGGAATGGGATGTGGATGTTGTCCTCTTTACCGACGACTACCCCTCACCTGACAGGGAGAGGTGGGAGAGGATACTGGATCTCCTTATAGAGCGTGACCTGGGGATGAAGATACTCATGGAGACCCGTGCGGAGGACATAATAAGAGACAGGGATATACTTGGTAAATACAAGGAGGCTGGAATAATACACATTTATGTGGGCACCGAGGCGACAAGGCAGGAGAGCCTTGATTACCTGAAAAAGTCTCTAAGTATAGAGGAGTCCAGGGAGGCGCTTAGGCTCCTGCGTGAGGTGGGTATCATTACCGAGACCTCTATGATCCTCGGATTTCCTGATGAGACCTGGGAAAGTATAGAAGAGACGCTGAGGCTTGCCATCGACTACAACCCGGACTTTGCCCACTTCCTTGCCATAGCGCCCTGGCCCTATGCGGATATGTACGAAGAACTGAAATCTCACATAGCCGTGAGGGATTACAGGAAGTACAACCTGATTGACCCCATAATAAAGCCCGAGGCGATGACCATAGAGGAGATAGACCAGGCGATAGTGGAGTGCTACCGTGCCTTTTACATGAACAAGTATGCCCAGATGCTTGATGAGAAAGACGAGTTCAGGAAAAACTACATGATCACCTCCATGAAACTCATGATGTCCAACTCCTTTATCCGCAAAAAGATCGGCAATATGTCCGGCGACATGCCTGAAGAGGTGAGGAAGATCATCGAGGGGGAACCTGTAAGCAGGTAGTAAATTTCCACTGCAACGCTCACCCAATATCAGCACCCATAATAGCCGGTAAAGTTAGAAAAGATGTGATAATGTTTTCCTGATTCCGGTGTCTTTATGTGATAAAATAAAAATATGAACTCCATGAACTTAATAAGTAATAGAATCAAAACCTTCATATTGATAATTGCTATATTACTGTTCATTCCGGATGTGGCAGTATCTACCCGGATAAGCCCAGAGGTAAGCCGTTACAGGGACAATTCAGGGAAGGTTCCTGTTATTATCAAGTTTCAACCTGGTTCACTTTTCTTGAACAAAAGTAATATTTCTTTACACAGAACAGATTTAATAAAAAAGATGAAGGGTGACCTTGACTTGCGCCAGAGAAGGGTAAGAGAGTTTCTATTAAGGCAGGGTATAAGGAAAATAAAAAACCTCTGGATAATAAACAGCATAGCCGCAAGAGTCCCTGAGGAGATATTGACAGAACTTTCATTGTTTACCGAGATAGAAAGCATTGAGGTTGATAGAAAAATCAAGAGACCGGGGACTGTTATTGTAGAGGCAGGGCTGCCTGAATGGAACATTTCGATGATCAATGCCCCTGACCTCTGGAACCTTGGTTATGACGGAACCGGTGTGGTGGTAGCAAATTTGGATACCGGTGTGGATCTTCTTCATCAGGACCTCAATCCTAAATGGGCAGGCGGTTGGTGTAACCCATTTGCAGATCCTTTAAACAGCAGTCTTTGTGCAAATCCGGATAACTGTTCTCCCTGTGAAAGTTCTGCAACCACCCCCTGCGATACTGATGGGCATGGAACTATGACCATGGGTATTATGGTGGGGGGTGATCTTGGCGGAAGCGCCATAGGTGTTGCACCCGGCGCTAAATGGGTTGCTGCAAAGATTTTCAACGATGCAGGTGAGTCATGGGACAGTATAATCCATGAGGCATTTCAGTGTATTCTTGATCCTGATGGAGACCCACTTACAGACGATACCCCTGATGTGGTGAATAACTCCTGGGGGATTGATATCCCTGGCGTTTGTTTTACTGAGTTTCAGCCCGATATTGACATACTTAAAACGGCAGGGATAGCGGTGGTCTTTTCTGCAGGGAATTCCGGGCCATCCGGAAATACAGACTTGAGTCCTGGAAACAATACTAACGGTTATGCCGTTGGTGCAGTTGACCCCTCAATGACCATAGCCAATTTCAGCAGCCGTGGGCCCTCCGCCTGTGACGGAAGCATCTTTCCCGAGGTGGTAGCCCCGGGGGTAAACATCCGGTCAGCCTATCTTACAACAGGAGGGCTTTTCTCAGACTCCTATGCCTTTGGATCGGGTACCTCCTTTGCCGCTCCTCATGTTGCAGGTGCAATGGCGCTATTGGTTGATGCCTTCCCTGGGATATCTCCATCAGAACTGGAGAGGGTACTTGAAGGGACGGCTCTTGATATAGGTGATGTTTGTCCTGATAATGCCTACGGTTACGGCCTTATCGACCCGCTCAGGGCATTTGATACACTCAAGAATACCGAACCCCGTGTCTCTGTTATGCCCTGTTCCCACGACTTTGGTATTAAGGGGTTTGGGAAGACCTTTTCCCTAAAGACGATAACAGTATCAAACCTTGGGGCAGGTCCTCTGAGCATCAGTGATGTATCCCTTGTTGGGCAGGCTCCCGAAGATTTTCAGATTCAAAATGATGCATGTTCTGGCCAGGCACTCAGTCCTGGTGCTTCGTGTTCCTTTGATCTTGAATATGCCCCCTTTACAGGTGGTTCAAGCAGTGCCCTTGCAGTGGTTCAGTCAGACGATCCCTCAAACCCGTCTTTTGAAATATCCCTTTCAGGCGGTGCCATCGAACTGGTATCTCCCAATGGAGGAGAGTCGATCCCGTCAGGTACGGTACGCCAGATTCAGTGGCTTGCCCCTCCAGAGGCAGTTGATTTTAACCTCCGGTACTCCTGTGATGGTGGGGCAAACTGGTCGGTGATTGGACGGAACGTGACCGGCACAACCTACGACTGGCAGGTGCCTGTTTACGGGGTGGATATGAACCAGTGCCTGGTGAGGGTGACCGCCTTTGATGCCTCAGGGACAAAACTCGGGAGGGATGAGTCGGATGGTTTCTTTACCATTGAGGCCGTGAGGATCACGGTTACATCACCCAACGGCGGGGAGAGCCTGCAAAGCGGGGGAACCCATCCAATCCAGTGGATCACACCTCCCGGGGGCTCGGAGTTCACGCTGAGATACAGTTGCGACAGCGGAGTGACATGGAGCATGATCGCAAAGAGGGTTT
>CAYMML010000106.1:0-7291 GCA_964391515.1 uncultured Thermodesulfovibrio sp. | reverse complement strand
AACAGGGGAAGTAAGGGTTTTGTATTCGACTTTTTTGAAAGGTGAGACGGTTAGAAAAAGTATAAGAGCAAATTGAGCAGCCACAACCGCCCAAGGAAGATAAGGAGTGGCAAAGAACTCTCTTACTTTTTCCATTATCGACCTCTTTTCAACTGTGGAAGAGGTTTCTTCATCTCTGATATTCTTCATGATCCTACCAAACACCCTGTCCTGATCAGGAAGGTCAATATCCGTCGTATCCTTCATCAGGAGTTGAATTCTGGTAAATTCATTCAACTCTTCAGTTAACTCCGGATGTTTCTGTAAAAAAGCCTCCATTTCCTTAACTTCCTCTTTTGAAAGAGAATTATTAAGATATAAGGGTATTTTTTCTCTCATTTCTTCATATTTCTCAGATGACATCTCTTTCAACTCCCATTTCGTGTAATATCTTCTTTAACTCACCTTTAGCATAAAATACTCTCGTTTTTACTGTATTTACGGGGACATCAAGAATTTCTGAAATCTCAGGATAGGAAAGTTCCTGGTAAAAGACCAGATCGAGTACTTCCCTGTGTTTAGCAGACAACCGCATTAAAGCCTTTTTAAGAATATCTCGTTTTTCCCACAATTCTTCATTAATAATTCCATTAGACTTAATCTTATTCTTATAGTCATCAATATCCTCTTCATACCTTATCTTTTTGAGATGGTTCATGGCAAGATTCCTTGCTATTCCAAGCAACCAGGTTGATGCTTTAGAGTCTCCTCTGAATTTCTTTGCAGACTTCCATACAACCGTAAATGTCTCAACAAGTATGTCCTCGGCATAATCTCTATCTCCTATAAGTCTATAAAGGTACAAAAACACCTTTTTGTTATACTTTTCAAATAGTTTCCTGAAGGCAGTTTCATCACC
The DNA here is from genome assembly GCA_964391515.1 of uncultured Thermodesulfovibrio sp. Lineage (GTDB taxonomy): Bacteria > Nitrospirota > Thermodesulfovibrionia > Thermodesulfovibrionales > JdFR-85 > WFTX01. The sequence goes on along the minus strand of CAYMML010000106.1, from coordinate 6,393 downwards.
TCCGGCTACCCTGCACATTAAATCATAGTCATCACTTATCGTCTCTCTCTTACTCATTAGTGGCAAAACCGATACAAAAGGTTCATTCAAACTTTATCCTTTTGGGAAAATTATCCCATATTTTATATGAATTGTCAACTCAAAAAGCCCTCTTGTGCGTGACTGGGGTTAACACTATGATGTATAATATAAAACTATACAAAAGGCAGGTGATCGTTATATGCTTGAACAGATAAAAACCCCAGATCATTTAAAAAATCTCTCTATAGAGGAATTAAGAGAACTTTCAGAGGAAATACGTGAGACCATCATAAAGACCGTCTCCTGCACGGGGGGACATCTTGCATCCAATCTGGGTGTGGTGGAGCTTACGCTTGCACTTCATTATGTTTTCAACTCACCTGAAGACAGGATTGTATGGGATGTAGGGCATCAGTCATACACCCACAAATTACTTACCGGCCGTGCAGAAAGGTTCCACACGCTGAGGCAATTTAAGGGACTCTCCGGTTTTCCCAAGAGATCCGAAAGCCCGCACGACCACTTTGGCACAGGGCATAGTTCCACCTCGATATCTGCAGCCCTTGGTATCATTGCAGGAAACAGGATGCGTGGTAAAACCAGCAATGTTATAGCCGTTATCGGAGACGGTGCAATGACGGCAGGGCTTGCCTTTGAGGGGCTTAACAATGCCGGTCACCTCGGGCTTCCTTTAATAGTGATTCTCAACGACAATGAGATGTCTATCTCAAGAAACGTGGGGGCTATATCCAACTATCTAAACAGGATACTCACCGGCGATTTATACAAGAGGTTCAAGAAAGACACAAAGACCATACTTGAAAACATACCAAAGTTTGGTGACAGCATGTCCAAGTTTGCCCAGAAGATGGAAGAGACTTTGAAGGGCTTTTTTCTGCCTGGACAGATGTTTGAAGAACTCGGTTTCAACTATATTGGCCCCATAGATGGGCATAACCTCAATTCTCTTATTGATACATTCAAAAAGATAAAAGACCCTACAGAACCTATACTGGTGCATGTAATTACCAAAAAGGGGAAGGGTTATGAGTATTCAGAGGATGACCCATCGTGTTTTCACGGCGTCGGCCCCTTTGAGCCCGATACAGGTGAGCCCAAAGGGAAGGGAGCGGCGCCTTCTTACAGCAAGGTGTTCGGCGACACACTTATTGATATTGCCAGAGAGCATAAAGATATTGTTGCAATTGTTGCCGCAATGACCGAAGGTACCGGACTTAAAGACTTTGCAGAGGAGTTTCCTGAGAGGTTTTTTGATGTTGGTATAGCGGAACCACATGCCGTTACCTTTGCCGCAGGTCTTGCCACTGAGGGCTACCTACCGGTGGTTGCTATTTACTCGACCTTTTTACAAAGGGGCTACGATGAGATAATACACGATGTCTGCCTACAGAACCTGCCTGTGATCTTTGCCCTTGATCGTGCTGGCCTTGTAGGCGACGACGGGCCCACACATCATGGGGCATTTGATCTGAGTTATCTCCGCCATATCCCGAACCTAACGGTTATGGCACCTAAAGACGGAGACGAGTTCAGAGAGATGCTCAAATTTGCAATCACACTGAAAAGACCCGTTGCCATCAGATACCCAAGGGGTAGATGTACCGAAAAATTTGACATTGCATCCACACCTGTAGAGGCTGGACAGGGAGAGATTATCTTTGAAGGCACAGACATTGGCATCATAGGAATAGGCAACACCGTTTATCCTGCCTACCTTGCTGCAAAAAGGTTGATCTCAGAGGGAGTGTCCACAACACTCGTAAATGCAAGGTTTGTAAAACCCCTTGACAACGATCTTATAAGAGTGGTGGCAGAAAAGACCGGCGTGATAATCACAGTGGAGGAAAATTCAGCATCAGGAGGATTTGGTTCTGCTGTGCTTGAGGCACTTTCTGACATGGGGCTTCATGATCTCAGGATACGCAGGCTGGGGATACCTGATCTCTTTGTAGAGCATGGCTCACAAAGAGAACTCAGAGCCCTCCTCGGGCTTGATGAGGAGGGTATCTACAGGGCTGCCGTATCACTACTCGGGCTTGAAAGGACGGTAAAGCCAGATATTCCAAAGTGAAGGAGCGGATTGATAAACTCCTTGTAAAAAGGGGGCTTTGCCGGTCAAGAGAACGAGCCAGTGCACTAATTATGGAGGGGAAGGTGCTTGTTGATGGTATCCCTGTAAAAAAATCAGGCATGCAGGTTGATGTCTCTGCTGAAATCAGACTGCGGGGTGAAGACATACCCTATGTAAGCAGAGGTGGGCTCAAAATAGATGCAGCACTGAAGCATTTCAGGATAGACCTTGAAGGGAAAGTAGCACTTGATGTGGGTGCATCCACGGGTGGTTTCACTGATTGCATGCTGCAGAGAGGGGCATCAAAGGTGTATGCCCTCGATGTGGGTTATGGACAGATTGCCTGGAAACTTCGCAACGACCCAAGAGTGGTGGTGATAGAGAGGACGAATATCAGGCATATGCCGGAGGGGACTATACCAGAAAAGGTAGATTTTGTTACGATAGATGTCTCTTTTATTTCTATATTAAAGGTAATTCCACATCTTGAGGGGCTGGTAAAACCAGGCGGTATGATACTTTCTCTCATTAAGCCTCAGTTTGAGGCAGGTAAGGGAGAGGTTGATAAGGGCGGCGTGATAAGGGATGCCGAAAAGAGAAAGAGGATTGTGAGTACTGTTTTGGAGAAACTGAAGGAATCTGGATATATTGTAAGTGAACCATTTGAGTCACCGGTGGCGGGACAGAAAGGCAACGTAGAGTATTTCGTACTAATAAATGTCTGAAGAGCGTCTCATAGGGCTTGATCTATCTATTACCTCTACAGAGGTAATAGCCATGCTACTTGACTCACCCTCTGATGAGGGTGTTTACAGGGAGATACTTGAGGCAAACAGGAACAGGCCTGAGGTGTTGCAACTTCTGTATGAAAACCCCCGTACACCTGATGATGTGTACAAAGATGCCGCCGAACTTCTGAGCCTGCCTGTGGTGGTTGACAGGAAGGTTACACCTATTGAGGAGGAGGAACCCCATGAAGAGGTTCGTATGCAGAAGGCAGAAAAGATCCTCCACAAGGTGCAGCATCTGTCGATCGGTGAGAAGATACAACTTGCACTTAAAGGTGGAAAAGAGTTAAGGAGTGTGCTCATAAGAGATCCAAATAAAGAGGTTGTTATGAAGGTTCTGGAAAACCCGAAACTTACTGAGGGTGAGGTGGAGATGATTGCGAAAAACCCCTCCGTCCCCGAGGATGCCCTCAGATACATTGCTAAAAAGCGTGACTGGGTAAGGAGATACCCCATAATAGTTTCCCTCGTAAATAACCCCAAGACTCCCCCAGGTGTGGCAATGCCGTTTATCTCCCATCTGAGATTTCAGGACCTCGTTATTCTTGAGAAAAACAAGAATGTTACAGATGCGGTAAGGAATGCCGCCAAACGATATGTGAGAATGAGAAAAAAGTAACACCACACATGGAAAGTTACAAAAACACCTCCATCAGAAAGACCACCTGGCAGAAGATACTAAACTTTATAGCCTCTACTGATAAAAAGACCCCCTATCTGCTGCTCGATAGAGAGGTCATATCAGATGCTGCAAAGAAAATAGGCAAAGGCATAAAAAACTCAAAGACATTTTATGCAGTAAAGGCACATCCAGGCAAAGAGGTGATCTCTTTTATTGAACAAACAGGCGTCGGATTTGAGGTGGCATCCGAGGGTGAACTTGCAATTTTGAAGGGTTTAGCAGTGGCACCTGAAAGGATTATCTCATCCAACCCCGTAAAGACCATTCCCTTTCTTGAGGAGGCAGGCAGTTACAGGGTGAGGCTTTTTGCCTTTGACTCTATAGACGAAATTGAAAAGATACACGCTATCATTCCTGATGCCAGTCTGTACCTGAGGCTCTCGGTTCCAAACGAAGGCAGTGAATGGCCTTTGAGCAGGAAATTTGGTGTTGAACCTGATGTGGCATTAGACCTTATAAGGTATGCTTCTGAGAGGGGGATGAGCGTAGTTGGAACCACATTTCATGTTGGCTCACAGTGTAACAATATCTACAACTGGCAGACCGCACTGGATAAGGTATCAAACATCTGGTCAGAGGCAGAAAAGACGGGGGTTCAGATGAGGATCTTAAATATAGGTGGTGGCTATCCTGTTAAATACAGAAAGGATGTACCCCACATCAACGAGATAGAATCTCTTATTGACGGTATAATCAGAGATAGGTTTCCATCAGATATTGAAGTCCACATTGAGCCTGGAAGGGCATTTGTTGGTGAGGCAGGGGTGTTTGTGACCACTGTGATTGGCAAGGCAGTTCGGGGAGATGAAAACTGGCTATATATTGATGCCGGTGTGTTTAACGGCCTTATGGAGGCAATCGGGGGGATAAAATATTCATATATACTTGGAAGCCGTTCAGAGAAAAAGCGATGGACGATAGCCGGCCCAAGTTGTGATAGCCTCGATGTTATCGATCAGGATGTGCTTTTACCCGAGCCAATGGTCGGTGACCACCTTATAATTGCCTCTGCAGGGGCTTATACCATCTCGTATGCCTCCGAGTTTAACGGCTTTCCCATTCCAGAGACGATACTTATCTGATAATTTGACTGGAACCAGATTTTTTTTATATAATTCTTAACCTTCTAATAACAGCGGTTGGGCGATTAGCTCAGCGGGAGAGCGCTGCCTTCACACGGCAGAGGTCACTGGTTCGAAACCAGTATCGCCCACCATCCAGCCCCCTCATACAATTAAAGTTTTACTTTAAGTTTCTCAATCTAACATCCCTATATAATAGCCAATAATAAGTGCTGTCATGCCAATTCCAAAGGAGAATCCGGAAATATGTCTTAGTCTTGTATCAGGGTCACTTTTCACCCACCTCTCAAAAGATATGGATGTGAAAACCATAACCACAAGCGACAGAACCAGGAGAATACCTCTTATTTTTTCCATTTTTATCCTCCCCTACCATAAATTTAATGAAGACAGGCTTTAAAAAATTAATATGCCATGACCGCAGGGTATCTGAGATGTGTAAGAAGATGTATTTTTTTATATTCCCTTGCTTTACATATATTAAAAAGTTATACTGATTTAGCAAAAAAGATTAAAAATCAAAACTTTATCTTGACATTCTTAAGCAATATTATTATAATTAAATAAGGTGATTTTATGACAAGGGCAGATCTGGCAAGAGTAATATTCGAAGAGGTGGGGCTTCCCAAAAAGGAGGCTCAGGATATAATTGAAATAATCATCGAGACCATGAAAGAGACCCTCGCAGAGGGTGAATCCGTTAAGATTACAGGCTTTGGAACATTTAATGTAAGGAAAAAGACCCCCCGTCGTGGTAGAAACCCTCAGACCGGTGAGGATATGGAGATTACGGCAAGGCGGGTTATCAGTTTCAAGGCAAGCAACCTCTTAAAAGAGATGCTGGAAGCAAAGGCTAAGACATGATAAAGGCAAAGAGGAAAAAGAGCGTTTCCGAAAGGTCTATACCTGAGAAACTCTTTTACAAGATTGGAGAGGTTGGTAGGATTACAGGTGTAGAACCCTATGTTCTCAGGTACTGGGAGAGCGAGTTCCCGTTTTTAAGACCAAGAAAGAGTCGTTCTGGGCAGAGGCTATATGTTAAGAAAGATATTGAAACGATTCTTGAAATAAAAAAACTCCTTTACGATGAGAGATACACCATAGAAGGCGTAAAGAAGAAGTTTGCTGACTCACACCTGCGGCTGGTAAACACACCTGCCGATGTAGAGGAAAGCCAGGTGTCTGAGGCAAAACCCCCTGAAAGGCCTCAGATCAGTTCTGAACTGGCTGACAAACTCTCCCACATAAAAAATCGGCTCAGGGAGATCATATCGGAACTTTCCTGATCATTGTTCGGGGCGTGGCGCAGTCTGGTTAGCGCACTCGCTTGGGGTGCGAGAGGTCGGCCGTTCGAATCGGCTCGCCCCGACCATTTCTCCAATTCTCTACGACAGTACCTACTTCAGTATGAGGAAAAAAGATCGGTAAATCATGGTATTTAAGGCTCTTTCTGATTTACTAATATTCACATTAGAAAAGCCAGCATTCCTGATTCGGAAGGGCAGGCAGAACTCAGGAGAAACCCGGATTTTCGCGATACCTCAACTACCGTGAAATGACCGCCAGTGTTACCATTATCACTGCACAAAGAACCGTTTTTATTGTACTTACATGGCTTAAAAGACAACCCTATACAGTACAATTACCCCATACTCCCTCCCGAATGGAGGGACTTTTCAGATAATATTTCTGTTTTTCAGTGTCTATCCATTTTTTTCTGTGTTTGTC
>CAYMML010000105.1:5447-7297 GCA_964391515.1 uncultured Thermodesulfovibrio sp. | reverse complement strand
TGATGTTTTCTGAGGAAGGGTTTAATTGTTCCACGTGGAACAATTACAATTAAGAAACTATGGGAAGGATTGTATGTATAGCAAACCAGAAAGGTGGGGTTGGAAAGACGACCACTGCAATCAACCTCTCCGCCTCCCTTGCCCTTGCCGGTAAGGATATCCTGATTGTTGATCTTGACCCTCAGGGCAATACCACCACCGGTCTTGGTGTGGACAGGTCAACCCTTGATCTTTCCATATACCAGGCATTCACCGGAGACGCAGCCCTTTCGGAGGTGGTGGTTCCCACCGAGATGGAGCATCTTGCGCTTGTCCCCTCCTCTATAGATCTGCTTGCGGTAGAGGTGGAACTGGTAGGCGTTGAGGGAAGGGAGATGATGCTTTCCCACATGCTCTCGGAGGTGCGGGAAAGATATGCGTATATATTCATTGATTGTCCGCCATCGCTCGGGCTTCTCACGCTTAATGCCCTGGTGGCGGCCGATTCCCTGATCGTCCCCGTGCAGTGTGAGTACTACGCCCTTGAGGGGCTTGGGCTTCTCTCAAGAACCATACAACTTGTTCGGAACTCCTTTAATCCTGACCTTGAGATAGATGGAATACTGCTTACCATGTACGATTCCAGGACATCGCTTTCAAAACAGGTGGCGGAAGAGGTGAGAAAATACTTTGGTGACTCTGTATATACAACGGTAATACCCAGAAATGTTACACTAAGCGAATCACCGAGTTTTGGAAAGCCCGTGATGCTTTACGATGCCAGGTCGAAGGGCGCAGAGAGTTACTTACAACTTGCAAAGGAGATATTGAATGAAGCCAGCGCTGGGAAGGGGGCTTGATGCCCTGATACCCACCACAGAGGGTGGGGTTCAGGAGGTGGCTGTATCGAGGATAGAGCCGAATCCCGATCAGCCGAGGAAGACTTTCAAGAAAGATGCCCTTGAGGAACTCGCCGCTTCCATCAAGGAGAAGGGTGTCCTTCAGCCGGTTATATTGAGAAAGGGTGATAAGGGGCGGTATTACCTGATAGCCGGTGAGAGGAGGTGGAGGGCGGCAAAGATTGCGGGGCTGAAGAAGATTCCTGCGGTGATACGTGAGACCGGAGGGGCTGACTCCCTGGAGATTGCCCTGATTGAAAACATCCAGCGAGACGACCTGAACCCACTTGAGACGGCAAATGCATTCCAGAGGTTGATCGAAGAGTTTGGTTATACGCAGGAGGAGTTGTCAAAGAAGGTGGGGAAGGAGAGGGCTACTGTGGCAAACTACCTTCGGCTACTAAAACTTCCACCTGAAGTAAAGAGGCATGTCCAGACCGGAGAGATCTCAATGGGGCATGCCCGTGCACTGCTTTCCCTGCCTACAAAGGCCGCCCAGGTTGCCCTTGCAAGAAAGGTTATTGAAAAAGGGCTGTCTGTGAGGGAGACAGAAGCGCTTTGTAAGCGGGTAGAGACCCCTCCTGCAAAAAAAACAAAGACAAAAGACCCGAATATTACCGCCCTTGAGGAAAGATTGCAGCGCTCCCTTGGAACCCGGGTCAATATAAAGCACAAGGGCAAAAAGGGTAAGATTGAGATAGAGTATTACAGTCTGGATGAACTTGACAGGCTGTTAGAGATATTGGAACAGTAAACTACAAATAACGTACAATTGTTTTTTATCGCAGTACAGACATTCCTAAATAAACAACATGCGTTTATTAAGTTCAGAAACCTCTAAACAGAAGTCAGAAAATTAGAAACATCCGCTTTACTTTTTTCCGACTTCTGACATCTGATTTCCGTATACCAAAGGGCCGAAGAATCTTGTAACGCAGACAAATAACAACATCTCGTCCCTATCCTCAGACT
>CAYMML010000105.1:0-5347 GCA_964391515.1 uncultured Thermodesulfovibrio sp. | reverse complement strand
GGGGTTGTCCTGAACGGCTTAAATATTTTCTTCCATCTCCCAGATGCCGCAGGGGCAGACACCTGCACAGAAACCACAGCCTATACAGAGTGATTCGTCCACCACATAGGCAAAATTGCCATTTTCGTCCTCATTTCTGCTTATGGCACCGTAGTAGCAGGTGATCTCACACATGTGGCAGTCACGGCAGACCGCACAGGACATACACCTTGTTGCCTCCTCCTCGGGAGATGAGGTCTCGGTGCGGCAGATATCGTAATAGGACTCCTTTATCTTTTCGTAAGGTATTGCCATCTTCGGCTGAGGCCTGTAGTAGGACTTTCCTGAAAGAAGGGCATGAACCGCCTCAGCAGCCTTCCTCGCATGCCCTATTGCATGTGTAACGAGCCCGAGCCTGGTGGCATCACCAATGGCAAATACCTTGGGGTCTGAGGTATGGCCTGCCTCGTCCGCCTCTATCCAGCCCTGCTTGTCAGTGTGCACAGAGGGTGGTAGAAAATCCGCCTCCGGGGTATCACCAATGGATACCACAACTAAATCGGCCTTCATGGATGAACCATCCTTAAAATAAATCCGTTTCTCCTCCGGGTCATACCGGTCTGTAAACTTGGGCCATACAACCTCGGTACCAAGCGAACGGGCTATCTCGAGTTCCTTTCCGAAGGCGGCAGGCTTCTGTATGTCCACAGCCGTAACCTTGCTTGCCCCGGAATGAAACGCCTCCGCCGCAACATCCATACCCACATTACCGGCACCTATAATCACGACCTCTTTGTCCTTGAGGTCGGGTCTTGCACCGCTGTTTATGTTCTTCAGAAAGTCATAAGCGGTAACCATTTTCTCCCTGCCTTCCACCGGGAGCATCCTCGGTCTGTGAGCGCCACAGGCAATCACTACTGCATCGTGACCATCGTATATCTCTTTAAAGAAGTCCTTATCCACCCTTGCCTTGAGATGCACATTCACACCAAGGGTCTTGAACCTCTCAAGTTCAGACTTCAGAACCTCCTGCGGAAGCCTCTCTCTGGGGATACAGTACTCGAGTTTTCCACCAAGTTTTTCCTCAGCCTCATAAAGGTCAACCTCGTGCCCCTTAAGTGCCAACTGCCATGCAGCAGAAAGCCCACCAGGGCCGCCACCGATCACGGCAACCTTCTTACCAGTCTGTCTATCAGGTTTTGGTGGCCTTGCCTCAAGGCTTGCCCTCCCGAGGTCTTTTATATCAATGGGTTTATCAATCCGACCCCTTGTGCATGCATCCATGCAGAGGTTCGGGCATATCTCACCACATACCGTAGCGGGGAGGGGGCTGTATTGGAGCACCAGTTCCAGAGCCTCGGTAAGCCTGCCTGAACGGATGAGAGCAGCCCTCCTCTGAGTTGGTATATCGGAGGGGCAGTTTGCCTCGCAAGGAGGTGAGTATTTCTGGTTGTTCCATACCGGTCTGTACCGCCTGTCTTCACCGGTTGTGATATATGGGAGAACCGTTTGAGGATGAGTCAGGTATTCACCAAAGATTCCGCCCTTACCGACACCCTCCTCCCATATGTTCTGCCTGAACTCCGTAACGGACATCTTGAACTCCGGCCTCTTTGCCCTCTCCTGTGCGGTATAGGGGACGAGTTTCTTCCAGGCATCCCTTGAGGAGGTAAGTTCCTCATAATACTCCATCCTGTCTATAGCCTCAAGATAGGGCTTCATGTTTGTTACAAGCCACTCCCAGTCCTGATCGGTAAGATCAAGGAGCCTCACATCCTTCTCACTGTAACCCTCTATGGGGCCTCTGAAATATATAACTCCTCCCACCATCCCCACACATGGCCTGTAACCAAGGATGTTCTTGGGGTTCCTTGGGTTTACACCGCAGACAACGGCAATGCCACCTGCCTTAAACTCTGCAAAGGTATCTCCCACATCCCTGAAGTACCATGACTGGGGTGGGTCAAAACGGGGGTTATGCTTGGTCATGGTGTCGCATCGTGCACCGCCGCCGCCCTGCACGTAGAGTATCCCCTGTGCTGCAGCATTGTGGGCACCGTTGGTTACATCGCCAAGCACGGTTATTTTAGCACCACAGTTTATCCAGCCCACATCGTCAGAGGCGGAGCCCTTAACTATGATCTCGGTGCCGAACATTCCCATACTTCCAAGCCTCTGCCCTACAGGGCCTTCCACTACCACTCTGACCGTCTCACCACGGGGCCAGATTCTTCCGCCTATACCGTGCTGACCATCGGCGATTATATGTAGTTCTCTGGCGCCGTTGCGCACGGCATCCTGGATCTTCTCCTCAAAGACCCTTGACGGGAGCCTCTTGCCATCAACCTTACCGTGCAGTACTACCTTTTTACTCATCTATTCACATTCTCCTTAACAGGCATAACTGATCTTTAACCTGTCTGCCACCGCATGGTCATCTGCGCTAAGACCATCGGACATACCGATAGGCAGTTCCGTGCTTCTCCCCATGGGGGCAAATATCTTCTTAAGTTCCACATCTATCGATTTAAATACCTCTACAACCCGCTCTGCTACCTTATCGGGATCAAGCCTCCTGTAGAGCCGGGGATCCTGCGTGGTGATGCCCCTTGGGCATCTACCGAGATTACAGACGTTACACCGGTTATACTCATCACCAAAACACCCTGCGGCAGACTGCATGATGTACTTCCCGATGGAGACTGCCGAGGCACCCAGCATGAACAGCGCTGCGGCGTTTGCTGCAAGGTTACCGTGCTTGCCCACACCCCCTGCGGCAATTAGCGGTATCTCGTTCTGCTTGCCCTGTGCCACCAGATCGAGATAGCACTCCCTTATGTTAGAGGCAATGGGATGTCCCATCTTGTCCATCGATACATTGTAAGCGGCACCCGTTCCACCGTCCTCGCCATCTATGGAAAGTGCAGCTGCATAGGGGTTACGCACCAGGTTATTGAGCACCGCCTTCGCAGTCTTCGTGCCGGAGATCTTAGGATAAACGGGCACCCTGAACCCCCATGCCATGGACATGGACTGGATCATCTTCGCCACAGACTCCTCAATGGAGTACTTCGTCTGATGTGTCGGAGGAGAGGGAAGATCCACTCCCATTGGCACACCCCTTATCTCTGCTATCAGTTTCAGAACCTTGTGTGCCATAAGGAGCCCGCCATCACCGGGCTTGGCACCCTGGCCGTACTTTATCTCGATTGCACAGGGGTCTTCTATCATGTGGGGTATAGCCCTCACTATCTCGTCCCAGCCGAAATAGCCTGACGCAATCTGAGGTATGAAATACTTGAGAAACCTTGACCTCAAAAGCCTCTGCGGCATTCCGCCTTCACCGGAACACATCACCACAGGCATACCCTCCACCTCGTTCAGGTAAGTAATGCCCATGGCAAGCCCCTCCCACATGGTTGGAGAAAGTGCCCCTATAGACATGCTCCCTATCATCACGGGATATATCTCCCTTACAGGTGGGATGAATTTATCCGATGTCTTATCAACCTCAGCCTTGCCGTTTACTATCTTTATGGGCAACTCCTCAGGGGAGAGTATCCTTCCAAGATAGGTCCTTATCCTGAACTCATGCCTTCCGGCGTCGAGAGCCGGGTCTGTGAGCATGGATATTCTTGTAAACTTGAGCCTCTCAAGTGTGGATAGTGACGGATCGTTCCGCCTTCCGCCTCTCCTGAATGGATGGCCACCACGGTTTTTGTGAAATAGGAACTTGTGCTGTGGATTATATTCAGGCTCTATCGCATCGTTAGGACAGACCAGGTTACATGCCGCACAGCCTGTGCAGTACCGGTTTATATCGGTGACCTGCCTGACAACGGTTACAACCTTTCTGACGGCCTTAGGCTCAGGCAGAGCACCCTCTGATTGCACAACCCTCTGCAAAACAACCGCAGGCTCTATTGAGAGCATGGGGCAGACGGCGGTGCACCGGCCGCACCTCTTACACCGGTCGTCACGCCACCTGATTATGTATGGAAAATCCTTGAGGGCTAACTGATGGTTGTTGTCCAGCCTTGTCGCTGGTTCCATACCCTCACCTCCTTGGCATCTGGTGAAACTATCACCATATCGTACTTCATGGGGAACTGATCCAGGCTCCTGTCACGCTCGGGGATCACACTGTCAAGCCCGCACTCCTCAGACATAAGCCCGTATTTCCCCTTTACACCACCCACAACACCGGGGCGGAGTTTCTTGGAATCCTGCACCATAAAGCATGTGCCGTCCGGTGTAAAACCGATCACACAGTTTGGACCATCTATACAAAGGGGTCTGAGCGTTACCTTGAGATGCCAGACCACATCCCTGTCTTCCCGTTCATCTATTTCTGATGTCTTGAGCGGCGTTATAACATCTTTGTAGTAAATAAGCGGCAGCCCAAGCCTCTTACAGGTATAGTGAAGTATATGTGTAAATACCTCGCTGTCGCTCTGGTAGCCGATATATCCCTTAAACCCTTTACCGGTGAGATACTCCCTTATAGGGACAAAGGCGGTGTTCTCACCGTTTGTCATGGAACCATACCCCTGGATGAAGAAGGGATGGCATGCGTAGAGGTTGATGTCGTAGTTTGTATTCTGCCTGCCCTGAGCAAATATGATCTTCGCCTTGAGGGAGGAGTTCTCCAGTCCAAAAAACTCACCGAGTTCGAGAGGGTCTCCAACCTCTTTCAGCGTGAGTATATCCGGGTAAAAGGAAAAGACAATGATGGACTCATCCTTCTCGCCCATCCTCCTGAGGGCAATCCTTGTGCTCAACAGTAAATTCTCTTTCTCTTCAAAACCCTTACCTTTGTACTCATCAGGATAGTCATACACCCTGGCAAAGTAATAGTCCCTCGCCTCAATCCCCTTCCTTGGCCTGATCTTTGGAGTCCAGGTATAAAGCAACTTGAATCCGGCCTTGTTCATATAATCGTCCAGTGCATAAATGCCGTCTTTTGAACAGATACCGGAAAGGATGGGATAGTCTTTGAACTCCTCAAACTCTCCCCCCAGGTTTTTCAGGATGAGCCCCATACCGGAGCCGTCATGCCCCTCTTTCATGGTCTCAAGGGCAAGAACATTCTCCATGGGGGAGAAGTAATTATCTGATGTAATGGCAGCCAGTCTGCACATGAAAACCTCCCGAAGCGCTTGTCACCAAGGGGACGCTCCGACCGGAAAATCTCTAAGATACTCCTTTTAGAGTCAGTTACCTCTGTAACGAGGGGTTTAGTAGGCTATGAATTGCCGTAAGATTATTATCTTAAATAAAAGGGCTGGTGTTTGTCAAATTACAGAGACGAGGTGTCATTTAAAAATTAAAAGTGGACACTTTTTGGCAAATTTAAATTTTAAAAGTG
>CAYMML010000104.1:0-7540 GCA_964391515.1 uncultured Thermodesulfovibrio sp. | reverse complement strand
AGGGGGTTTTCTGAAATGGACAGGATGGGAAAGGAAGAGGTGGTAAGGTTTTACAGGTGGCATCTCCGTGACTTTGGTGATACCCCAATGGGGGTCAGGTGGACTGAAGAGGGGCAGAAACTCCGGTATGAAAAGATTCTCCAGTGCATGGGTGATCCATCAGGAAAGAGGCTTCTCGACTTTGGATGTGGTAAGGGCGACTTTTACGGGTTTCTCAAAGGACGTGGGTACAGGTTTGACTATACCGGTATAGATATAACGCCGGAACTGGTGGAACTGGGGAGGAGAAAGTTTCCCACCGCAAGGTTTGAGGTGCTTGACATAGAGGAGGAGGGGCTTCGGGAGGATTTTGACATAGTGGTGGTGATCGGGACGTTCAACCTGAGGGTGGCCGGCATAAAGGATACATTCAGGACTGCATTGAAGATACTCTATAGCCATGCAAGGGAGGCGGTTCATCTGAACTGCCTTTCAAGTGTAAGAAAGACCAGGGATCCTGAACTCTTCATGCTTGCACCAGATGAACTTGTAGCCTTTGTCTCAGGGGAGATAACAGGACGGTTCAGGCTATTACACGGAGAGGTCGAGGGGGAGATGTTTCTTTCACTTTATAAATGATTTTTAACCACAGGGGGCAAACTCTCTTCGCCTTATAATCTCTACGATATCCCTCCTCCCGGCGGGGTCAAGGTCTGGGGTATAAAGGGCGGCAACACCGATGATACCCGTTGCGTTGTTTTTCCAGCAGTCTTTTCTTTCATGGTTACGCACGGCATCCTGGATGTTCTCTGCCTGATCAACATCAATCAGGAGGCTTACACCCTTTTCAGTGAGGCAGACAACGGCAAATACCCCCCTCAATGGGCGCAGTTCGCTAAGTTTAAGAAAGGGCCCCTCAAATGTATAGTCGGCGATTGTTATCTTCATCCTTTCCACTTTGCAAGATGGGAGGATATGAACTCGATTACCCTCTTGTGTTCCTCCGTGCCCCGTCCACTCACCATCATAGGCTCACCGAAGGCAAAGTGGGCATCCAACTCAGGCCTTATCTTCCCGAAGTCCTTTATAATCCTTCCACAGCCCCATGCATCGGTCTTTAATGCCACCGGGATTACGGGCACAGATGCCCGCCTTGCCAGTTTGATCCCTATGGTATTGAACTCTGAAGGATCGAAATCGTTGGATCTGGTGGTCTGAGGGAATATGATGACAGATACCCCCCTTGAGAGCCTCTCCGTGCCCTCTTTTAGCACCCGGGTCAGGTCTTCTCTTGGGTTTTTTCTTGTTACAACCACCGGTTCTCTTGATATCATTATATGCTTAAAAACCGGGTATTCTACGAGACTCTGCTTCACTACGAATGTAACAGGCTTGAAAGGCAGTATTATCACGGGGAGCACGAATGTCTCAAAGGTGCTCATGTGGTTTCCAACAAACACGCAGGGGGTATCCCTGCCCTGAAGGTTTTCAAGCCCCTCTATACTTACTCTTATGCCGACCCGCTCTAATAATCTGAGGACATCAAGGCTGCTCCTGTACCACTCTGTGTCATCATAAACCCCCCTTTTTGCCTTTCTGCTTGCACTGAATATAATGGGCAGGAGATGTCTGTAAAAATAAACGGAAGGGAGGAGTTTAGAAAAAAGCGGTCTCACTTCAGTGCCGGTTGTATAAACACTGTTAGGGGATGTGAGGGGTTTTATGACCGTCCTTTCTGTCATGACAGTGTATTTTAACCTGAAAGGGGTGTTTCTTTCCCCCTTTGCAGAGTTGGTAAAATCAAGCTGGTCTAAAACGAACCCAATAAACCCATTAACCCGATTAACCGCACAGACAGGCAATCGAGATGGACCGGCCAGCCGGGGTTATCACTCCCCCTTACCCACCTCTTCCCTTATCCCCCGTATCAGCATCCCGCTTGCAATACCGTTAACCATACCGGTAAATACACCCACCCCCAGCACCACCGGTGAGATAAAGAGGATAACCTCTATCCTCCTCACGAAAAGGAGGTATGCCACTGCAAGTTGGGTGAGGTTGTGGGTAAATGCCCCTATCAGGCTTAACCCAAGGGGGCTCAGCAGCCTCCCCATGAGCAGATAAAAGATACCCATGGCAAGGGTGCTTGTTACCCCACCTGAGAGGCTGAGCAGAAAGCCCGGGCCCAGGAATGTGCCCACAAGCAGTGATACCACTAAAACCCTGATAAGCGTGAGCATCAGCCCTGCCTTCAGGCCGTAGAAGACGATTATGGTCAGGGTGATGATATTGGCAAACCCAAACCTGAGCCAGGGTAGAGGGGTGGGAAACATCCTCTCAAGCCCGTGAAGTCCGATGGCAAGGGCAACGAGTATGGCTATCCTCAACCTATCGCGTGATTGCATCAACGCCATGCTCCTCTTTGCCGGTAACCCTCACCACCACCCTGTTTGGGAGGCAGACTATAGCCCCGCGGTCCTTCCAGCCCTCCTTAACACATATCTTCTCAGGGCAGGGTGAGTCCAGCACCCGAACCCGTCCACCCTTGATGATCACATGGGTACTGCCAAGAGGGCCCTGCACGTCCACCTCTGTGTCTTTATTGAGAGGAAGTTCATAGACCCTCTTTCCCTGAACCTCGATAACCACCATCTCCCCGGGTGGAAGCATCTTCCTGACCCCAATAGCCCCTCCCAGAGAAAGGCATAAAAGGAGGGCAAACACCACCCAGTCAAGAAAGGTGGTTCCCCGGAAGGTCTCTTTAAACAGTCTCCAGGTGATCCTTCAACCCCTTTGATACGTGAAGTTTCCCTCCTTCGTCAACCATTATATACTGAAACCCCAGTTTTTCAAGCAATCTCCTCCCCTCTTCGAGCCCAAGCACAAATGCCGCTGTGGCATACGAATCGGTAAGTACCCCTTCAGGGGCTAACACGGTGACACTCTTTAGCCCATGAGCAGGTCTTCCGGTGCGGGGGTCTATAAGATGGTGGTATCTCATGCCGTCCTTTATGAAAAACCGCTCATAATCACCGGAGGTTGAGATTGCCGAATCTGTCAGGGGAAGAACCCCTAAGATGGCATCCCCCGTTTTCATGGGGTCTTTCACACCTACCCGCCAGGGCTTCCCATCAGGCCTTCTGCCGTAGCACCTGATATCTCCGGCCACGGCCACCAGTGCCGCCTTTATCCCCCGCTTCTTCAGTAACTCAACCACCCTGTCTGCCCCATACCCCTTTGCGATACCTCCGGTGTCTATCTTCATCCCCCTGTTTTTCAGAAAAACAGTTCCCCTATCTTCGTCTATGATTATGTTTTTATAACCTACCAGTTTGAGTGCCCTTTCTAACTCATCGTCTCCGGGGAGCCGTTTTTCCTTGAAATCATAAAGCCCCGTCACAGGACCGACTGTTATATCGAAGGCACCCCCGGACATCCTTGACACCTCCACAGCCTTCTTTATCACCCTGAGTGTATCTGCTGAGACCTTCACAGGCTTTATACCGGCATTTTTATTTATCCGTGATATCTCACTCTCTCCTGAAAAGAAACTGAGTAGTTTCTCAAGTCTTCTGAGTTCAGAAAACCCCTCGTCGATAACCCTTTCTGCCCGGGAGGGGTCATCTGAGACGACCGTAATTGCAACGATCGTATCCATCACGAAATCTGACTTCCTGAACATCCTCTCCCCATGCTTTGCACAGGAAGTAAGGAGCACAAGCAGTATGATTAAACCTGTAAAAACCGACCTTCTTGCAATGTTAAATATAAACATTACACCTCAATATGCATTTTCTTTAATTTTGAACCTGCCAACGATCGAGTTTATGAGATCGACCACAGCGGCCCTATCAACCCACCGCTCCGTAATGAGCCCCGCTTTCCCTGGGTTTCATCCCGAGTTTTCCCTTCAGGTATCTTCCCGTCCAGGACTCATCCACCATAGCCACCTCCTCAGGTGTGCCTTTTGCTACAAGATGGCCGCCCATCTCACCGCCTTCCGGGCCAAGGTCAATGATGTAATCTGCCGACTTTACCACGTCCAGGTTGTGCTCTATCATAATTACCGTATCACCCCTATCCACAAGGGAGTTGACAACATTGATCAGCCTTTCTATGTCCACAAAATGTAACCCCGTGGTAGGTTCATCAAGTATGTATATGCACCCACCTCTTGAACGCTTTCCCAGTTCCCGTGCAAGCCTCACCCTCTGTGCCTCACCGCCCGATAGGGTTGTGGCAGGCTGCCCCAGTTTTATGTAGCCGAGCCCCACGTCGAGGAGGATCTGAAACCGCGACTTCAGATGGGGGATATCGGCAAAAAACTCTGCCGCCTCAGATATGGTCATCTCAAGCACATCCGATATGCTCTTTCCCTTAAACTTTATCCTGAGTGTTTCTGCATTATACCTTGCCCCGTCACATACATCACAGGGCATATACACATCCGGTAAAAAGTGCATCTCCACCTTTTTAAAACCGTCACCCTTACATGCCTCGCACCTTCCGCCGGGTATGTTGAAACTGAACCTCCCGGCAGTAAACCCCCGCACCCTTGCCTCCTTGATTCTTGAAAAGAGGTGTCTTATATGGTTGAAGATTCCGGTATAGGTGGCAGGGTTGGATCTCGGGGTTCGCCCCAGTGGTTTTTGCTCCACGCACTTCACATCTCTAACCCGTTCAATACCTATAATCTTTCTATATCTGCCCGGGTGGATATCATCTCCAAGCACCTCCTTTCGGAGCCCCTTATAGAGGACATCCAGCACCAGCGAACTCTTTCCCGAACCGGAAACCCCGGTTACACACACAAAAACCCCAAGAGGAATCTTCACATCCAGATCCTTCAGGTTGTGTTCTGAGGCACCGACCACCTTCAGGTAACCTGAGGGCTTCCGCCTCTTTGGTGGCAGGGGGATCTCCCTTCTGCCATTCAGGTATGCCCCGGTGATCGATGATGGGTTGGAAACTATCTCAGTGGGGGAGCCGAGTCCCACTATCCACCCTCCCGATCTCCCTCCACCCGGCCCAAGATCAACCACATAGTCCGCCCAGCGAATGGTCTCCTCATCGTGTTCAACC
Source organism: uncultured Thermodesulfovibrio sp. (assembly GCA_964391515.1). Taxonomy (GTDB): domain Bacteria; phylum Nitrospirota; class Thermodesulfovibrionia; order Thermodesulfovibrionales; family JdFR-85; genus WFTX01. The sequence goes on along the minus strand of CAYMML010000104.1, from coordinate 2,479 downwards.
ACCAAAACGGTATTCCCTGCATCCCTTATGGCGGCAAGGGTTCTCAACAGTTTTTCACAATCCCTTGGGTGAAGCCCGATGCTTGGCTCATCAAGCACGTAGAGCACCCCGGTAAGGGAGGAGCCAAGTTGTGTGGCAAGCCTTACCCTCTGCGCCTCACCACCTGAGAGTGTTGAGGCAGGCCTGTCAAGGGTAAGATAGCCCACTCCCACCTCTTCGAGAAATCCCAACCTTTCCCATACCTCCCTGAGCACACGTCTGCCTATAAAGGACTCCCTTTCTGTTAGTTCAACGCCTGAGATAAACTGGCGCGCCTTACCGACGGAGAGGGACGAAAACTCACCGATATTCAGTCCACCTATCCTGATGCTGAGGGCCTCCTTCCTCAATCTCATGCCGCCGCAGGCTGAACACCTCTGGTAAAACTCATACCCATTTTCCTCCTCGCCCACACCCTCAAATCCCAGCCCGTTACAGGCGGGGCATGCACCGAGCCTGCTGTTAAAGGAAAAGAACATTGGTGAGATCTCCTCGTAACTCACGCCACAACGGTGGCAGGCAAGGCTCTTGCTGAAAAGGATATCCTCATCCGTATCCACCAGGTTTATTATCACCGTATCTGCATGGACGAGGGCATTATCGAGGGCGGCGCGCAACTGCTTTTCCACCCCCACCTTGATCTTAAGTCTGTCTATCACGATCTCTATGTTATGTCTCTTGTACCTGTTAAGTCTGATCTCTCCCGTCAGGTCTCTCATCTCGCCGTCAATCCTTGCCCTTATAAACCCCTCCCGCCTCATCTGCTCAAGTTCCTTCCTGTACTCGCCTTTACGTTCTCTTACTATCGGTGCAAGCACCTGGAGTCTTGTACCGCTTGGGTATTTTAGTATCCTCTCAAGTATCCCCTCTGTGTCCTGAACCGTAATGGGCTCTCCACAGTTATGGCAAAAGGGCCTTCCAATCCTTGCATAAAGCACCCTCATGTAGTCGTATATCTCCGTGATGGTGCCGAGCGTTGACCGGGGGGAGCGGGAAACCGTCTTCTGCTGGATCGCCACCGAGGGTGATAGCCCTTCTATGAAATCAACCTCCGGTTTCTGGAGTTCCTGAATGAACTGGCGGGCATAGGAGGAGAGGCTCTGGACATACCTTCTCTGCCCCTCGGCATAGATAGTGTCTATGGCAAGGGAGGACTTTCCGGAGCCTGATGGCCCTGTGATGACCACCACACTGTTTCTCGGGATCTCGAGTGAGAGGTTTTTCAGGTTGTGTTCTCGTGCTCCCTTAATGACTATCGTTTTTTTCATCGTAAAAAGGGGTTCTTAAAGGTGTAATCAATTATTATAAACTAAAAACCGTTTATCTTTCTCTTTAAAGAGAATATCCCTATCCCTTCCATGCCCTGATATTGACATGGGGTTTAAGCCCTTCGTAGGTTAATAGATATATTCGGGGTGCATTTCCATTTGACTATTAAAAATATTTTTTGTTATACTTGTTCAAGGGATGAACGCACTAAACTGGTTTTGCATTCAGACAAAGCCAGGGCAGGAGGAGGGAGTTGTAAAACTGCTTCAAACTCTACCTGACCTGGAGGTGTTTAACCCCAAGATCAGGGGTATGCGGTTTCTGAGGGGGCGGTTCCGAGAGGTAGTGGAGGGGCTCTTCCCGGGTTACCTCTTTATCCGGTTTGAACTTCCCCGTTATTACAGGAAGATCCGCTACACCCGTGGTGTGCGAAGAATAGTGGGAAGCCCTTTTGGTGACCCCTACAGGGTGGACGAAGAGATAATTTCCTCCATAAAAGAACGGGAAGAAGGAGGGTTTGTAAGGCTCGACCCCCCTGAACTCAATCCGGGTGATCGGGTCTTTATCAGGGAAGGCCCCTTTAGAGGGTTTTCCGGGATATTCCAGGGTAATTTAAGGCCGTCAGAGAGGGTGATGATACTCCTTGACACCATCTCCTACCAGCCAAAGGTGGAGACCCAAAGGGAATATCTCTCTCTGATAGGTGTCTGATACCCATCCTTGAAAACTTTTGCCGTGCAAGGGTGGGGCTGAAGGGCTCCGGGTATCCGTGGGGATACCCTGTCATGTACGATGAGCCTATGGGCAACCTATGGATCTGTTTTTAAGGCGTTTAATACGTCTAATGGCGGCAGCCTGCCCTTTTGCCTGCCTTTCTCGCGTTCTGCGTGTCTCGCCTTCAACCTTTTGCGCTTTCAACTTTTCTCGCGTTTCTCGCATTACCACTTTTCTCGCGCAATTCTTTCTCGCTTTTTTACAGACCATAAAGACCATATCAACGATATTGACGAGATAAACCAAACGAACAAAATAAACTAAATCTACCCAATAAACGCTACAAACGCAATTAACCCAATAAACCCTATAAACGCAAACAACGCCATCAACGCAATCAACTCGATAGACGAAATCAACGGAGTTTATCTCGTTGATTTCGTCTATCGAGTTGATT
>CAYMML010000103.1:0-7540 GCA_964391515.1 uncultured Thermodesulfovibrio sp. | reverse complement strand
GATATCCTTATCGTTTCAATTGACGAAAAGAGCCTTTCAGAATACGGCAGATGGCCCTGGGGCAGGTCTCTGCAGGCAAGACTTTTAAGGAGGATACTTGAGGGAGCCCCCAGCATGGTGGGCATTGACATACTCTATCCTGAACCGGAGGGTGATGAGCCTGATAGTGATCTTGCAGAGGTGCTTTCTTCACACAGGGACAGGGTGGTGCTTGCACTTGGGTTTGAGGTTGAAGAGGGCAGGGGGTTTGATGGAGAGGTGGACGAACGGATAATTGGTTCTTCCATTCAGAGTATCAGAAATTACAGCAGTCTTAAACCCGTAAGGGCATGGCGTGCATTGATCCCGCCTGATCCCATCGGGAATAACACAACCAACTTTGGCCATGTGTATTCCCTTCCGGAAAGGGACGGTGTGAGGCGGAAGGAGTATCTGTATATAGAATACGGAGGCGAGGTCTTTCCTTCACTTGCCCTTAAAATGGCATCTCTGATAAAGGGCAACTCCCCTGTGATCTATGGGGGTGAAGGTGTGGAGGTGGGTGAGCGTTTTATCACCACAGACAGTTTCGGTAGAATGCTTATAAACTACTATGGCCGGGAGGGAAGTTTCAGGTACGTCTCGGCTGCTGATGTCCTCTCAGGCAGGGTGCCCGGGGAGATTTTCAGGGATAAGTATGTCCTGATCGGCACCTCCGCTATTGCAACATACGACCTCATAGTATCGCCCCTTTCTGCAAATATGCCGGGAGTTGAGAAAAATGCAACCGTCCTTTCCAACATCCTGAGGGGCGATTACCTCAGTCCGGCACCTGGCCTTCTTATACTCTTTCTCTTCCTGGTATCACTGATTCTTGCTATACTGCTCAGCACTTTGACCCCCAAAAAGGGCATCCTGCTTTTTTTAACGACTCTGTTGTTTTTCTTCTTTACAAGTATGGTCTCTTTTGTGGTTTATCGTGTTTACATCGATATGCTCTACCCGTTGGTCTCTTTTGTGGTTCTTGGTGGATTTAACTTAGGCACCATGCTTTTACTTGAAGAGCGCAAGGGAAAGGAGATAAGGAGGATATTCGGGAATTATGTTTCTCCTGAGATAGTAAACAGGCTTTTAGAAAAACCTGAGGCGTTGAAGTTAGGGGGTGAAAGACGGATCGTGACGGTGCTCTTTTCCGATATAGTTGGATTTACTTCCCTTGCAGAGAAGGCTTCACCGGAGGAGGTGGTGAGATTGTTAAACAGTTATTTCGGTGTGGTTACAGAGGTGATAATCGATCATAACGGAACGATTGACAAGTTTGTAGGTGATGAGGTGATGGCCTTCTGGGGCGCTCCCCTCTGGCAGGAAAACCACGCCGAACTTGCCATCTCTACCGCCATAGAGATGAAGAGGAGGATAATGGGGATATCAAAAGACCTGTCCATTGATGCCGGTATAGGGATCAGCACCGGCGAGGTTGTGGTGGGAAACATCGGTGTGGAGGGAAGGAAGATGGACTATACCGTGATCGGTGATGCCGTGAACCTTGGTGCCAGGCTCGAGGCACTGACGAGGAGTTACGACGGGGCGGTACTCGTCTCGGAAGAGACATTCAAGGCATTATCAGAAGAGTTTTTAAGAGAAATACAAAGGCAGGTGGAGATAATAAAACTTCCGGGAGTAGCCGTTAAGGGCAGGGAGGAAGAGGTTACGGCTTATGCACTCCGGCTCAAATTATCTCCTGATGCTTGATTTTAAAAGCCCTGTTTTGTTTATAATTCAACCATGCCAGAGGGACAGGACTGGAGGGTACTTTTTAACAGCCTCAGGGATGAGGACTGGGATTCTGCCATTGATATGGTGGATTCCTTGATAAAGAAGGAACCTGAAGACCCCACCCATTATGTGAAACTCGGAGACTTTTACCAGAAGAAACATAACGACGAGGCTGCGGCGAGGGCATTTCAGAAGGCTGCCGAACTATACAGGGCGGAGGGTGCACTTGCAAAGGCGGTATGTGCATATAAAAAGGTTCAGCAGATAAAACCTTACGACATCACCATTCAGAAAAAATTAACAGAGTGTATGCTTGAACTCAAGGAGTCACAGTTTGCAGAAAAGACGGTTCACTGTAAGGTTGAAAAGCGTGGTGTGACGAAGGAGGAACTGATCAGGGAGTTGATGGAGTCAGACTGTCTGCCACCACTATTTAAAGAAAATCCGGAATTGAGGGATATGCTCTATGAGGCAAAACTGGTGGATGCAGAGGAGGGGCAGGTTCTGATAAAGGAGGGGGATCGGTCAAGGAGTGTTTTTATAATCCTCAGGGGAACGGTGAAGATTTTCATCACAATCGGTGGTAAGGATATGGATATTGCGAAACTCGGTCCCGGTGATATCTTCGGTGAGATGGCATTTATAACCGGAAACCCACGATCTGCCACCGTTGTGTCAAGTTCACCCGATCTGATGGCACTTGAACTGGAACAGCCACTCCTTGAGAAGATGGTTGATAAAGAACCGGTCGTGCTCAAGTATCTCTACGATATCTATAAGGCACGCAAATCAGACTGAGTTTGTAAAGAAAATCCCATTCCTCTTTGAATGCCCGGGGGTGTAATAGGGGAAAAATGGATTCCCAGAAGAGACAGTGGAGAACCCTGTTTGAGGTCTCGAAGATCGCCTCAATCATCAACTCGAGCCTTGAGCATGACGAGATTGTAAGACGGGCTGTCGAGTATATACCGGATGCAATCGGGGCAGAGGCTGCAAGCCTGATACTTAAAGACGATCAGGGGCTCTACTTTCACCTTGCTACCGGTGAGGGTGGTGATAAGGTTAAGAAGATACGGCTGAAGATGGGAGAAGGGGTGGCAGGATGGGTGGCAGAGAGGGGTGAGGTCGCAATAGTAAACGACCCATATAATGACCCGAGGTTTTATGAAGGGGCAGATCGGCAATCCGGCTTCACCACGAGAAATATCCTCTGCGTGCCCCTTATGTTGAGGGATGAGTTGAAGGGGGTTGTGGAGGTGATAAACCGGAGGGAGGGAGATTTTACCGAAGATGATGCCAGTGTCCTGAAGTGCCTCTCTAACCAGATAGCCATCTCCCTTGAGAACTCAAGGCTTTATCAGGAGATGAAGAGCACCTTTCAGTCCATGGTGGAGGTGCTTGCGGAACTGATAGAATTAAGAGACCATTACACTGGTGGGCACACAGAGAGGGTAAAGCGGTATAGCCTCCTTGTGGGTGAGAGGATGGGGCTTTCTACTGAAGAGACGGAAGCCCTCCAACTTGCGGCGGTACTCCATGATGTGGGGAAGATCGGGGTGCGAGATGCAATTCTTCTCAAAGGAGGAAAACTCGATGCAGAGGAATACAAACTTATGAGCATGCATGCGGAGTTTGGGGCAAAGGTTCTTGAGCGGGTGGAAAACCTGAATGAGGTTATCGCCGGGATAAGGCACCATCACGAACGGTTTGAGGGCGGAGGGTATCCTGACGGGCTAAAGGGGGAGGAGATTCCCCTGATTGCAAGGATAATTTCTGTAACCGACACCTTTGATGCCATGACCACCACCCGTCCTTACCGGGAGGCGCTGTCCCCAGATGAGGCGGTCAGGGAACTACACAGGGAGGCCGGGAGACAGTTTGATCCTGAAGTGGTGAAGGTGTTTGTTGAGTTATACGAAGAGGGGGTGATACCTTGAGGATAAGGGTGCTTGGTGCTTCAGGTTCTGAAAGGCCGGGTAGCAGCCTCACGGGGTTTTTGATAGACGATAAAACCATCCTTGATCCCGGCACTGTAACACCACTTCTGACTTTTGAAGAGCAGGAAAGGATCACGGATGTCCTGATCTCACACTCCCACCTCGACCACATAAGAGACCTCCCCTTTATTCTGGACAACCGTCTGATGCTGGATGAGGTACGAACGATAAATGTCTGGGCGCTTGAGGAGACCATCACCATACTTAAAGAACACCTCTTCAACGATCTCCTCTGGCCAGACTTTACCCGGTTGCCAGTTCCTGAAAGACCGGTTCTCAGGTTTCAGGAGTTATTCCCGGGGATGTTTTTAAAGGTGGGGGGGTACCAGGTAAAATCTGTGCTTGTAAACCATTCGGTGCCTGCTTCAGGGGTCATCATAAAGGACGATGAAGGAAAGGGGGTTGGATACACAGGGGATACGGGGAGAACAAGAAGGTTCTGGGAAGAGATATACAAAGAGGGGGTGGAGCATATAATAGTTGAGGTTAGTTTTCCGGATGGGCATCATGACATGGCAGGCTCCTCCGGCCACTACTCCCCCCGGGTTTTGATTGAAGACCTGAAGAGGTTTACCCTCCATGAAAGAAATATCTACATCACCCATGTAAAACCGCAGTTTCAGGAGGAGATAGAGAGGGAGATGAGCGGTTTAAGGTTTGTCAGGTTTTTAAGGGGGGGTGAGGTGATAGAGTTATAGTTTTCGGATTAATGAATCACCTGGTTGAGTTCAAAGATGGGAAGGAGCACGCCAAAGACTATTAAGCCCACCACAACACCCATGCCGAGGATGATAACCGGCTCCAAGATTGAGGTCAGTTGTTCGGTCTCCCTCATAAAATCCTTTTTGTATGCACCCGATGCCTGTATAAGGAGTTCCGGCAATCTGCCGCTACGCTCTCCAGTGGAGATTATCTGAAGGAGTATGGGGGAGAGCCCTTTCAGTGACTCGGAAATTGACCCACCCTCGGTGATCGTCTCCTTTGCCCCCTTAATAAGAGAGGCAAAGTAGGAGTTTCCGGTTACTTCTGATGATAGGTCAAGTGCTGTTATTATGGGTACGCCGCCCCTTAAGAGAAAGCCAAGCGTTGCGGTAAACCGTGCATAGGCAAGGGAGCGGAGAACGGGTAGTAGGAGGAGGATTTTGTCTATCCGCAGGGGGTTCTTTTTATAGAATAACTTAAAAAGATATACACCGCCAATAGCCAGTATCAGCCCTGCCCACCAGTAGTGCTGAAAAAGGTAACTCAAGGATATGAGCACCTTCGTGATTGCAGGTAACCTTGTGTTGGATTCAGAGAATATACGGACAATCTTTGGTATCACAAAGGTGAACACAAAGGATAGGACGAATACCGACGTAAGTATCATGAAAGCAGGGTAGAGCATGGCGGTTCTTGCTCTGCTTCGTGTCTCCTGGTCTGTCTCAAGAAAATCTGCAAGGGTCTCAAGAACCTCTCTCAGGTTTCCGCCCGCCTCTGATGCGGCGATCATACTCCTGTAGTACGGGGGAAACAGGGATGGGAACTCCTCAAGAGCCCTTGAAAGCGATGCCCCCTCCCTTACCCTCTCGGCTATCCGGGAGACCACTCCATGCCAGTAGCCCCTGTATTCCTTTCTTATAGAGTCAAGTGCAGCAGCAAGGGGGACAGAGGAGCCTGTAAGAGTTGCAAGTTGACGGGTGAAGTGAGGGAGTGTCCGGGTGGGAGGGGCTAACTGAAACCTTGGAGGGCTTTCGTATCCCCTTTCCTCACGGAACTCCTTTATGAAGATGCCCGATTCCTTGAGGTGCAGTATCCCTTCCGATTCGGCATCTGCGGTTATGGTGCCCTTTACCTCCCTGCCGTCGGGCTTATATCCTGTGTAGCGGTAAACCGGCATCGTCTGTCTATCGGATACTTCTTATCAGGGGTTCAACGGTGGGGAAAAGGTTCATGTCTGTGTGTGGCAAAAACATGGCAGACATGAACTCGTCCATATAATTTCCCTTCACAGAGAGTTCTATATAGGTCATCATCTCGCTTATCTCCTCCGCCTCCCTCCTCATCTTTTCAGAAAGCAGGCAGTAGTAGGCACCTGCTATGGAGGTGTTCCCCATAAAGTGGAACCTCTCACGAGGAAGATCGGGCAGCATGCCAAGGATTATCGCCTTTTCCGTATCGAGGAAGTTTCCAAACCCGCCGGCAATGTACACCTTCTCTATCATATCGGTTGTAAGTCCCACCTCACCGAGAAGGAGGTTTACCCCTGCAAAAATTGCCGCCTTTGCCCGGATGATGTTCTCGATGTCCACCTGTGTGAGCACGATGTCCATCTTTCCCGTGCTGTGTATGAGATACTCAAGGCCTTCCTCACCTTCCCTTACCCTCTCCGGGGATGACTCCTTGATGAGTTGCCCCTTCTGGTTCATTATGCCGGAAAGGAGCATCTCCGAGACGGCATCAATCATCCCCGAACCACATATACCCATGGGCTCGGAGTTTCCGATCACCTTTATTTCGGGTTCAAGGGTCTCTCTGTTAATCTTTATGTCCTCAATGGCTCCAGGGGATGCCCTCATTCCTGAGCGGATACCGCTACCCTCAAAGCACGGGCCGGCAGAGCATGCGGCGGTCATGAGCCACTCGTTGTTGCCGATCACGATCTCCCCGTTTGTGCCTATATCCATCAGAAGGGATATCTCTGAAGAACGGTGCATCCCGGTTGCAAGCACCCCGGCAACTATATCGCCACCCACATAACTTGCCACATTGGGGATGGTATATACGGGTGATTTCTTCATCACCCTGATCCCTGAATCCCCTGCCTCCCAGACAGGAAACCTGTTAATGGTGGGGATGTAGGGCTCCTCACGGATGTATGCAGGGTTGAGCCCCCAGAAGAGGTGTGTCATGGTGGTGTTTCCGGATATCACCACAGACTCGATATCATCACGCCTTATCTGGTGAAGGTCAAGAAGGGGTTTGAGAAGGTCGTTTATGTCTGTTACAACGGCCTTCCGCAGTTCCTGCAGTTTACCTCCCTCCGTGGCGTTTACTATCCTGGTAATCACATCGTCGCCGTAGCGCATCTGGGAGTTGTATGTGGAGGATACATCCACAACCCTCCCGTCTGAGAGGTCAACAAGATAAAGCACCACCGTGGTGGTTCCGATGTCAATGGCAAGCCCGTACCTGCCGTTTCCACCGTTTGGTGGTTCAATCCCGAGAGCCCTTCCCGATTCCTTCTGGTAAAGGAGGGTGAACTCCCAGTTTTCCTCCCTCAACCTGTCGGCCAGAGTAAGGACGAAATCATGGGGGAAATCGAGGGTGGTCTCTCTCTCTGAGAGTGTTCTTTTAAGCCTCTCAAGGTCGCTGATGTGGTCATCCAGTGTGGGTGGTGGGAGGGAGATTTTCTCTCGTGTAACGAGGGGGGTTATCTTTGCCTTTCTTGCAAGGAGTGACTCAAAGAGGTCGCGTGTCCTTGAGATGGCGATCTGATCACCCACCGTAAGCATTGACTCTTTGGGGATGTTTATTGTTATATCGCCTTCAGGGTAACTCTGGCAGGCAAGGGCTATCCCCCTTGAGCGCTCCTCCTGAGTGAGTTTACCAAAACCCTTAATGTTAAGGTCTCCTTCAAGCAACTCTATCCTGCACTTTCCACAGGTTCCCTTCCCGCCGCAGGAGGCGGTGAGAAAGATACCGTTTGCCTGAAGTGTGTCAAGCAGGGAGTTCTTCTTGTTGCCTTTTATAACCCTTCCGTCTGCGAGGGTGATCTTCATCAGGATAAATCCTCCTTGAAAATTGTT
>CAYMML010000102.1:2165-7603 GCA_964391515.1 uncultured Thermodesulfovibrio sp. | reverse complement strand
ATGCTCATCAGGTAGTACACCCTCTCCCTTTAGGGGCGAGGGCAGGTGTGAGGGTGAATAATAAATTTATTTCGATAAGTTATCCCCCTTCCCCTATTCCCTTTCCTCCGCCAGGGGAGGGAGATTTTATCTCTGATCTTGATGTATTTGCTTGCCAAAGTAATAATAACTACACCCACACATCTCCAGTTTGCATAAATTATTGAAAGCAACTACACAGAACAACATACCAATAAGACATTGAGGGAATAATTATGTTTCTTGGCCTCACCCTAAGTGAGATGTTAAAAGAGGCAAGGAAATTGACCGACAAACTTTGTTCTATAAGTTCCTTGTCTTCTGTGGTTTTTTACAATGTTCAGGCTAAATCCATAGGCTGCTACTCTCCTCATCATTAAACAGATATGTCATAATTAAGAAAGGAAGAGAATCAAATAAAAGGAGCATTCATGGAATACAGGTTTCTTATTTCTTACATACTTGTCCTTATAGCCATATATTACTCCTACAGACAGGGGCTTGGCATTCACAATAGGATAGCGGTAAATACCGTAAGGGCATTCCTGCAGTTGCTGATCCTTGGATACCTGCTCCACTATATCTTCAGGATTACACACCCTGCAGGCCTCATAGTGATTTTTTTCTTTATGTGTTTATTCGCCTCCTTGACCGCCCACCACAGGATGTATCTCGGGAAAATAGGCTTTGCGATTGCCTTTTTCTCCATCACTTTATCCTCTGCCATAGTGCTAACATCGATGATGTTTTTTCGGATCATATCAATGAGGCCAAATGAGATAATCCCACTGGGTGGCATGATTATCGGCAATTCACTTAACATCTATACCCTCACAATTGACCGTCTCAAGGGTGAGGTCAAAAACACCATCGACCTTATTGAAAGCCGTATTGCCCTCGGTGCCACTCTCAAAGAGGCACTCAAACTTCCTTCAAGAGCCGCTATAAAGGCCGCCTTTATCCCCATCCTTAACAGCCTCCAGACTGTTGGAATTATCCACATTCCCGGTATCACCACAGGTATGATTCTCGCCGGCGCACCGCCCCTGCGTGCTGTTTCATACCAGATTGCAATAATGTATATGCTCGTCTCTGTGGCACTGTTTACCGGGTATTTCAGCATCCTGCTTGCCTCAAGAAGGTCTATTTTCGGAGGGATTATTGAAGGTTAAGCCTCGAATGGGGTATGAAATATGGTATATTCGTGATATAATGAAGTTAAAAAGCAGGATAAGGAGAGAGAATTATGAAAAGGTCTATATTCATATTTGGCATACTGCTGATCTTCACAGCCTCTGCAAGCGGTGGAATCTTTGACGATGTAAAGCAGATGTTTTTACCCACCAGGGAATCTTCCCTTGATAATGAGACGGTTGTAAAGGGTCTGAAAGAGGCCCTACATATCTCCACTGAAAAGGCGGTAGGCTGGCTATCAAGACCAGACGGTTTTTTAAAGAATGAGGCGGTCAAGATCCTGGTGCCTGAGAAAATAAGGGGCATCACAAATACTATGCGGAAGTTCGGGATGGGGGGGATGGTTGATGAGTTTGAGGCAAGCATGAACCATGCCGCTGAAAAGGCGGTTACGGGTGCCATTCCCATATTCAAGAAGACCATCAAGGAACTCACATTTGACGATGCAATGAAGATACTCAAGGGTGGAGACACTGCTGCAACCGATTACTTTCGTGAAAAGACCTACGATGAACTGTTTGCGTCCTTCAGACCAGTTGTTTCAGAGAGCATGAATCAGGTGGGGGTGACAAACCAGTATAAATCACTCCTGGAAAAAGGGAAGGGTCTTTCTCCTTTTCTTGATACAAAAGAGTTTGACCTGGATGATTATGTAACCGAAGAGTCCCTGGACGGGCTGTTCAGGATGATGGCAAAAGAGGAAAAGGCAATACGGACAAACCCGGCCGAACGTGTTACCGATCTTTTGAAAAAGGTCTTCGGCAGCAACTGATGAAAAACGGCCCACACACTCTGCCCAGGTGGGTTATATACTCCTTTTTTATCCTCGGGCTCATCTCCGCCGTGGCCTTCAGGGCTATTGTGGTGATCCAGAAGGTGGAGCCCTCATGGGTAAGGCCTGTCTGGTACATCGGTGCCGTCGGCTATCTGTTCTTCTTTCTCTACAGGTTTTATATATCCAGAAAACGCAAGCAGGCAATAGCAAGGTACCGGTTAATAGAAAAGGTAAACACAAACGCCTGCCTCACCGATGAAGACCGTGAGGTGGTTGCCTACCTCTTACAGTCCCTCCGAAAGTCAATGGAAGACAGAAACTACTTTATCATCTTTATACTGTCAATTGTGGCAATAGCCCTGGATCTGTTGATATCATGACCGGCACAGGTGTCCCTTTACCAGGGAGTTTTATTTGTGCTATTCTTAAAATGTTGAAAACTTTTTAACCTTTTTACAGTCAGGGGAGTTTGTACCCCTCTGTTAAACACTATTCAGGAAAGTGCCCTTATGACCACAGCCTTTACAGGAGACCTTGAAAACCTCCACATAGTGGACATAATCCAGCTTCTCCACACCACCAGAAAATCCGGTACATTTACCGTTGAGCGTGAAGGAAAAGGAAAAAGCAGGATTGTCTTCAGCAACGGCTACATTGTTTCTGCAAGCCATCTTGACAACCGGATATATATAGGAACGGTGCTTCTCAAGATGGGGCTGATTGATCGCCAGACCCTTGAAAAGGCACTTGAGATACAGAAATCGGCCGGAAAGGACCGCAAACCCCTTCTTACCACACTGATTGAGATGGGCGCCATCGGCAAAGAAGATGCACTGAAGGGCCTGAGAAAACTGATAGAAATCACAATCGTGGAACTTGTGGGCTGGAAAGAGGGGGGGTTTACATTTGAGCCTGAGACCGTTAGGGTTTCTGAAAAGTCCGATTACATGCCCGGGGAGATGGAGGAGGATATAAGCCTGGATGCACAGATGGTTCTGATGGATGCCCTCCGTGTCTATGATGAGCGTGAGCGCGACCGTTCCATGGGTAAAGAGGTTCCGTCCTACGAGGAGGTTTTTGCAGATTATGAGAACATGCCCCGACCACTCCCTGAAATTGATAAGGAAACCCCTGCGAAGAAGGAAATCACAGAAGAACCGGTTGAAATGGAGCCCGTACCAGAGGGGGCAGCCACAGTGATAACCGCTGCCGATCTTGGACTTGACAATGTGGATGCCCTGAAAAAGAAACTCCCACGGACGCTGATGGATCGGGAGAGTTTCGACCCTGGAGAGATCCACCGGCAGCAGATAAAAGAGATCCTCTCGGGATTCTCCCCTGAGGCACAGAACCGGTTCATCTCATTTCTTGAAAGGGCAAAGGCGTTCGGCATCATATCTGCACGGGAAAGCACCGGCGCCATAATCCTTTTAAGCAACGATCCGGTCGTAAAGCACGCCCTGATGAGCATTTACAAGAAAGAGGGTATAATGGTATTCTCTGCCGGAAGTTTTAAAGATGCAGACCATTACCTCTCGCAGTGCCTTGCAAAATCCATTGTTCCTGTCCTCATTTACGACAATCCCGAAACCCCTCTTACAGAGGCATTCCAGAGTGGCAGAGACAAACTAAGGACAAATTACCCCCAGATACCTGTTATATTTCTCTCTTCACTCATGACCTACACAGAAATCTTAGAGGCATACCGCCATGGTGCACGAACAATAATACCACGGCCAAACATCTCCCCTGATAATGATAACTCCATGGAAGAACTGATCATGTTCATCGAAACCCTTAAATACTACATCGGAAACTGCCTTGAGGAACAACAACAGTTGAAGAGCCGTGCAATGGAGTTAAAGCGGCTCGATCATCTATCCTTGAAACTACTTTCTTCAAATGACCCTAACTCAATCCCACGACTGGTAACGGAGCACCTGAACGAAATATTCAGCCGCACGATAATGTTTTTGAAGAAACAGAACACTCTGGTCAGTGACCAACTGTTTGGTAAAGACAGGATCAATATCCCCCTCAAAGGCCCCTCTATTGTGAGCACTGTTGTAACCAAAGGCATTGTCCGGTTTGGTGCCATTGAGGATGAGACTTTAGAAAAATACATATATGGTACAATCCCCCCGCCTTCCAACCCCCTAAAACTCCTGCTTCCATTAAAAAAGGGGCAGACCTGTCTTGGGCTTTTGTATGCAGACTTCGGCAATGCCGAACCACCTTCTACTATAGACCCCTTGATTTTTGATATAATCTCAAACATGTCTTCACTTGCACTTGAAAACTCCCTTTACAGGAAACGCCTGACCGGAACGGTTAAAAACAAAATCTCAAAATAAAGGAGTTATACCATGGATATAGGCACCCTGCATCAGATACTCGAGATAGCCTTTCAGAAGGGGGTATCGGACATTCATTTTGAGGTTGATAACCCACCCATATTTCGTGTGAGAGGTCATATGGTGAGGGCAAAGTTGAGTGATCTCAAACCAGAGGATACAGAGTTTATTGCCCGGACGGTGATGCAGCAGCATGGCCGTCAACTGCCTGAAGACCTTAAGGAGTTTGACACCTCTTACTCACTTGCCGATGTGGGACGCTTCAGGGTGAGTATCTTTCGTCAGAAGGGTGTTATAGGGCTTGTTATGCGGGTGATCCCCCACTATATCGGAACATTTGAGGAACTAAACCTCCCACCGGTTCTTGGTGACTTCGTCCAGGTTCCAAACGGGCTCATTGTTGTCACAGGGCCAACCGGAAACGGTAAATCCACCACCCTGGCAGCCATGATAAGGTATCTGAACGAAAACTTCAACTACAACATCGTAACCATAGAAGACCCCATAGAGTTCCTTTTTAAGCCTGAAAAGAGTTGTATAGTGCAGCGGGAACTGGGAATAGACACCGATAGTTTCGACCGTGCGCTTCGAGCCGCCATGAGAATGGACCCTGATGTGATCATGGTAGGAGAGATGAGAGACCTGGAGACCATTGACGGCTGTATAAAGGCCGCAGAGACCGGGCACCTCGTGATGACCTCTCTCCACACAAACAACGCAGCATCCACAATAAACAGGATGATCGGTTACTTTCCCCCAGAGGCACAGGAAAATGTAAGACACCGCCTTGCCGAGGCGCTGGTGGCAACCATCTCATTAAGACTGGTAAGGGATAAAACCGGTGAAAAGATACTTCCTGCCCTGGAGATCATGTACACCACCTCGGCCATTAAGGCATGCATCCGTGATGGAAAGTTAGATGAACTGGAGGAGCACATCGAAAAAGGAACCGACCAGTACATGATGCAGACCCTTGACCAGCACCTGATACAACTATGCAAGCAGGAGATCATCACCCTGGAAGAGGCAAAGCGGGTATCCCGCTCCACCGACCTGGAACGCAAGTTGATATATTATTAGTTAATTGGTGTATTGGT
>CAYMML010000102.1:0-2065 GCA_964391515.1 uncultured Thermodesulfovibrio sp. | reverse complement strand
TATTGGTATATTGGTTTATTGGTGTGTTTGTAAAAGACTGCCGGGTTATCAATTAACCTGTAACCGGCAGTTACAATAACAGACTTCACCACCTGCTAACGGGCAGATCAAAGATTGTATAATACCCCACCATGAAAAATGCCCGGCAGTTAGATGAGATATTAACCAGGATAGATGGCAGGGGGTACAAGGCCTACAAAGAACTGAAGGGTTCTTACAGGTTCGATGATTACACCCTCACCTTCGACACTATTCAGCCTGACCCGTTTGCCAACCCCTCAAGGGTAAGGATAACCCTGCCACAGAGAATAGCCGGTTTCCCGGAAGATACATTTCTAAACAGAAGCCGTAAAGTTGCCCTTGTGGACTTCATCACCAGGGAACTCTATAAAGCCTCCACTTCATTAAGCAAAAAAGGGGGATCTGGCTCAAGCGGGCTCATCACCACCGCCAAACCCGGACAGGAAATCCTGGAAAGGAGTTCCGTCGTCATAACCCCTAAGTTTGTTGAGGCAAGGATACTGGTTGGTCTTCCGGCACTGGGAAGACGAATTAATTCAGATCGGGCAAGGGAGATATTTTTCAGAGACATCCCGACCCTGGTAAAAAAGACCCTTCACTTCAACAACCTTAACAGACAGAAACTCTACAAACATATCACCGTCTCAGAGGATGCCGATTACATAAGGGACAACCTATCAGTTCGTGGACTTGTGGCATTCGTCGCCAACGGCTCACACCTTCCCAGACTAAGTGGAGTGGATCCACGGCCACTTGAAAGACCTGTAGAGTTTCAGTCCCCCCCTTCCCTTCTTGTGGAGTTTTCACTGCCCAACCACGGCACTATAAAGGGGATGGGGATACCCAAAGGGGTGACTCTGATCGTTGGTGGGGGTTTTCATGGGAAGTCCACGCTTCTTGATGCTATCAAACTGGGGATATACAACCACATCCCCGGCGATGGCAGGGAGTTTGTTGTATCGTTGCCAGAGACTGTAATGATAAGGGCAGAGGATGGAAGACGGGTTGAGGGCGTGGACATTTCGCCCTTTATTAATAACCTTCCTTACGGTAAGAGCACCTCCTTTTTCCAGACTGAAAACGCAAGTGGAAGCACCTCACAGGCCGCAAACATCATGGAGGCACTTGAGGTCGGTGCCGGCCTCCTCCTGATAGATGAAGACACCTCGGCCACAAACTTTATGATACGTGACCACAGGATGCAGGAACTGATAAGTAAAGAAAACGAACCCATCACACCATTTATCGACAAGGTTCGCCAGATGTATAAAGACCTGGGGGTATCAAGCATTATCGTTATTGGGGGCTCGGGCGATTACTTTGATGTGGCAGACAGGGTGATCTGTATGAAGGACTACCGTGCCACCGACTGTACCGATAGTGCAAAACAGATAGCCCTGAAATACCGGAAGGAACGGAAACATGAAGGGGGTGAGACCTTCGGGATAATCACCAGGAGGGCACCTATCAAGGGGAGTCTTGATCCCAGCCGTGGTAGAAGGGATGTGAAGGTCTCACCAAAAGGGCTATTTTCCATACTCTTTGGCAGGGAGTTGATAGACCTCTCCGCTTTAGAACAGATCGTCTCCATCGACCAGACAAGAGCGGTTTCAGATGCCCTTGTCTATGCCATGCGTTACATGGATGGTAAAAGGGATATCAGGGAAGTAACCCTCCTGGTGCTTGGTGATATCCGTAGCGGAGGGCTTGATATACTCTCCCAAACCCCAAGAGGAGACTATGCCATCTTCCGATCATTTGAACTTGCCGGTGCACTAAACCGACTGAGAACTCTCAGGGTGACACAGCAACCGGAGCAGAAGAGTGTTGACTGATACAAAAGGGGTCAGTCAGACTTACCCGTATAGTTTCTGAGTTCAGGAAAGTATTTTCTGTAAACCCCTCTGTCTCTTGTTATAATTGCATCGCATTTAGTTACCGCATATCCCCCTATATAGAAATCATACAAGAGGTGTTTATATATGCGGCGTTATTCAGTCCTCCAGCCTGCAGAACCTCTTTGCATAACTCAGAAGCCCCCCGC
>CAYMML010000101.1:0-7712 GCA_964391515.1 uncultured Thermodesulfovibrio sp. | reverse complement strand
CCTGCCGTTGAAAACCCCACTATGGCACCCACGAAGGAGGAGATGACAAACCACTTCATCACACTCGTAAACAGGACTACTCCTTCAATTACCTCTTCTGAGACCTTTCTTGGTCTTCGGGGCATTGTCTTCGGGCACCTCCGTAAAGTAAACATTAACCCCATCAGGACAGAATTGTCAAGGAAAATAAATAAACCCATTAAATATACTTATGGTTAGACACACAGAAACTCACACTTCAGAAGTGTGAGTTATTAAGCCCCGTATCCCCCTCCACCGGGTGTCTCAATCCTTATGGAGTCGCCTGCCTGCACCTGCAGCGTAACCCTGTGAGGAAGTTCCTCTGAACCACCACCTCTCCTGAAATGGATATTTCTGCCGGGGCTGCCTGGAGAGCCACCCTTAAGCCCAAAGGGCACTATCCTCCTCCGTTCGGAGATTATCGTTACCTCTGCATCCTCAAGAAACCTTATCTCCCTTACCGTTCCATTACCGCCTGAAAACCTCCCTTTTCCACCCGAGCCTTCCCTGATATGAAACCTCTCCAGGCGGATCCCGGGCTGTCTAAACTCGAGTATTTCCGGATCTGTTAGCCTCGTATTTGTCATATGAACCTGTATCGCATTGGTTCCATCCCCCTCTATGGACGCACCTGCACCTCCGCCGATTGTTTCGTAGTAGGGGGTGCCGGTTTTTGTACAGAAGAGGAGGTTGTTCATGGTCCCCTGTGAGGCTGCAGCAATGCCGGTTGCCCCAAAGAGTATATCCACAATCCGCTGCGATGTCTCCACATTACCGCTTGCAACCGGTGCAGGGTAAAGGGGGTTTAGAAGGCTTCCTTCCGGGACGATAACCTCCACAGACTTAAGGCAGCCACTGTTTAATGGTATCTCCTCGCCTGTGATGGTTCTGAGAAAGTATAATACTGCAGAACGAGTCACCGAAAGCGGGGCGTTAAGGTTGTCAGAGTTGTGCTGTGGTGAGGTGCCGGTGAAATCGACTACCGCCCTTGTTGTCTCCGGTGGAGAGTCCCCCGCCTCTATCCGAACCTCCACAGAGATGAGAGTTCCATCGTCAAGCCTGTCACTCATCCTGAAGGTTTTAGCACTTTCTCCTCCAAGGAGCCTCCAGAGTGCCCTTTGCACCGTGCGGTCTGCATTTTCCTGTATAAACCCCATATAGGCGGTTACAACCTCAACACCATATCTTTCGATAAGTCTTAGAAGTTCCCGTTCCCCCCGCTTACACGAGGCGATCTGTGAAACGAGATCCCCCACCCGTTCTTCCAACTCCCGTACCGGGTATTTATGGTGAGTGAAAACCGCCCTTATCTCATCCTCCATGATCTCTCCGTTTCTAACTATTGCAATAGAGTCAATCAACACCCCTTCTTGGTCTATATGAGTCGCCTCTGGTGGCATGGAGCCTGAGACGATTCCTCCCATATCTGAATGGTGCCCTCTTGAGGCGGTAAAGAAGATGATCTCCTCACCCTTTCTGTCGAAAACAGGCATCACCACGGTTACATCCGGAAGGTGTGTGCCACCATCGTAAGGGTTGTTTGAGGCAAAGACATCTCCAGGCCTCATCTCCCCTCTCCACCTCTTCAGGATTGCCTTTACGGTATCTCCCATTGCACCGAGATGAACCGGTATGTGTGGGGCGTTTGCTACCAGATCCCCGTTCCGGTCAAATATGGCACAGGAAAAGTCGAGCCGTTCTTTCATATTCACGGAGTGTGATGTGTTTCTGAGTATATGCCCCATTTCAGTTGCTATCTCGGCAAAGGCGTTGTGAAATACCTCAAGGAGCACAGGATCCGGCCTTTGAACATCTATGGATTTTCTCGCCTCCTTCACCTTCCGCACCGCCCTGATTATCCCGTTTCCCAGTGCCTCCGCTCTGAACTCCTTCTCCACAAAAAACGATGTCCCCTGAGATTTGATAATACACGGGCCCGAGATGGTACCGGCAAGACAAAGTTCTCTATAGTCTATGAGGGGTATCCTTATCCAGCCCTCATTGGTAAACAGATCTGTTTCTCCTGTAGAGCCCTCTTCAGCCTCATCAGAGTTCTCGCTATAATGGGTAAGTATCGGCCCTTCTGTTATGACTCTTGATCTAAGCGTGATGGTCTCAACCTCGGCATCGGGCCTGAAGAACCCAAAAAGCCCCTTGTGTTCCTCGGCAAACTCCTGGATCATCCCTGCATAGTCTTTTAACTCCACCGTGATATGCCGTTCTGTCCCCTTTACCCGAAGATCAAGTTCCCTCACCACAACTCCTTCAACCACCTCGTAAGACAGTCCGGCTTCCTCTTCCATCCTCTTGAATTCTTCAACTATAGTGGGAACGCTGTTTTCCGTAAATGGTATTATGAATGTTTTTGATGTCTTTTTAGTGGAAGGCGAAAGCCCAATCCCGTAGGCAGAAAAGAGGCTTGAGAGGGGGTGAAAGATGACCTCTTTCATCTCCAGTGCGGATGCAATACTACAGGCATGCTGCCCCCCTGCCCCCCCAAAGCAGATTAAAGAGTAGTCCCTGATATCCACCCCTTCAGATATGGATACCTCCTTGATAGCGGAAGCCATCTTTTCGTTTGCCACCTCAATAAACCCAAGCGCAAGTTCTTCTGGTGTGAGCGAGAGTTTGAGTGTGTGGTTTACCTCCTCTAACAAAGACTCAAAGCCCCGTCTTGTTTCAGAAATAAGGGGAAGGGAGTTCCGCTCAGGGCCAAAGGTCTCAGGAAGGGTGCTGAGGGGGAGTCTTCCAGTAAGCAGATTTGCATCTGTAATGGTAAGCGGACCTCCAAACCCGTAACATGCAGGACCTGGAAGCGCCCCGGCAGAGTCAGGCCCTACCCGCAGTCTTTCACCGTCAAACCAGAGGATTGAACTTCCACCTGCCGCAACGGTGTTGATGTCTATCATGTCGGCCTTGACGGTGATCCCGTTTATAACCCTTTCGGTTACCCTCCTTATCTTTCCATCGTACCGGGATACATCCGTTGAGGTGCCCCCCATGTCAAACCCGATTGCTCCCGTTAGGCCTATCTCCTCCGAAACGGCCTTTATCCCCACCACACCGCCTGCAGGGCCTGAAAGGAGCGCATCCCGACCTCTGAACTCATCAGGAGGGGTGATCTCCCCTGCACTTGTAAAGAAACTGAAGTTTATACCACAAAGGGATCTGTTCAGTTTTTCTTTATAATCGGTAAGCACCCCGTGCAGATAGGCATCTACAACCGTAGCCAGGCCTCTTGAAACTATTCCAATCTCGTTTGAGGTCTGGTGAGAAAGGAAGATGTTTCTGAAGTTTGACTTTTCAAGTAACTCCCCTGCAAGCAGTTCGTGCGATGGGTTTTTCCATGAGTTCATAAACACCACCGCCACGGCATCGTAATGGCAGGGGTCTTCCCCCTTTAGCCTTTCTTGAAGTGCCTGGGGCACAAGTTCGGTCAACACGTCTCCGTTTGAGGCTATCCTCTCCGGCACCTCAATCACCTTATCATAAAGAGGCTCGGGTCTTTCTGGCTTAAGTCCGAATATATTTAATCTCTGCTGAAACCCTATCTCCAGAAGATCCCTGAACCCTTCAGTGATGAGCAAAAGTACCCTCCCACCCTTTCTCTCAAGGAGTGCGTTTGTGGCAACGGTGGTGCCAATACGGAGATTGCCGATTAAGTGGTCTGGTATATTCTGACCGGATGGGATCTCGAGAACCCTTCTTATCCCCTCCGAGACTGGATCGTCGTATTCAGGGGATCGGGAGAGTAACTTTAATACCCGGAAACCGCCTGAAGGAGAAAGCCCGATTACATCAGTAAAAGTACCTCCTCTATCAATGGCAAAATTCCAGCCCTTCTTGCTTTTTATACCCATCTGTTAGACGATTATACTAAAAATCTCTATATTTTTTTGACACAGCAGGATGATATATGTAAAATAATATGATTTAGCAACAAAAAGAAAAAGAGATATAATGCAGTTATTATTCTTGTCCTTACACCCGGATAGTCTGGGTTTTTAGTAATAGTCTCTGTAAACTGAAAGGGCCGTGCAATGCATTACTTCAGGTACAAAAAAGGGGTGCTTCATGCTGAGGATGTCTCCATAACGGAACTCGTGGAGCGTTACGGAAGCCCCCTGTATATCTATAGTGCCTCAACGATCGAGAGGCACTTTCTGGCATACCAGAGGGCATTCAAGGGCATTCCGCATATAGTTTGCTATGCACTAAAGGCAAACTCCAATGCAGGCATATTAAAACTCCTTGCCTCTCTTGGTTCAGGTGCCGACATAGTCTCGGGCGGGGAACTCTTCCGTTCCCTCAAGGCGGGCATCCACCCGAAAAAGATAGTCTATGCAGGGGTGGGCAAAAGGGATGATGAGATAGAGTATGCCCTTAAGAAGGGGATACTCATGTTCAACATAGAGTCCGAAGAGGAGATGATGAGGATAGACGAGATCGCCGGGAGACTTGGCAAAAAGGCTCCCGTTGCCCTGCGGATTAACCCCGATATTGACCCTGGCACACACCCCTATATCTCTACCGGTCTCAAAAAACACAAATTTGGCCTTCCCATTGAGAATGCCCTCGAGTATTACCGGAAGGCATCCAGCCTTCCCAATACCCGTGTGGTGGGGATTCATAAACACATAGGGTCGCAGATCACCCGTGTGGAACCCTTTGCTGATGCCCTTGAGAGGATACTCCTGCTTGTTGACCGGCTAAGGGAAGAGGGCATGGCGATACAGTATCTCGATATGGGTGGTGGGCTTGGTATAAGGTATTCGGATGAGGATGCGCCCTACCCGTCTGAACTTGCAAAAAAGGTTAAACCGCTTATAAAAAACAAAAACATCACTCTTGTCCTTGAGCCTGGAAGATCCATCATTGGCAACGCCGGGATATTTGTCACGCAGGTGCTTTACAGAAAGCCAGGTGATGGAAAGGAGTTCGTTGTTGTCGATGGTGGGATGAATGATCTTATGAGGCCCTCACTCTACAATGCCTATCATGAGATTATACCTGTAAAGAAGACCAGGCGGAAAGAGGTGTTTGCAGACATAGTGGGACCAATCTGCGAATCGGGCGACTTCCTCGGGAAAGAACGCAACATTCCAAGGCCTGCACAGGGTGAACTCCTTGCAGTGTTAAGTGCAGGCGCCTACGGATTTTCCATGAGTTCCAACTATAACAGCAGACCCCGACCTGCCGAGGTTCTTGTAAAGGGTGGGGAACACTATCTGATAAGGGAGAGGGAAACACTGAAAGATCTGGTAAGGGGCGAAAAGATCCCGGGGTTTCTGAGGTAATATATGAAAATAGAGTTTACAAAGATGCACGGTCTTGGTAATGACTTCGTCCTGATCGATATCAACAAAAACCCTGAACTCTCGGAGATGTCTGAGGATCACCTTACCACGCTTTCTATATTTATCTGCAAAAGGCGGTTTGGAGTGGGTGCTGACCAGATGCTCCTCCTTTTACCCTCTGACCAGGCAGACTTCCGGATGCGGATCTTCAATGCCGATGGTTCAGAGGTAGAGATGTGCGGAAACGGAATCAGATGTCTTGGAAGTTACATATGGGAGCATGGCCTTAGTGATAAAACCGTCCTTGATATAGAAACCCTTGCCGGAATTATCAGACCGGAAAGACGAAACGGCCAGGTAAGGGTGGACATGGGTGTGCCAGAGTTCAACCCTTACGATATCCCACTTGATACCACCGTGCTCGATGAAAGGTATTCAGAAGAGGTTATAGATTATCCTCTTGAGATCGAGGGAGAGGTGTTCAATATCTCATGTGTCTCCATGGGCAACCCCCATGCAGTGATTGTGGTGGATGAAGTTAAGACCTTTCCGGTGAGTTATTTCGGCCCGATGATCGAGAACCACCCCCTGTTCCCAAACCGGACAAATGTGGAGTTTATTGAGGTGATAAACGAAAACGAGATAAGAATGAGAGTATGGGAAAGGGGTGCAGGTGAGACGATGGCCTGCGGGACAGGGGCAACGGCATCTGCCGTTATCGCTGCAAAAAAAGGCCTTACAAAACGAGATGTGAAGGTTCATCTCCTGGGAGGAGACCTTTACATAGAATGGATTAATGAAGGCAGTGCTTACATGACTGGACCGGCAACAACCGTCTTTGACGGTGTTTTAGAATACACCCCGGAGCGGTAGGCCATGACTGAAAGGAGATCCTTTGAGAGACAGTTAGCAGAACATGATGTTGTCTTTTCCGTGACGGAGGTCATGGGCGGGTTTGCCTCTTCACTTGAAAGAAGGGGAAAAGTGGTGGACTTCTCTGAAAGGGGCTTTGGCTTAGAGACGGAGTACCCCCTTAAAAGAGGGCATATTATAACCATTAAACAGAAGGCCCTTGACAAACTTCCCACTCATGGTAGGGTGCTCTGGTCTAAGAGGGTCAATGGAAAGTTCAGGGCAGGGCTTAAAATTCCCTGATACTGTAAATCGATTTATTAGAGGAGGTGTTTATGTTTACCGGATCAATAGTTGCCATTGTTACCCCTTTTAAAGAGGGACGTTTCGATGAGAAGGCATTTTCCGACCTGATAGAGTGGCATATAGCAGAGGGCACCAATGCCATTGTGCCCTGTGGCACCACCGGTGAGTCCGCAACACTTGAGTATGATGAACATTACAGGGTGATACAACTATGTATAGAGGTTGTAAACAGGCGTGTTCCGGTGATCGCAGGTACTGGTGCAAACTCTACCGCCGAGACGATAATGATGACAAAGAAGGCAGAGGAACTCGGGGCAGACGGGGCACTCCTTGTGGCACCCTATTACAACAAACCCACACAGGAGGGCATCTACCGGCATTATAAGGCTGTTGCAGAGGCGGTGGGCATCCCCCTTGTGCTCTACAATGTGCCGGGAAGGACTGCAAGTAACATACTCCCGGAGACCGTTGCAAGACTTGCCGAGATAGAGAATATAGTTGCGATCAAAGAGGCATCGGCAAACATGAGGCAGGTAAGCGATATAATAAGGCTTTGCGGCGATAAGATCACGGTTCTTTCAGGTGATGACTTTACCACCTTCCCGCTCATGGCGCTTGGCGGAAAGGGTGTGATCTCGGTGGTTGCCAATGTAATGCCACGGAAGGTCTCAGAGATGTGTGCCGCCATGCTCTCAGGTGATTTAGAAAAGGCTCGTGAGATACATTACTTCCTTGAGCCTTTGAGCGGGGCAATGTTTTATGAAACAAACCCCATTCCTGTAAAGACCGCCCTTTCACTGATGGGAAAAATCAACGAGGAGTTCAGGCTTCCACTATGTGAGATGGCCCCCGCTAATAAAGAAAGACTCAGAGAGGTGATGAAGAGTTACTCACTCATTTGACCGGCACCTTCAGGATAGGGTATAATTTCTTGGAGAGTGGATGACTGAAGTCATCCTGTAGATTCACAAGGACTAAGAACAATTTAAGTTAGAAAGAAGGCCATGAAGGCCCGGCATCTGAAGATGCCGCCTTCATGGCCTTCTTGTATTTCAGGGAGGCAGAAATGGACATCAAGGAAAAACTCATTAAACTGATTGAGCACTGGATACACCACAACGAGGAACACGCCGGGAGTTACCTGCGATGGGCTGAGGAGGCAGAAAAAGCAGGGCTTAAAGAAACGGCAAGGATTTTAAAGGAGGTCTATCAGCAAACCCTGAGCATTAACACCCT
>CAYMML010000100.1:0-7808 GCA_964391515.1 uncultured Thermodesulfovibrio sp. | reverse complement strand
TATCCTATAACCGCCACTGAGGCACGCACCATCGGCTTGAATGTGAATACGGATATGCCAGAAGAGGTTTACCAGCTAATGTCACTTTACCGACAGCCCATCAGGAGGCAGACAACTGTTGAGTACCTTCCAGTTCCTCGTTACAAGAGGGAAACGGAGGGTAAACCAGGCAATCATTAAGGGGATAAAACTATGTATATTGCTCTCCGGGTTCTTATACTTATTGCATTTTTTCTGCTCTTAATCTTTGTCTTTCTAAAAAGGCTCTCACGCTCAAGAACCGACGAGGTATTAAAGAGGTTTTCTGGGAAGGAGATCATCCTTCTTGAAAAGGCAGCAAACTTCTTCGGACAGGAATCACTCGGCTATGCACAAATAAGGGGTAATGGGACACTCCTGCTTACAGGTGATGAAATCTTTTTCCAGATGTGGCTTCCGAAGAAGGAACTTCAAATACCACTTTCTTCCATCCTCTCTGTTGAGGTAACACGTTCACACCTTGGTAAAACAAAAGGAGTCAGGCTTTTAAAGGTTACCTTTAAAAACCCTCAGCAAGAGAGAGACTCTGTGGCATGGATTGTTAGGGATGTTGACCGGTGGGTTAATTTCGTCAAAGAAAGAATTAACCACTAAACTGAAAACTAATTCATAAGCATCCCT
This sequence comes from uncultured Thermodesulfovibrio sp., assembly GCA_964391515.1. Lineage (GTDB taxonomy): Bacteria > Nitrospirota > Thermodesulfovibrionia > Thermodesulfovibrionales > JdFR-85 > WFTX01. The sequence goes on along the minus strand of CAYMML010000100.1, from coordinate 7,148 downwards.
ATATTTTTACATACTGTTTCTGGCGGGGTAATAGAAAAGGGAGGCACTTTGCCTCCCTTTATTTCGGTTTTCAACCCGCTTTCTTAGATTGCAAGCATCTCGGCAAGTTCAAGACAGTCCCTGCTTTCTCTCTCCTTTGCACCACAGAGTATCTCCATAATATCCTCCTCTGGTGACTTTATTGGCTTTATCCCGTAGTTTTCCACAAGGAATTTAATGACATTAGGGGTGAGAAACGCCGGCAGTGACGGCCCAAGCCTTATATCCTTGATCCCCAGGTAAAGCAGCGTAAGCAGTATTGATACCGCCTTCTGCTCGTACCACGAGAGCACAAGGGAAAGAGGCAACTCGTTTACACCCACCCCAAACGCCTCCGAAAGGGCAAGGGCGATCCTGATTGCCGAATATGCATCGTTACACTGCCCCACATCAAGCAGTCTCGGTATGCCATCTATATCGCCCAGGTCTTTATCAAAAAACCGGAACTTGCCACAGGCAAGCGTAAGCACCACCGTATTTTTCGGAGCAAGTTCCACAAACCTGGTGTAATAATCCCTTCCAGGCTTTGCTCCATCGCAGCCCCCCACAAGAAAGAAGTGCCTTATCGTACCCGCCTTCACCGCCTCAATCACCCTGTCGGCAACAGAGAGCACAGCGTTTCTTGCAAAACCGGTCATCACCGTCTTACCAGGCCGGTCATCTTCAAACCCAGGAAGTGCAATTGCCCGTTCAATGAGAGGGCTAAAGTCATGGTCTTCAATATGCACAACGCCAGGCCACCTCACCGGCCCGGAGGTAAAGATGTTTCCACTGTATGTATCAAGGGGTTTCTGTATGCAGTTTGTGGTCATAAGTATGGCACCGGGAAACTCTGCAAACTCCCTCTGCTGGTTCTGCCAGGCAGTGCCGTAATGCCCCACAAGGTGTTTATATTTTTTGAGTTCCGGATACCCATGTGCGGGAAGCATCTCACCGTGGGTATAAATGTTTATCCCCTTTCCCTCTGTCTGTTTGAGCAGTTCCTCAAGATCCTTCAGGTCGTGTCCTGAGACAAGAATGGCCTTTCCCTTTTTGACGCCAAGGGAGACCTCCGTTGGCACCGGATCACCGTAATGGCCGGTATTTGCAGCATCTAAAAGTTCCATGGTCTTCAGATTTATCTCACCACACCTTAGTGCGATCTGCACCCAGTCGTTAAGGCTCAACTCCTTATCAAGCATATTTGCAAGGGTTTCGTGAATGAAGGCATAAATATTATCGTCCTCCCTACCGAGCACCCTTGCATGAACCGCATAGGCGGCGATGCCCTTTAGTCCGTACATCACCGTGTGCATGAGTGAGCGAATATCGGGATCGTCGTGCAACGACTGTATCCCGTAAAGTGCCCCCTGCTCAATCATACCCTTCACATCACCTGCAGGGATGAAGGTGGTGGCATCGTTTTCTATGGAGACCTTCAACCTCTCTTTCAGTCTCTCTCTGAGTTCCACCGCCCTTCTGACCAGTTTCGCAGTCTCCTCCTCGTCAAAGTTCACATTGGTAAGTGTTGAAAAAAGTGCATCTGCCGTAAAGGCGTTTATTTCACCGTCTACCACACCCCTCTTCCTTGCCTCGTCTGCATACAAAGAAAGACCCCGGAGGGCATGCTCAAGAAGATCCTGAATTGCAGAGACCGTAGGTGGCTTTCCACAAACCCCAACCTTAGTGCAACCCGTTCCCTTCGCTGCCTGCTCACACTGATAACAAAACATAAATTGAACCTCCTCATGAGTTCAGAATTACCACGCCAAAGGCATGCTGTATGAAGATTATGCCCTGAACATCAGTTTAATGACCATGATATAAATCATAAGTTTAGATATGATCTTCACTGTGGTAAGACCACAGAGAGATCATATCTCTAACTATATCGACTCGATCATTGCGAAAAAACAATGGAACACAGACAAACACAGAAACAATGGATTTACACAGACTATTGAAAATATCCACTTCTCCCTGGGTGGGAGGATGGCAGGTGAGGGAAAGGGCAAATGCGATAAATCAGGTTTACGGTAAAATGTACCATTTCATTAAATGCGGCAGAGACTGTAAGGCAATTTGACCACAGCCGTCTTTATAGACAGTACACATCCCCACCTATTAAATCATGTGAAAAATGGTTAAAACCGCCTGAAAATGTCTAAAATGTAGGTATTAAAGGGGCGGCAAAAAGATGAATTCAGAAAGAGAAATTAACGAGAGGTATCAACGCCTTTCCTGGTACTTTGACCTGTGGGTGAGGGTGTTTGAGTATGAGACAAGGCATCTTGAGGCAGAGGCTCTTTCATCCTCAAATCTAAATATACTCATAATATCTCCTCCAACCGACCCGGGGATACTGTTAATCAGTGACGCAAACAGTGCCGGAAATACCCATCTTCTCTGTTTCTCTGAATCACTAAAGAAAAGGGCACGGGTCTATTCAAAGAAAAAATCCATAGAAGGATTGGATCTTCTGGTTGCACCTTTTTTCAGTATCCCCCTTTCAGATAACTCCGTTGATATCATAATGGCAAACTGTTTCTTCGACTTTTTAGATGAGCAATCCCTTGAAGATGTGCTAAAGGAGATACACCGCGTGCTTAAACCAAACGGTCACCTGTTTGCGGTTTATATGGACAAACCGACCTATCTACCCGGAAGGCTCTGGAGCATTATCTTCCGTAAACTCACCTTCCTTAGCCAGGGCTGTCACCCTGTTGATATCGTGCCTTATGCAGAAAAGGCCGGGTTTTCCCTGATAAGGTCTCTCAAGTTAAGCAGGTTTGGGTTCCCTCTCAGATACCTGGTGCTTGAATGTAAATAGGCATTTCTCCCCACGGGAAGAACCGCTTAGCCTCAGCAGGGCACATAGTTTACGGTGTAGCCGTGTTTTATGAACGCCCTCTTCAGGCTCTCCTTCTCTTCAGGACTCAGGAACTGGTAGAGAGAGACCACCTTGTCACGGTTTGCATCCTCTGTACAGACATACCTGTAAAACTCGGGTTTTGTATGCTCCGGTATCTGCGCATCACGGAGTATCTTTCTAAAATCGCCGGATTTGCAGAGTATCTTTTGTAACGATTTGCTCACCCTCCCGAAGTAGTAACCATGCTCTCCACCCTTCGTGATTACGAATGTGCTTGAGGCACAGCCGGCAACAATTAACAACAAAAGTATCAGTGCAATTTTTACGAAATTTTTTCTCACCGCGCACCTCCCTTTATATACCTCTCAACACGATCACGGAAGCCATCTGAATCAAAATCTACCTTCCCGGTTATTTTCTCAACCACCCTTCCCTGAGGGTCGATAATATAAGTGGCTGGAAGCCCCTTAACGGTAAGCAAATCCACAAACACCTTCCCCTGAGGATCATGAAGCACCTTGTATTTAATGGGGTTACGTTTAAGATAACTCCTCAGTTTCTCAATATCTCTGTCAATGGAGATACCAAGCACCCTGACATCCTTTGCTTTGTATTCTTCGGAAAATCTCTCCAGAGACGGTATCTCCTCAAGGCAGGCCACACACCAGGTTGCCCAGAAGTTGAGGACAACCACCTCACCTCTGAAGTCAGACAACCTTACAGAGTTACCGCTTTCATCAGGCAGGCTGAAATCCAAAGGGGAAGTTCTATCCGCAAAAGTGTTTGAATTAGATGAAATAATCAGCAACGCCAGAAAACTCAGGAGCGTTATAGTAAAGAACTGTCTCATATTACAGGTTTAGAAATTAATTACTTTCTAAACCTATTTTATCATTGTTGCGGTGATTTTTTCCTCCCCCTCAACCAGTAGCACTCATCAGGACAGTTCTCCGACCCGTGTCCACAGGGCTCCGGATGTATGACTATCTTGAGGTTAGGTAACCTCCTTGAGAGTTCCCTCTCTATACTGTCCATGGTGGAATGGGTATCGGATATCTTCTCATTACGGCAAACGGTTAGGTGTAGATCAATATGCCGCTCACTTCCAGCCCTTCTGGTTCTCAGTTCGTGGTAGTCTTTTATCATATCTTTGTGTTGATGCAAAACGGAGTGGATTATCTCAATGTCCTCATCAGGTAGAGACCGGTCCACCAGCCCCTGAAGGGCCTTCCTGAAGATTGACACCCCTTCCTTAACCACCATACCCGCCACGAAGAAGGCAAGGAGTGAATCAATAAAGTTTAGTTTCGTCACCGTTATCAGCACCAGTCCTGAAAGCACGGCAAAGTTCGTCCACACATCCATCCTCAGGTTTTTTGCCTCTGCCTCAAGAGCGATTGAATCAGTCTCCTCAGACACCCTGTGCAGCCTTGAAGAAACCAGAAACTTCACCAGCATTGAAACCCCCATCACCGCAACTCCCACAAAGGGAACCCTGAGCCCCGTGCCCTCAATCAACCTCACCGCCGCCTCATAAAACACCACTCCTGCGGCTGCGGTAATCAGAAGGGCCTCCACAAGGCCGCTCAGGTTTTCGTATTTGCCATGACCGTAAGGGTGCTCCGTATCAGCGGGCTTTTCCGCCTCACGCACACTGAAAAAGGCAAGGAGGGATGCCACAACATCGGTGGCACTGTTCAGTGCCTCTGAGAGAATACTCATACTCCCGGTTACAAACCCAACCGTCCCCTTTAAAAAGACCAGGAAGGTATTGGAAAAAACCGAAAGGAGCGCTGCAGATCGCTTGCTCACTCTCCCTTACCGCCCCTTCTTCAAAACCCTCCGGAGAGCATTCAAAAAGAACTCGTTTTCCTCCTTCAACCCCACCGTAACCCTTAAAGCATCCCTTATCGTGGAGGTCATATCCCTCACAAGCACCCCCTCTTTCAGAAGCGCCTTCCACACACGAGCCCCATCTTTTACCTGAAAGAGTATAAAGTTTGCCTCAGACGGGTAAGGCCTGACCCCCTCTGTATCCTGCAACTCTCCGTATAGTCTCTCCCTCTCGGTTATCACTTTATCCACCTCTTTCAGAATACCCGGATATCCCCTGAACGCCTCAAGTGCAACCCTCTGGGAGAGGCTGTTTACATTAAATGGAAGCCGCACCTTGTTTACCTCTTTTATCAGTTCTTCCCGTCCAATCAGAAACCCGGTTCTCAGCCCGGCAAACCCGATCTTACTGAGGGTTCTCATTATCACGAGGTTATCCATGTCTTTTAAAAGAGGCACATAACCGTTCCGGCTCGAAAAGAGGTGATACGCCTCATCTATCACCAGTATCCCCTTGTGTACCCTTGAAAGCCGGAGCACCCTCTCCGATGAAAAGCAGTTTCCGGTGGGGTTGTTTGGTATGCTCAGGAAGACTATCTTCGGCCTGTATCTTCTTATTGCATCCTCCATCTTCTTTATATTCAGATCAAAGTCCCGATCTAATTTTACCCCCACAACCTTCACACCAAGGGCCCTTCCAATTATTCCGTACATGGAGAAGGTGGGCTCAGGAAACAACACCGGCCCCCCGAATGTGGTTATTAGATAGTAGATTAGTTCGTCTGAGCCGTTTCCAGGCAGTATCTGCCCTGTCCGCACCCTCCACCTCTTTGCCGCCTCACGCCTTAATGCCCTTGCCTCAGGATCGGGATACCTGTTTGTGGAAACCCCTTTAAGCGTTTTCAAGAGTTCTGTGTGGTCAAAGGGGCTTTCATTGGCATCGAGTTTTACCCTGCAGGGAATCTCCTTTGCCTCATATGCACGAAGCCTCCTGACCTCTTTTTTCACAAGTTTTTCTATCTTCATACCTTTCTCCTTCCGGTATCTTTTCGGTTCAGAATAGAATGAATTATAACATACCGGCAAGGGACTGAGCCCCCACACTTGCACTTCGTAAGTGCAAGTGTGGGGCATTACAGGTGAGTTAAATTTCGTCCATTATCAACCACTGCCAGAGGGGGATGCTGTATATACCTTCAGCATCAACCGCTGAATCCTTCGTTATGAGAATGTATCTGTCCAACTGGAGGTCTGTGTGCCTGATTTCCTCAAGGGATTCTATTTCTCTTTTTGCCGGCATATCTGTATAACAAACGTTCACGGCAATATTTCTACCATCCTTTTTTGCTATAAAACCCACCTCTTTTTTTCCCTTCCAGTAATATATCTCAAACCCTCTCCTGATAAGTTCAAGAAACACAATGTTTTCAGCAAGTCTTCCCAAATCAGAAGAAAACAAAAATGCCGTTACCTGTCTAAGTCCATTATCAATGGAGTATATCTTGCGTGGATTTTTTTGCTGTACTTTAAGAGAGTAAGAAAACTTCGAGACCAGAAAGGCAACCTCTATCTCAAGGATGTAGGAAAGATATTCACTCAGAGTCTCCCTTGAAGGTCTCAATGTCTGCTCCAGAGATTGGTAAAATCCATGAACTGTAAACAGGTTCGAGATGTTTGTGAGGAGATACTTCAGAAGGTGTTTCAATAACTGAGTATTCCGTATTGAAAATCTCTCTACCAGATCCCGGAATATGATCATTTCAAAATAGTTTTTCAGAATCTCTCTTTTCAGTTCTTCATTTTCATTTACTGTTTCAGGGTATCCTCCCCACAGCAGATACTCCTCAAGCGCCTTAATTAACATATACCTTGCCTCGGAATACTTTACTGATGAAGGATCGTATTGTATTGCCTTTGCCCTCAAAAACTCTTTAAAAGAAAAAGGCAGCAGTCGATATGACAAAGTCCTTCCCCTGAGTGAGGTGCTTATTTCACGGCTTAACAATTTTGCAGAAGATCCTGTTAAAAAAATCCTGTATCTCTTTGACTCCTCAAGACGCCTTATAAATACCTCCCAGCCATCCACAACCTGTATTTCGTCAAAAAAGATATAGATGAGTTTTTTTCTGTTTTCAGGATAAAGTTCGTAGTAAGCATCCAGCAGGAGATGCATCTCTTTCTGACCAACAGGCAACAGCCTTTCATCCTCCAGATTTAAAAAGATTATCCGTTCTTTTCCAATATGGCTGATGAGTTGTTTTATTAACTGATACAGATAATAGGTCTTGCCCGCACGCCGTGCACCATATACCGAAATTACTTTTTCCGTGTCAAGTGGCACACTTAAATCCCTCTGCACCACATCAGGCAGGTTTCTTTCATGAAACTCCTTAATAAGAAGTTTGAATAATTCCTTTTTGTTCAT
>CAYMML010000099.1:0-7833 GCA_964391515.1 uncultured Thermodesulfovibrio sp. | reverse complement strand
GAGGTTGCTCAAAACTCTTTAACCCTTGAGTTTTATGTGCCCTCTGAGGTTGTTCTTTTAGTGCAATCAGTTTTACCCTTTTGAGAATAGATCAGTTTCAAGGCTTTTGCCGCCTGTAGTATCTGCTACCCCTTACCAGTCAAGTTCCTTTTTCATTAGTTTATCATATAGTCCCGGGGGGAGGAATGCCTGTTTGTGTATCTCATCAGAATAGTACCTTAGGTTACTGATAGCGGGCCTCCTTGCCTCTCTCATTCCGAGTGAGACGGAGGCGGCTGAGAAAGTCCACCAGTTACCGGCATAGGTGGCGATGGGGGCGGTGTAGAGGTCAACCACAGGGAAAACCAGTTTTAATGTCTCCTGAACATCCACCACCATATCCTTATGAAAGTGAAGGGACTCAGAGAGGGTAACAAACATGCCCTGATCCTTCAGGCACTCCTTTATTGACCTGAAAAACTCCACAGTAAAGAGGCTCCTTGCAAAACCTATAATATCGGTGGAATCAACGATTACAACATCTATCTCATTTTTTCTACCTCTTACAAACTCCGCTCCATCCATGTTGTGAATCTCCACCCTGGGGTCTTTTATTGCAGACGAGACGGTGGGGAAGAACTCCAAAGAGGTCTCAATAACCTCTTTGTCTATTTCAACAAAATAGACCTTCTCCACGCTTTCATGCTTTACCACCTCTCTTACAGCACCACCGTCTCCACCTCCTATCACGGTTACCACCCTGGGGTTTGGGTGGGAGTGCATCAGTGGATGAACCAGCATCTCATGGTAAAAGAACTCATCCTTTTCGGTGAGTTGAACCACCCCGTCAAGAACGAGAACACGACCGAAATAGGGGTTTTCAAAGACCATTATTTCCTGGTATTCCGACTTCTTCTTGAGTAAAATCTTCTCCACATCATAGACATACTGTATGGGTGAGTAAGGGTCTTTCTCAAAGAACCGTATCATGTTTGATTCCTCCTTATTTCTGATAATAATTTTCTCAAGAAAAGGGGTACTTCATCACTGTCATTTATATAATAAGCCGCCTTTGCGTTTGGTCCCACATTTATGGTGATACCGGTTTTGCCGATGGCCGAGTAGGCATCTTCGTCTGTTACATCATCCCCAATATAAAGAGGAATGAACCCTTTGCCATACTTTTTCATTATCCATTTCACTGCATCACCCTTATTCCAGACTGCAAGTGGTCGTATCTCGAAGACCTTCTTACCGGAGGTTACCCTGAAGTGGTTTTTATAAGCACTCATTATAGACCAGAAACGGCTGAAAAGTTCCGACACATCCTTTTCCCAGACATTTCTGTAATGGATACTTGCGGTTATCCCCTTGTCTTCCACCAGCACACCTTTTATATCGGAAAGTGAGTCTTTGAGTTTTTCAACAACCTCACGGATCAGTTGCAGTTCCTCCTCGGGCTGCTGAATCTGTATCGTTTTGCCACCCTTCCATATCTCAGCACCGTGGTTACCAGCATAAATTATATTACGAATTCCCACCCTTTTGCGGATATCAGAAAGGGTTCTGCCCGTTATGATAGTGACGGGAAACCGTCTTGACAGTCTTCGTATAAGCCTCTTCATGCTCTCAGATATCAGCGCCATTTCGGGTGTTTCCACGATGGGGGAGAGGGTTCCATCGTAATCAAGGAAGAAGAAGGGTGGTTTTCTTGAGAGCCTCTTTATTATCCTGCCGAAATGGTCGAAGGCATAGAGGCAGTTTTTCGATTTGATCTCCGCTATGGAAACAATGCTTCTTAGAATGTCGGCCATCCAGTTATTAATATCATTGTCCGATATCTGCTTACGGAGGGTTTGCATGCGTATTCTCTTTTCATCTACAGGCATTTTTAATGCGACACTAATGCTGTCGGCAAAGTTTTCCACATCGTAAGGGTTTACCCTTATAGAGCCCTCAAGTTCCTCTGCTGCACCTGCAAGCCCACTCAGTATGAGGGCGCCCTTGTTTTCCACCTGTGATGCCACATACTCCTTAGCCACAAGGTTCATTCCGTCGTATAGAGAACTGATGATAGCCAGGTCTGCCATCCTGTAGAAGGCAACGAGTTCCTTCTGGTCAAACTTTTTTGAGAGATAAAGGATGGGGCTCCAACCGTTTCGGCCAAACCTCTTTTGTATTTTCTCAATGAGGGCATCCACACTCCTTTTATAACTGAGATAAGGCTCTTGCAGCCTGGTGGGAACGGCTATCTGTATAAAAGTGAACCTCCCTCTAAACTTATCATACTTCTCAAAAAAGAGGTTTAGTGCCTGGAGCCTCTTAATCAGTCCCTTTGTGTATTCAAGTCTGTCCACCCCTATTCCGATAAATTCAGGTAGGTTGTATCTCTTTTTCAGTCTTTTTATTAATCGTTCCGTCTCTTTTCTTCCTGCAAGAATGTCAAACTTCTGGAAGTCTATACTTATAGGAAAGTCTGAAACGAAGATCTTTCTACCCTTATAATCGATAATTCCATTTTCATAGTCGGCCTCCGCCTGAACGGCGTTTTCAACGCACTCCATGAAATTCCTTGCAAATAGAGGGATCTGGAATCCTATGAGATCATTTCCAAGAAGGCCTTCTATAATGTTTACCGCCTGGGGAGCCGACCTGAAGACATCCCAGTCAGGCCATGGTATATGCCAGAAGTGTGCTATAGTGAGGTCAGGGTATCGCTCTCTCAGCATCCCCGGTACCATGCAAAGATGGTAATCGTGGAGCCAGAGAAGTGAGTTATTGTTAATCAGTGAACTTATAGCATTTGCAAAGGTGAAGTTTGCCTTTATATAGTCTTCCCAGTACCTTCGACGGTAATACACCCTGTCAAGTGAGATGTGGCACAGTGGCCAGAGCACCCTGTTGGAGAATCCACCGTAGTAATTTTCTGCCACCTTTTTGGGAAGCCATACTCTCTTTAGTCTGTAAGAGGGGTTTTCAGGAGGCACCATAAGGGAATCGTTATCGTCCACCACCTCTTTGTCTGCATCTCCGCTGCCCCAGGCAAGCCAGGTACCACCGGTTGAGGTAAGGAGGTCATCAAGTGCGGTTGCAACCCCGCCTGCAGAACGCTCCACCACAACTGTCCCACCTTTGTTTTTATGAATGTAAGGTTCTCTGTTTGTAACGATTATGAGGTTTCTGTCCTCAAGGCTATTTTGTATAAGACTGATTAAATCTTCCCTCCTCATACCTCTATAATATCACTCCCTTTGTTATCCATGGCATACCAGACCGAGAGATAGTCCCGTATCTGCCTTGTAATAAGAAAGTTGTTCCTTACAAACTCCCGTCCTACGTTGCCCATTCTTTCTATCATCTTTGGGTTGTTCAGAAACTGTCTGATCCTGAAGGCGGCGCCTTCTACAGAGTGGACAAGAAAGCCTGTGACACCATTAAGAATCTGCAGAGGAATGCCTCCAACCGCACCACCGATAACAGGTTTGCCTTTCCACATGGCCTCTGAAACGGTAAGCCCAAACCCCTCCTTTATGGATTTCTGTAACACGACCGTTGCGCTTCTCTGGAGTGCGTTTATCTCAAGATCACTGTAGGGCGGTAGGAGTAGGATGTAGATATCAGGGTCTCCAGAGGCAAACTCCTTTACCTCGTTCAGAACAATCTCTCCTTCGGGGTCGTCTGTGGCCGGGCTGCCGGCAAGGACGAGGATACAGTCATTGTATCTCTTTACAAGGTGGTATGCCTTAATCACGCCTATTGGATCTTTAAACCGGTCGAACCTGGATACCTGGAGTATCATGGGGCGGTCTCGGGGTATAGAGTATTTTTCAAGTACAGACTCTATCTCTGCAGGGCTGAGTTCCCGGTTTTTTTCGCTCAAAGGGTCAATGGAAGGCGGAATGATAAACTCGGGTATGCCAAGCACTTTCGTAAATCGTGCCACGGAGAAAATAGCGGAGTCATACCGTTTACAGTATTCGGAGATTCGCCTGCAAACATCTTCCTGTGGTGTAGACATATCTATATGACATCTCCATATCCAGTGACCTGAGTCTTTTGGCCTGAACTCAATAAGGGGAATGGGCTGGGGGTCGTGTATCAAAACGGCGTCTGCCTCCAGGTCGAGGTGGTCTGCATTCCTTACATTTATCTCTCTGTGATAAGCCCACATCTCTTCAGTAAAGTTCTCGTTGTTTCCCTGGAGTGCATTATGGATCTTCTTTGTTATGTCAAAAAACCTCCTGTCACCCTCTATAACCTCCCACCTTGCATTCAGGCCAAGATCGGTAAGGATGGGGATCATCCTCTGGAGGATTTCTGCCACACCTCCACCCGCCCTGGTGGAGTTGATATGGAGGAAACATTTTCCTGCGAGTTTTTCGCAGAGTTTTCTTATAAGCAAAAGGTCGCTCCTTGGTGAGATGCCCGAGTATCGAGAGAGTATCACTCCTTAACCTCCATCTCAGAACGTACCACTTCCTCTATCTCCTCTATTATGTGACTGCGGATAGACTCAATATTGTGCATGAACGGATCGATAGACCTGAGTTTTTCAGCGGCCTCTTTCATCCCCAGTGAGTGTTCTATCCACATGGAGAAGTCATCAAGCCCCCCAAGCCGCTTCCTTGCCTCGTAGAAATGGTAGTAGATAGAAGCAGGATCAATGTACCTCATCACCATCAGAAACTCTGCAAGGTTCCTTGCCCTTATGCCAAGGGGATAGATGATCGTGACAGATTCATTGAAGAAGAGTTCCTCACCCCTCAGAGCCTCACGGGGTGTGGGGAAAACAGAAAGGAACTCATCTATGACCCTGATAAGTTCTGTGCGAAGTTCGTTTATCGATCCGAAGGTGTAGGGATCAATATTTGAAAGCCTCTCGGCAAGTTCTCTCTCCCCAATAGTCTCGCCGGTCCACTGGGCAAAATCATTTGTGTACTCAAGTATATTGCCTTTGAAGAAATACTGGTGTGTGTGGTGGTAGATACAGTTTTCACTCACTTCTGAAAGAAGTTGCCTCATCTCCTGGACGCTCTTTGCCTTAAGGCCTGTTGCCTTGAGGAGGATTGAGCACTCACGAAACTCAAAGAAGGGCGTGCTGTTTACCAATCCTTTTCCTCCCTCAGATAAACCGTCCTGTGAGGGAATGGGATCTCTATCCCTTCCTGCTGGAAACGCTTAAAGATGCGCTTTCTCAGTTCGTGCTGGGCATAGTACTGGTCAACAAACTCACCCACCTGGCATATGAGCGTGAAGTCAAGAGAACTTTCACCAAAACCGGGAATAAACCTGACAAAGGGTTCAGGGTCGCCAAGAAGACCCGGGATCTCGCCAACCGCCTTCTTCGCCTCGTCTATAAGTATCTCTTCAACCTTCTCCGGATCGGAGGAGTAACTCACACCAACCGGTATCAGCAGAGACATCCTCTTTTCAGGCAGATAGTAATTCGTAACAACACTCTGGGCGAGTTTGCTGTTGGGGATAACCACCACATTGTTAGGAAGCATCCTTATGCGGGTTGTCCTCCATCCAATATCCTGCACATACCCCTTCTGACCGTTTTCAAGTTCCACAAAATCACCCACCCGTATGGTTCTCTCAAGCAGTATGTGGATACCAGCAAAGAGGTTAGCAAGCGAGTCCTGCAGGGCAAGTGCAACGGCAAGGCCTCCTACTCCAAGTGCTGTAATCAGGGGTGTTATCGATATTCCCAGTGAATGGAGAATGATCATTATCCCGATAACCAGGATAAGCCCTTTTACAGAGGCATTCACAAGACCTGTGGATGGTATTGGGACGGTGCTTTTTTCAGAGTAATGTGATATGAGACTGCCTGTGAGCCTTACGAGTACAACGGTGACAGAGAGTATGAGAATTACGAGTATTCCTTTGTTGATATACAGGGTCAACTTCTCCGGAATGGCGCTTGAGGAAATGGAGACATAAAGTGCAAGTGCAATTATCCAGTAGATAGAGGGGGTTTTAATAGATGAAAGAATGATATCGTCCAATCCCGTTTTTGTCTTTTCCGCCCACCTGTGAAGAAATTTAAAGGAGAGCCTTCTGGCAAATAACAACACCAGGAGACTCAGGAGAAATATCAAAATACTCATACCTGCAGACATAAGATTCTCACCTCCAGAAAACTATAGATGGTGTTCAAGATATTGCAAACCCTTTAAAATATAGTCCTTACGAGGAATTCCCTTTTTGCTTTACCGCAATATGTCATCCCTTCGTTTCACTCAGGACAGCGTCTGAGCATCAGCGAAGAATCTGTCCTGTTGAGCAAAGCGAAACATCTTCTCTCTGAGTTCCTTCCCCTTTGCTGTGCTCAGGGTCAGGACATGCTTCGGGACTTCGTCCCTCAGAATGATCTGTGAAAACCTCTCTTTTCATTGAACACCCTCATTATACAGAATCTCTTAGCAAAGCATCCTGAGTTTTAGAAATCACTCTGAGTTGTCCTGTTCAACCACATCTCTTATCATCTTGAAAATATCAGGTATTGCCGAACTCACCCGATCCCAACTGGAGATAAGGGGTACTCCCAGGGGGTCTCTTGTAATAGTCTCTGCTGCCTGTTTAATACCCTTTGTAAATGTCTCCACAGCAAGGCTTTCTTCGTGTCGGTCAAAGAACAGCCCGTTGATAGCGGCATCGTCCTCGTACCTTTTCAGAAGATCCTGAGCAGTCCTCATGTAGGTGGCAATGAGTGTGTTGAAGAAACTGCCTGAAAAGACTATTCCCTCAGAGGCAAGGGTGCGGAAGAGGGATTTGCAGATGTCCACACACATCTTGTGGAGCCCCCTTGAGGCGTCTTCGGGGGAGAGTTCCTGGTGTTTGTGTTCGTAGTTGTCTGCAATATCCACCTGACAGACACGCCGAAGTGAGGTGTTTCTGTAAACCTCGGCAAGCACGCCCACCTCAAGCCCCCAGTCGCCAGGAGTCCGCAAAACCCTCGCAAGGTCGGCCATCATGGAAAACTCTCCAGCAAGGGGGTAACGAAAACTGTCGAAAAAGACAAGTAAGGGGTTATGACCAACTATGATCTGCAGTGCCCTGAGAAGGGGTGTCACAAGCAGCCTGGTGACCCGACCGTGCAGCCTGTCTGACACCCTGCTGTAATACCCCTTACAGAAGTGGTAGTCCAGATTCGGGTTTGTGACAGGGTAGCAAAGCCTTGCAAGGAGATCTCTTGAGTAGGTAACTATATCGCAGTCGTGAAGTGCAAGGGTATGGAACTCCTGCCTTGACAGGGCATAGCCGTAAGCCATCCAGACAGATCTCCCCTTTCCCTCCTCTCCAATATGCAATTCCGCCTTTTCGATTTTATGGTATATCTCAGTAAGCCCAGGTCCGTTATTCCAGATGATGTTTACCTTCTGGGGGAGTTCAGAAAAAAACTCCCTTGCCATCATAAAATCCTCCCTTGAAGATGGCCCGAGGGTGACAATTATCTCTTTAATGTATCCCACGTCCTTAAGTTCAGTGATTATCTTCTTGAGGGCTTCCCCCTTGAGTTCAGATATCAGGGAGGGCAGTATAAGCGCCACCGGTCTTTCCTGTGAGTACCAGGTGAGTTCGGCCTCGATCCTGTCTATGTCAATCTTACCAAGGCGGTGCAGGGTGGCTACAATTCCTGTCTGGTAAAAGTCTGACACATGACCTCCTGAAAGTATGTTTCTACCTATAAAATTGTAAAAAAGAGACTGCAGAGATTAGCCGTTTCGGCACGGTTGTATTGACCTTATTGAAATGGCCAACATTTTCTCATATTCAGGTTGATATGACCGTGTTGCTCCCAGATGATTGACCGTGCTCCTCTATCTGATTCCCTAACAGCCCTACCGC